>JAIKZD010000039.1 GCA_024682555.1 Lachnospiraceae bacterium | reverse complement strand
GTTGATGTGACAGATAATTCAAGGAAACGTAAAAACGGTACAGAATGCATCCTATGCATGGAGTGCGTAAAGAACTGTCCCAAAGACGCATTATGACAACTTCAAGTTTGTACATATAGAAACACTTTTGTAAAAAGGGAGTACTATAAAAGAGGATTGTAAGTTATGTTGTAAACAGTATCATATGAGAAGGAGGACAGGTAATGGATAACAAGGAAACGGATAAGAAATCCTGAATGAAGAAGAACTTGAAAATACCGCCGGCGGTACCGATGGAGGTCCATCAATTCACCAAAAGTACACCCACTCCGGGTTACCCTATACCAAAAGAAAAAGCAGGTGTCCACGAGATTTGGGGACGGTTCCGCCGTCTCATCAAACATGTACTGCCGTTAGCCCGGCTTATTTACCCGGGCTCAGCAAGACGAAAGAACCGTCCCCCTGTCTTACTGTCTTAATAGCTTTGCGCCGTGTGCAGGGATGTCGATGCTGAATTTCTTTCCTATGGTCATGGTTTCTCCGCTCCAGAGTTCTGTGGCTCTCATGTCTGCCGAAACGGTTTCCGTTTCTTCCGTATCAAATTCCAGATGAGCGTCCTTATCCCCTGCGTTGAAAACGGCTATATATTTTCCGCCCTCACAGTCATCTGCCGTCCAGAGAATGAATTCGCTTCCGCACATTTCCCTTCTGAAGATCTGACGGGCATTTCTTGAATTTGCATGCATCCTGAGAACTGCCGCATTTGTGATGAGCTTCTTTGTGAAATCATCAAACCCTGTCATCTCACCTCCGATCATAAGGGGTGAGCGCATGATACACCAAAGGGTCATCATGGTTATCTGCTCGTCCTCGGTAAAGGCGGTACGGTTATTCTTGTCATAATCCTGCCTGATGGGACCTATGGGCAGCATGTCCGCATCGGGATAATGTCCGGCTCCGGCATGGATACTCCATTTTTCCGCACGTTCAAACATGGCATAGAGAAGCTTCCATTCATCCCAGAAATCATCGGTTATGCGCCACATATGGGCAGTCTGTTTGTAAAGCTCGGCCTTTTCAAGGAGCGCCGGTCCCGGTGAAAGTGAAAGAACTATATCCCTTCCGCAATTTTTAAGCGAATCCGACAGCATTATGAGCTCTTCCTCTTCGTGGGGAAGTTCCCTGCAGATGTCGTCGCATTTTATGAAATCAACGCCCCAGCCCGCATACAGGCTGAATATGGAGTCGTAATAGGCTCTTCCGATGTCGCAGGGCTTCACGCCGTACATGTCGGGGTTCCAAACGCATATGCTGTTGAACCTCGCCGCATCCCGGGCTGTTTTATCCGTTCCGTAAACAGGAAGATTCTTATGGACCGCCTGACGGGGAATCCCACGCATGATGTGTATGCCGAATTTCAGTCCCAGGGAATGTACATAATCGGCAAGGGCGGTAAATCCCTTTCCGTCTGCTGCCGAGGGAAAACGGTTCGGTGCCGGAAGCAGTCTTCCGTATTCATCCATGCACAGATCCGCAAACGGTCTGTATTCATGACTGTCTGCGCCGGGTTCATACCATTGTATATCCACTACAACATATTCCCAGCCATACTGTTTCAGATTTTTTGCCATGAATTCGGCGTTCTGTCGTACCTCTTTTTCCGTAACGGCGGCTCCGTAGCAATCCCAGCTGTTCCACCCCATTGGGGCTGTTTTCGGTCTGAACATTTTTCTGTCTCCCTGTCTTTTTGTTATGTATGTCTTTGTCTACTCAGGATCACACAGAAATCCTGCATATGGGAACTTATAGACAATTACGTCATTTCCGAACATGTCGATCTTTGTTCCCTGAACCGACTTGTCCCTTATCTGCTCCGCACCCTCTATGAGCTTAGCCGTAAGATCCGGTTTTACCGGGAAGGATCCATGCATGGCGTATATTTCATCATACAGCCCGTCATATTCCGAAAGGTGCTTGAGACTTTCTATGTATCTGTCAAGATCTCTGAAGATGCCGAACATGAATATATTGCCGTCCTGGATGGAATCTCCGGAAATAAGCACCCTGTTTTTTTCATCCAAGATTGCAATGCTCCCGGGGGTATGACCCGGAATGTCGATTATCCTAAGAGGTCGATCGCCAAGGTCAATAACATCTCCTTCTTTTACAGGAAGAATTGTTCCCTTTGCTCCGTTTTTCCTGAGATTGCCTTCCTCGGCAGGGCTCATATAATACTCCTCAAATGCACTGTTTCCCGAGATATGATCCCTATCCGCATGGGTGTTTATCAGGATGAGAGGAAGATCTGTCAGGCTCTGTGCCATTTCCCGGGCAGAAGGGGTGTTCATTCCGGTATCGATAAGGGCCGCTTTTTCGCTGCCGCACAAGAGCAGAAACCTTACGTTGTCATCCTCGAATCGCCAGGTATTTTCGTTGATCTTTATTGTCTCTTTTAGGTTCTGACCGAAGATCTTTTCCTTATCCGTCATTTGAATCCTCCTTGCACCTGCTCCGGGATATGCCGGTTCCGATTCCTGCTCCTGTCATCCGCCGGCCGGAAAGTCATACCGGTCACGGGGTTTTATGTATTTAGTACCACTTTGACTTTGAAATCCAGCCGATAAGTCATACTGATCATGAGATTCTATAAATATAGTACCATTTTAACCTGAAAATCCGGCCGGAAAGTCATACCGGTCACAGGGTTCTATGTATTTAGTACCACTTTAACTTTGAAATCCGGCCGAAAAATCATACTGATCACGGGGTTTTACAGATTTAGTACCACTTTTCCTCAGAAAAGCCTGGGGAAAGGCGGGACTGTCTCCTCATCCGGATCCTGTCTTATTGAGACAAAAGAACCGTCCCTCTGTCTCATTGAGACAAAAGAACCGTCCCTCTGTCTCACCGGATCCGGGAAATTCCGCGAACCCGCAAGATCGCCTTTTACTCTGCCATTGATCCCACCAGATCGTTTATCACCTCGCCCGCGATGATCAGGCCGGCAACGGAAGGGACGAAGGCCGTTGAACCCGGTATTGCTCTGCGTTTTAAGCTTCTTTTCTCCGCATCCGGAAAAGCGATGGGATCCGCTTTCGAAGGATCGATGGGATCCGCTTTCGAAGGATCGATGGGATCCGTTTTCGAAGGATCGATGGGATCCGCCCCTGAGTCGGGGGATGCATCCTCCCGGGGACTTATGGGCTTTTCCTTTGAATAAACGACCTTAAGGGAGTCTATCCCTCTTTTTTTACACTCATGACGCATTACCCTGGCCAGGGGACAGACGGAAGTTCCGTAGATATCCTCCACTTCGAAAAGTGCGGGATTCACTTTATTCCCGGCTCCCATGGAGGAGATGACCGGCACCCCGGCGGCTTTTGCTTCTTCTATGATAGCAAGCTTTCCGGTGACCGTGTCGATTGCATCCACCACATAGTCATAATCTCGAAAATCAAACTGATCTTTGGTCTCGGGCAGAAAGAAGGTCCTGTATGTTCTGACCTCGCATTCAGGGTTAATGTCCAAAACACGTTCTTTTGCCGCATCCACCTTGTATTTCCCCAGAGTTTTTCTTGTGGCGATGATCTGGCGGTTGAGATTTGTAAGACAGACTTTGTCATCATCTATAAGATCCAGGGCGCCTATCCCGCTCCTTGCCAGAGCCTCCACAACGTAGCCTCCCACTCCCCCGATACCGAAAACGGCAACACGGGAAGACTTAAGCCTTCCCATTGCTGCCGCTCCGTATAATAATCGCGTCCTTGAAAACTGATCGGGCATCAGGATAAGCTCCTCCCAATAATCTCATGCAGATCGTGTCTTCAGTATAACGCAAACCAATATTTTTTTAAACTTACTCTTTCTAGATGACAGACAGGTTCAGCCGCTATGATGCCTGCAGAGCCACCATGTGCGCATATGTTCCGTCCTGTGCACAGAGTCCTTCGTGATCGCCCCTTTCTATGATCTGTCCGTCCGAAACCACAAGTATCTGATCCGCATCCTTTATGGTCTTAAGTCTGTGCGCGATCACAAGAAGCGTCTTATTCCTGCAGAGTTCCGAGATGGCCTCCTGTATGGCTCTTTCATTGTCCGCATCCACACTTGCGGTCGCCTCATCGAGGATGATTATGGGAGAATCCTTAAGGATACATCTTGCTATGGATATCCTCTGCTTCTCTCCTCCCGAAAGGGATGCGCCCCCTTCTCCTATCACCGTATCGTAGCCCTCGGGAAGCTGCATTATGAAATCATGGCACCTTGCTTTTTTTGCCGCCTCAATAACCTCTTCCCTTGAAGCATCCGGGCGCCCTATGGCAATATTTCCATATATCGTATCTTTAAAAAGATACACTCTCTGGAATACCATACTGATATTATCCATAAGCACTCCCAGGGGTACCTCTCTTATATCTTCTCCGTTTACCAGTATGCGGCCGCTTCTCACATCCCAGAATCTTGCAAGAAGGGAAGCTATGGTGGATTTTCCTCCGCCGGAAGGTCCTACAAGTGCGGTCATCTCTCCGGCATTTACCTTAAAGGAGACTTCCTTAAGAACATCCTTTTCCGTGTATCCGAAGTTCACATTCTCATATTCGATGGCAGGCACCGAAGCAGCGGAAACATCCATGTCTTTCAGGCTCTTTTTCCCTTCATCCTTTAATTCCTCAGCCTCAAATACTTCCTCTATCCTGTCAAGGCTTGCTGATGTGACGGTAAGTCTTGCCATCTGGCCGTAGTAGCTCTTGATGGCAACAAACATATCAAAAAGGAACAATGCCATTCCGACCATATATGTATCGGGGATCATCCCTTTACCGAACAGAAGCCCTGAAAGTGCAAGCATAAGCGCGGTGCCGATGCCAAAGGTCAGATAAAGAGCTTTTGCAAAGGGGCTGTAGGCGATCTCAAAATCTATGCTTTCTTTACAGCTTTTTTCAAATTCATCAGTCAGTCTCTTCGATCTGTCGCCAAGCATGTTAAAGGACTTGATGATGCCTATCCCTTCCGCAAAATCAAGAACCTCCTCCGTCAGGGATTCGGCATCCTCCTGCTTGATCACCGAATGTTTAAGGGTGGTCTTAAGCATAAGATTTCCCACTATGATAAAGACCAAAACGATAAAAGCAGACAGAAGTCCTAACCTTATGTCCATCACAAACATCATGAGGACCATAAGCCCCTGGGATATAATAAAGGAAACCAGTTCAGACAATACTCCCATGCAGTTTTCTTCTATGAATACCATGTCGGTTGAAAGGACCGCACTGATCTTGCCCAGATTACCCTCGGTAAAATAGCCCATGGGAAGCTTTCTTAAATGATCGCCGAGTCTCATCCTCATGTCCGCAAATACCATATAGCCCGTAGCCGACTGGAGAACATTGGTGATATGCTCAAATACCGCCTCGATGACCACGCTCAAAACCATTGCGATCCCGATATACAGGCATTTCTTTTTATCCATCTGTCCCTGCATGAATAAGCTTATCACCATAAAGCTTAACACAAGGGGCGCCTTCATCATGATGCCCTTGATAAAAGAAGTGATATAGGACAGCCTTATCCTTTTCTTATATTTTCCCGTAATACAGATCAGTCTGTGTAATATCCTTAACATTGTTTCACGCCTCCTTGATCTTCCATGCGCTTGCGCTTACGGATGCATCCCAGAACTTTTTATATTCGGAGCAGTCTTTCAGAAGATTTTCATGTCTGTCTGCCGCGATGCACTGCCCTTCTTTCATGACGCATATCTTATCCGCATTTTTAACGGTGGATAATCTGTGGGCGATCACCAAAACGGTTTTGTCTTTTATGATCTCATCGATTGCGGCATTTAGTTTTTCCTCGTTTTCCGGATCCATGAATGCCGTGGCCTCATCAAGAACAATGACCGGTGCATCCTTAAGGATCGCCCTTGCTAAGGATATCCTCTGTCTCTCGCCTCCCGACAGCTGCTTTCCTCCGTCACCTGCCTTTGTATAAATGCCCTCCGGCAGTCTTTCAAGGAATTCATCGCACTGGGCTCTGTGTGCGGCCTCTAAAACCTGTTCCTTCGCCGCACCGGGTTTTCCGATCAGAATGTTTTCATAAAGAGTTGTATTAAAAAGAAACTGTTCCTGTGAAACATAGGCAACCTGATCGTTAAGCGCCTCAAGGGACATATCCGTAATATCCTGTCCGCCGATCTTTATCGATCCCCCGTCAAGATCATAGTAATGCACAAGAAGCTTAGCCAGCGTGGATTTGCCGCTTCCGGACTCTCCCACAAGGGCCGTGGTCGTTCCCTGTTTCATATAAAGATTTACACCGTGCAAAACCTCCTCATCCTCATATCCGAACCTGACATCTTCAAACGAGATACTCCTGTCTTCCCCCGTAAAGCCGTTTTTACCTTCCTTAAGGGGCGGGTGTTCCATGAGTTTTTCCAGTTCGGATATCTTGTAATCAAGCTGGGGAAACTTCCCGGCAAAATTTAAGGCCTTTAAAAACGAGGGGCCGACGGCAAAGGACATGCAGAGAACCAGGATCAGTCTGTCAAGGGTCAGGGTCCCCGAAAGTATCATGGATGAACCAACGGGAAGCATCAGCAGGGCAAGGCAGGGCAGAATGGCCGCATAGGCCGCCATCCAGGGCCAGCATACCTTATACCATGCAATGGTAAAATCCCGGTAGTCCCGTACCACTTCGCCGAATCTCTTATAGGAGTCGCCGTCCTTGTTGAACACCTTGACAACTTCCATCCCGTTCACATACTCGATGATGGTATTGTTCATCTTTGCGGCGGACTCATAGTAATCATTCATCTTCTCGAATCCTGATTTCATCATCATCCCCATGGCAAGCATTCCAAGCACCAGGGGAACAAGTGATAACAGCCCCAGTCTCCAGTCGGTTATAAACATAAGCACAATGATAAGAACAGGGATAAAAATGTTTGCGATGCCTTCGGGGATCGCATGGGCTAAAAGAAGCTCGATCTGATCGATATCATCGGTAAATATCTTTTTGATACGCCCCGTTCCCAGATTCTGTATGTTGCCAAGGGGCTGCTTCTCAAGCTTTCCCTGCAGGGAGATCCTCAGGTTTTTGAGGGTGTTGTAGGCACTTATATGCGAGAATTCCAGACCCTTAACATATAAAAGCGCAAAGGCGGTCTCACACAGAGCTACCGCAAGTACTCTTACCATCACAAATGCGGAGCCTGTATGTTCGCCTCTCGTAAGGGGTGAAATGATCTGATACAGGAAAAAATACGGGACCACATTTGCGATAATGCCGAGTGACATGAGCAGGGCGGCCCATACGGTGTATTTTTTGTACTCTCCGATATACGGAGCAACCTTTTTAAACATTAAATTTCCTCCTGTTATCTGACTCTCAGGCTTGTCATGCTGTTAAGTCCCAGTGCCACGGTGGAGCCGTTATGAAGCATGGCGCTTGTTGCGGGGGGCACCAATCCTGCTATTCCCAGTCCTATGAGCGCCGTATTAAAGCCCACGATGGTCCTGTAATTAAACCTTATCCGTTTCATCAAAAGGGTGCTTATCTCCCTGAGTATGACAATGCTTTCAAGATCATCGGAGCCGATGGTGATATCCGCTATCTGCCTTGCTATTTCCGCTCCGTCGCTTATGGCGATGCCCGCATCCGAAGCAGACAGTGCCGGCGAATCGTTGATCCCGTCTCCGACCATGATCACACGATGTCCTGAAGCCTTTGCCTTTTCCACATATCCCGCCTTGTCTTCGGGAAGTACCTCCGCATAATATTCGGTGATCCCGGCTTCCGAAGCGATCTTTGCAGCCGTTCTGTTACTGTCACCCGTCATCATCACTATATGCTTAAATCCCTGCTGCCTGAGATTTTTTATGACGTCACGGGTTTCTTTCCGCATGGGATCCTCGATCAGGATGCAGGCCGACAGCTTCCCGTTTTTTGCAAAATAAAGATGTGAGTACTCATCCGGAAGGGAATCAAATTCTTCTTTTTTATCCTCCGGTATTGTCACTCCTTCATCCTCAAACACGAAATGATAGCTTCCGATAACAGCTCTTTCCCCGTCGATCTCCGAGGCCACACCATGGGCCACTATATATTCGACGTTTGTATGGAGTTCGTCATGCAGAAGTCCTTTGTCATATGCACAGTCCACAACGGCTCTTGCTACCGAGTGGGGGAAATGCTCCTCCAAACAGGCGGCCTGTCTTAACATCTCATCTTCCGATTCTTCGCAGAAGGAAACCACCCTTACCACTGTCGGCTGAGCCTTCGTGATGGTTCCCGTTTTATCAAATACTATGGTGTCCGCATCGGCCACGGCTTCCAGGAATTTTCCGCCCTTGACGGTTATGTTATATTCCGATGCCTCTTTAATTGCAGACAGCACCGATATGGGCATGGCCATTTTAAGCGCACAGGAATAATCTACCATCAGCACGGATACGGCCTTTGTAACGTTACGGCTTATGGCCCATGTCAGTCCTGCAGCAAGAAGCGTATATGGAACAAGCCTGTCGGCCAGTCTTTCCGCCCTGCTCTCAAGGGATGATTTGAGCTTTTCGGATTCCTCGATCATTTTAACTATCTTGTCAAACCGCCCGCATCCTTCGGTCTGTGTAACGCGGATGGTGAGGTCTCCCTCTTCAACCACGGTTCCCGCAAACACGCTCGTACCCGCATCTTTTCGAACTGCTGCCGGTTCCCCCGTCATGGATGCCTGATTGACCATGGCTTCTCCGGATATCACTTCTCCGTCAAAGGGGATCATGTTACCCATTCTGACAATGACCCTGTCTCCGCATTCGATCTTTGATGAATCGGTCTGTACTTCACCGTCATCCGTAAGAAGCCATACCTTATCGATATTCAGGGACATCCTTTTAGCAAGCTCATCCACCGAACGCTTATGTGTCCACTCCTCAAGAGTATCGCCCACCTTAAGAAGGAACATTACATTCGAAGCCGTATTGTGATCCCCCGTAAGTATTGCGGCGGTAATGGCCATGGCATCAAGCATCTCCACCTGCAGACGCCTGTTTTTAAGAGTCTTCAATCCCCTGATGATAAATCCGGCTGCTTTTACCGTATCGATCACTCTTCTTATTGAAAACGGAAGAATGATGCGCCTTGCATAATGCAGGACAACGGCAGTCACTATCCTATCATAATACTTTGCGGAAAGTTCCCTTCCGGAGCTTTCAAATACGCTGTCCGGTACCTGTATATCGTCAAACGAGAATTCCTTTATTATCTTAAGGATACGGGATCTGTCACAGGTAAAAAACACAACTGCATCGGCGGTCCGTTCATACACCCTTACCTCTCCCACCTCATCATGATTCTTAAGATAGTATTCGAGGGTATCCGCTTCCCTGAAGCTTAAGCGCTTCATTGGCAGATGTATCCGGATCCTGTTTTTGATCTCATGTTTTATCGTATACTTCATTCTTCCGTAACTTCTTCCTTTTTGGATCTCTCTTCATTGATATCCTTTGCTTCTTCATAGATATCAGCGCAGTTTTCCTGAAGGGTGGTTACCTGGTCAAGGACAGAATCCTTCATCCTTAAAACACCTGCCGTACAGTGTGAATAAACCTTTTTGGCATCCTTGGAGGACAGCAGTTTGATCCCTTCCAGTCCAAACAGAGTGCCGAGTGCAAATAATCCTATTCCTTTCCATTTCATGATGATGATCTCCTCCTTAGATATTTATTGACGGATGCTGTTAGCTGTTGCTAACCATGCATCGGAATGCTTCGGAATATATCAGAATATCCATATCCCGGATATACCATTCCCATACCATGATATAAGTGGGCAGGATCAGGTTAGACTATGCTAACCGCCTTATACTATTATAAATCCATCCCGGTTATTTTCAAGTACCGGGGAAAATTTTCAATTACCGCAGTTTTCAGGTGCCGGGGATCATTATCACGTACCGCAATTTTATTAAATGCCCGGGATAATTCCACATATCCCGGTTTTATGTTTCACGCGATCTGCCAGTTTTCGGCCTGCTTTCTGATATTTACAAACCCCGCATATCTGCCCCCTAAGTTTATCAGTTCATCATGTTTTCCCTTTTCGACGATCCGTCCGTCATCAACAACAAGTATCTGATCCGCAGCCTCGATGGTTGCAAGCCTGTGTGCGATTATTATCACGGTCTTGCCTCTTGAAAGCTCCGTTATCGCGCCCTGTATGAGATGCTCATTCTCGGGATCGATGCTTGCCGTGGATTCATCCAGGATAATGACCGGCGAATCCTTAAGGATCGCCCTTGCTATGGATATCCTCTGCTTCTGGCCGCCGGAAAGGGTCCCTCCTCCTTCACCGATCACGGTATCATAGCCATCCGGCAGCTCCATGATAAAGTCGTGGCAGCGGGCTTTTTTTGCCGCCTCGATCATTTCTTCCTCCGTAACCTTATCCCTGCCGAAGCAGATGTTTGCCCGGATGGTATCGTTAAAGAGATATACGTTCTGAAATACCATGGAAATATTGCCAAGCAGGCTGTCTAAGCTGTATTCCTTCACATCCGTTCCTCCCAGAGTGATGCTGCCGCCCGTTACATCATAGAATCTTGCGATCAGGTTGCAGATCGTGGTCTTTCCGCTTCCCGAAGGACCTACGATGGCTGTTGTTGATCCCTCGGGGATCCTGAAGGAAACATCTTTGAGCACTTTCCTGTTTTCCGTTGATACAGCATCGGAATATGAAAAATCCACATTTGAAAATTCGATATCATAATTTTCGGGTTTTATATCCGTTCCCTTTGCATCCAGAAGATTCGCATCGGAAAACATCTCCATCTTGTCAAAAGCATTGTTTATAACGGACAGAACATGGGCGCTGTCCGCAATGGGTTCCACGGAATTAAAGATCGACATGGACAGAAATGATACGATGAGCACCATGGTAAGTTCGAGCTCCCCCGAAAGTCCCGCATACATTACCGCGATTATCATCCATACGCTTGCCGCCTTGAGGGCAAAAATATGCAGACAGTTATATGGAATGAAGCCCCATTCTATCTTTAAGGCTATGTCTTTTGCACTTTTGCAGGCCTTTTTGAAATCCCTTGCCGAAGCCCCTTCCATTCCGAAGGATTTTACAACGGGCAGTCCTCTGGTATATTCAAGCGCTGCCCTGGTGAGACGCTCATTCTCGGCGTTTAACACCTTTGTGTTTGTACTGCCATGCTTTGATATCATCAGCAGAAAAACAAAGGAAACAGATACGCCCGCCAAAGCGATAAGAGCGCACTTTGGTATGATAAATACAAGGAATAACAGCACACAGAGGAAGTTTAAATATCCTCCGACAAAACCGTCCACCATTCTGATCCCCATGTTCTCAAGTGTCGCCAGTCCCGTGGTTATGGCATTTAATATCGCTCCCGTATCGTTCGTCTGAAAGTATCCCAAGGATACCCGTTTAAGAGCTTCACCTATTTTTAAACGGTCTCTTGCAACCAGTTCATACCCGATCTTTTCATGAAAGCGTGCCTTCAGATAATCAAACAGAAATCTGGCAAATACCATAAGCATTATAATAAGCAGGCTTTTTACGGCAAGCTTCTGATCTATGCCCTTTCCGCTTTTTACATCGGATATTATCATTCCGATAACATATCCCGCATAGGCCACCGGGGCCGCCACAGCCCATGATGAAAAAAATGAGAATACAAATCCGATGAACAGACTTGCCTTGAATTCTCCGCACCAGTCTATGATCCTTTTTATCGTCCTGAACATATCTTATGCCTCCTTCACGTTTCCGGCCGCCCAGTTTCTTGCACCTATATGAGCCTGCCACATTCTGTTATAAAGCGGTGATCTCTCCATGAGCTCTTCCTGGGTCCCCGCATCCTCGATCCGTCCGTCATTAAGTACCACTATCCTGTCCGCATTTTTGATGGTCGAAAGCCTGTGAGCTATCACTAAAAGAGTCTTGCCCTTTGTCAGATTGGCTATGGACTCCTGAAGTTTTGTCTCATTCTCGGGATCCGTAAAAGCCGTTGCCTCATCAAGGATCACTATGGGTGCATTTTTAAGCATCATCCTCGCTATGGCGATCCGCTGTCTCTCACCTCCGGACAGGCGTTTTCCCGCCTCTCCCGCAGATGTATCGTATCCGTCCGGAAGCTTTTTTATGAAATCATCGCAGCAGGCTGACTTTGCCGCCCTCATCACTTCTTCATCCGTGGCATCCGGTTTACCAAGTCTTATATTCTCCATGATGGATCTTGAAAAGAGGAAATTGTCCTGGGTCACAAAGCTTACGATATCCGCAAGGGAAGTAACCTTTATATCTTTTATGTTTATTCCTCCGATACTTATGCTTCCGCTGTTTACATCCCAGAATCTTGCTATGAGCTTTGCCACCGTGGATTTGCCTCCTCCGCTGGGGCCCACCAGTGCGGTAAAGCTCCCTTCCTTCAGAGTAAGATCTATCCCGTGAAGAACTTCCCCCTGCTCTTCATCATAGGTAAAATGCACATCCTTAAGCTCGATGGTGTGATCTTTGGGAAGCTTTTCGTTATCGGGTTCGGGGAGGCTTTTTATCTTTAGAAATTTCTGTATTTCAAGTACCGTATACTGCATCTGCCTGAGGCCGTTTGAAAAGACCTCGATCTTTGCCATACTGATCACCATGGACATGGCAAGCATAACGGAAAGCGCCATTTCCGGGATTGTCATACTGTCTTTTTTTACAAGCAGGATACTCACCGGAACCACGCCGAGCAGTGTTGCGGGCATAAAGGCAAAAGCAAGCTTCATGGTCACCCAGGTGGATTTTAACCACTCGATCACAAAATCCCTGTATTCCTCTATGGATCCCGCGAATTTCTCGTAGCTTACTCCTGCTTTTCCAAAGGCCTTAATTACCTCTATGCCTTCAACATATTCAACGATCATGCTGCTCATGCGGGCATTTGCTTCCTGATATTTTGTCATGTTTTTACCGCTTAACTTAAAGGTCAGCATCATGAATATAAGTCCGAGGGGCAAGGCCAGAAGAGAAGCAAGTGCCACACGTATATCGACCGTCATAAGGGAAACAAAGCATACGACGGGTAGAAGGATATGACCGGCTCCCTCCGGAACAACATGCGCAAGGGGCGGTTCGATATCTTCGATCTTGTCAACTATGACGCTCTTGATCTCACCGATGGAATGGGCATAGACCTCTCCGAGGGGAGCCTTTAAAAAGACATCCGCAACCTTAAGTCTCAGGCCTTCCAGTACATTAAATGCCACATAATGGGATATGCCCGTTGATATCCCGAAGCAGACCACCTTTATGAGATAGGCAAAAAGCGCTGCAAGGCAGCTGTTTATCGTAAATGTCCTATCAAGGTTTCCCGTAATATACCTGTCTATGATCCTGTACACGCAGTAATAGGGAACCAGTCCGGAAACAAGGCTGATCATGGAAAAGATCACCGATGTCCACAGCCTTCCCCCGCTGCCCTTTGCATATGAAAGCAGCGTGCCAAACCACTTTTTTTCTTCATTTGTTGCTTCTTCCTTCATTTTTTGTCTCCTCGTATGTGTTTTTTCAACAGTTTTGGGCTTTTCCGGTCTGTTGCTTTCCCGGTCTGTTGCCTTCCCGGTCTGTCCGCCTGCGTAGGTTAACGGTCTGCCCTTTTTGTTAGCTAACCCCTTAAACGGCCTCACCGCCCGGTTCTACATGGAATCGGACGGTGAGTATATTTTTTATTCAGTATTCAATTGTTAATCCGGTCAGACACCCATCATTTTCTTCCAGCCCGGAAGGAAAAATTTCTCAAGGGTTGAGAGTGCCTCACAGGCCTCTCTGTACGGATAATTGTGAACCACCGGTTCAAACAGGGCCGTAAGATAGGCAGTCAGTAAAATATGCAGCTGCTGTTTCGTCATTTCCGGAGCACTTATTCCTGCCTTTCTCAGCCCGTCCAGATAGGATAAAAACTTATCCTGCGCCATTTCCGTCATATCATGCAGATAGTTTTCATATCTGCTGCCCTTTGATTTGGCGATGAGCAGATGGTAATCCTCCATATTCGGATAGACCACCTCACGCATCATGTCGATAAAGGAATCCTGCCAGATCATCTTCCGGCTTTTTTTTACCGGCTCCTCATATCTATGCATATGCGCCCTGCCCCATTCCATCAGGTTGTTCTCGGCGGGAGATACCAGCTGACAAAAGAGATCCTCCTTATCCGTACAATGACGGTAGATCCCCGCAGCGGTCATCTCACAGCGATCGGCAATGCTTCGCATGGATGCTTTTTCAAAACCCTTCTTAAGGAATTCTTCCCTGGCGGCAGCCATTATCTTAACATGGTTTACGGACTTGTCTCTGGGCACGGATCAAAGCGTCCTCCTTGGGATGATTGTATGTTAACGTTGTTAGCTAACATGTATAAATTATCACTGTGAGGGGGAATTGTCAACAATAAATTTGAACCTAAGAACCGGCCGATCAATTTTGATCCGGAGAAAACCTGACGATCAGGCCGCAGTCAATCAGGGGAGCGTACCAATATCTTCTAATTCAGGCGTATGCATGCTTCCGTATACACCATGGGGATCGTGGATTTAAGCTCCTTTGAATCCTTAACCTTAAAGCCGTTTGCTTCGAGGAAGGAAATGAATCCATCCGCATCCCACTTTGCCTCAAATACAACTCCTGCGGCGGATAATGCTTTGCTGAACGCTCCGCTTATCCTGTTTTTATTATCATGAATGAAATTGGGCGCAACAAGTATCCCGTCCTCCTTCAAAACCCGTCTTATCTCCGCCAGTGCCTTCTCGGGCTCGGGGATTATATGCAGAGCATTTGCAATTATAACAACATCGAAGCTGTTATCTTCATACGGAAGATCGCAGGCATCTGCCTGTTCAAACTTAAGATTGGACGGAACCTCGCCTCTGTGTGCGACCGCGAGCATCTTCTCAGAAAAATCAGTGGCAATCATGCTTTTTGCCTCGGCCGCCACCTGTTTTGCTATCACCCCCGGACCGGTGGCGATCTCCAACACTTCTTTATCCTTAACTACCGTTCTTATCCTTTTATAGATGGCCTCATAGGCTTTTTTGTTCCCGGGTGTGGCGGTTACAAAAGAACCATACACAGATGCAAACTTATCCCAGATGGATTCATTTTTCCCGCTCATTATGCGGAAATCATCCATCACGACATCGCTGCGCCATTCTTTGGGAATACTCTCAGGTTCGTACACCATTCCGTAAAGTTCTACTCCCTTTGCAAGATGTCTGGTAGTCACGCATTTCATGCCAAGATGCTCATATTTGGCTTTTTTCAGCCCGGCATCAGTATCAAGCACAACAGGGAGGGAATGTTTCCGCCCCTCTTCAAAGGCTATATCCAGAAGCTCCCTCATATATCCCCGGCCCTGATAAGGCTTTGTAACGGCAACCATTCCTACGTATATATACGGTATTTTGAGTTTTGAAAGGATTTCTCCATATCCTTTTTCCGAATGTAAAAAACCCTTTGCTGCTTTCCCGATATTTTTAAAGTCCGCACATCCAGCAGCGGTTCCCAGCAGTCCTGCCGCAGATCGGGCGCTCATTTTGTGCTCCGATCTTTTAAAAGCGATAAACGCCTCGTGGTTTTCACTTGTCGAATAGAGAACCCTCTCTTTGATTGCCATGCGGACATATGCACAGATATAGTCGCTGACCGCCTGTTTTCCTTTTCCCAGATAACTCATGCCCCGCTCTGAATCCGCATATTCATAATCCGCAAAGGCGTCTCCTATGGCGCGGATCTCTGCTTCGCTTAATGTATTGATCTTAAATGCTTTCACTTCGTTCCCATCCATTTCCCGCATCTTTATCATGTCTTACAAAATCAAAGTCGCAGCAGTCGCCGCCCTGACAAAGAGTTTTAGTACGCTTAAAATCCGTGTATGGCAGATTTCCGAAATTGATCACGTCGGAATGGCAGAACATTGCTCCAAGCTTCATCAGATCCTGCTCTTCAAAAACATGGCGGTAAACACATTCTTTGCATTCAAAGTGAAATCTGTTTTTTGGATCCTCGTCAAAATGCCACTCATATCTCCAGCCTGTTCCTGTCCCGTTTTTGAATCCTATGGGAAGGATCTTTTTCATCAGGGTCAAAAAGAAAGGAAGGCGGGCCATTTTCCGGTAACTCTCCGGAGTCAGAGCTTTCCACATTTCCTCCGAGGTTATCTTATAGGCTTCTTCCTCGCTTTTACCGTGTTTCTGCAGTGTCTGATAGAGGGCGATGGATGTGAAGATCTGAGCCATGTGCCTGTAATTCCCCTGATCGCAATAGGCTTTTTCTTCCTCTATCAGCTCGTTCATCCTGTCATAGATATCCCGCCTCATCTTTTCGGAAAGCGTCGGTATGTAATTCTGATACCTGCTGATGGCTGCCATTTTCTCGGGTTTGTACTGTTTCATGATCTAAACTCTCCTCCGTGCTGACTACGCCGGCATTTCCATAAACTCATCTATTGCCTTTAAGCCCGGTGCCGCATATTTTGTTGCCGTCTGCCGTCATTTCGTTGCTATTACCGTGATCCATGGCTTGTTTTTATGATGATCCGATCTTACCTTTTTAAATCCGGCACTTTTTAACGCCGATTCAATTTCTTCAATGGTATGACATTTCATCCCGTCTATGATCTTCTCAAATTTAAGACCCGTTTTATCCGTGCCGTCCGATTCGTTGACGATCATGAAAACTCCGCCGGGTTTCAGCACTTTCGCAACCTGGGCAAAGCATTTTGAAAGCCCCGGCCAGAAATATACGGTTTCAAATGCGGTGGCAAGATCATATTTTTCCTCCGGAAGATCAAGGGCTGATACATCGCCCTGCATTACCCTGCATCTTCCTTTTTTTACCGCCTCTGCATTATATTCGGCGGCTATCCCTGCGGATATTTCCGAATAGTCGATGGCGGTTACTTTTGAAAAAGGATACCGCTTCAGAAGCTCTCCCGCATTTCTGCCGCCGCCGCATCCCAGTTCCACGATTTCCTCGGGTACGATGGTCTGAAGATGCGACATTCCCCAGTCGGCTAACTTTGCATGTCCGCCGTTCATGCCGTTTACCATCATCTTTCCGAGAAAACCTTCAGGCTTCCTTGTCTGACTCACATAATCCTTAAACAGCCCCATCGCTTATTTCCTCCCAACAAGTAACGCCGATCCCGAAAGTCCCATCCAGGCTGCTTCGAACCCGGTCATGAACATTCCCTTTGTGGTGTCAATAAGCCTGACATCTTCATATCCCATTTTTTTCAGTTTCTCTACAAATGCATTCATGTCGCCGTATTTTAACCCGGACATGATGTCATGTATCGCAAACGTTCCTCCCTTTTTCAGTGTCCTCAGGGTTTCTAAAAGGATTTTCTGTCTGTCTCTGCTTGGAATATTGTGATATACGTAATTGCTGGTAACCGCATCAAATGTTTCGTCTTCAAAAGGAAGGTTTACCGCATCTCCCTGCATGAAGGAGGTGTTGCCCACTTTTTCCGCTTTTGCATTTCTCTCGCACAGCTTTTTACTGAATGAAGCATATTCCTTTCCCCATCTGTCGATCCCCGTCATGGATGCCCCGGGGTTTCTTCCGGCACATGCTATTGTCAGTGCTCCGCTTCCGCACCCTATGTCCAGTCCTTTTCCGCCATCGGGGATATTTACGTAAGCTGCGACGCCCTCGATTATCTGCCTGGACATCTGTCTCTTTCCGTTATAGGAAAAAGCTCTGTACATGAGAAACATCCAGATCGTGACAATTACGCACAATACGGTTATCACCCAGATTACCGCTATGATCGCCTTCCCTTTATTCTCCGGGATCGATGCCGCAGTCAGTACGATACTTAAGATCAGGAAAGCCGCCGCTAAGCACGCGGTCCCCGTTACCATGCCTTTCGGCATCCAGTTTTTGTAATCAGCTTTCATATGCTGCCTCCTTGTATTATATGTCTTATTTCATGGATTGTTCTGTGGTTTTTATACTTATTTCCCCTGTTTGTTCAATGGCCCTTGTTAGCCATTGCTAACTGCGCGTTAAAAAAATAAGGTCCCGGTATGGTGTCCTGTTTCGAGAGCTTTTGATTGAATTTCGGCAAGTTAGCTTTTGCTAACCATGCTATATTATAAATACAAGGATGTCAGGTTTCAAGTAAACATTTATTTTTTTTCACATTTTCACATTTTACTTAAATCGGGAGACGGGGGTGGCTGCTCTGCATCACACCCCCCGGATAAGTGCCGCCATCACAGGCGGCACCGCAAGGAAATATACGGTTTATTTGCAATAGAGCTCTATTGCCTTATGAGTAAACTCCGCCGTTCCTTCACCGCCCGCCTTATCGATGTTCTCGGTAAACTCACCGCCGCCGGCATACATCTTGCCAAGACCGGACAGTATCTCTTTTGTACACTTATAAAAATGCTCTGTGATGAAACCCTGAAATTTCTTTACCTGATCCTGTACTTCCATACAGGCAGGATCCTTTTCCTTCATGGTTCCGAACTCTTCAAAGATCTTCATGAAATCGGCCATCATGCTCTCCTCCTCGCTCTTTGTGCGGTTTTTGCTCTTTTCCTCGAACTCCCTGTACTCCGGAGTTTTACCCCACTGTTCCTTTGCCTTTTTTGCGTATTCATCAAGTTTTCTTGAATCAAATGCTGTAAAATCCATATTTTTCACTCCTCTTAGTTTTAATCCGCGGCACATTTTTATCAGATTTTCGATATGCTCCTTCTTTAGTTTTAGAAGCTCTAACTGCTGATCAAGTGCCTTCCTTTTGTCAAAATCAGATCTGGTAACGATATCTTTGATATCCTTAAGCGGGAACTCAAGCTCACGGAACAGTAATATCTGATGAAGTCTCTCAAGGGCTGCATCGTCATACAGCCTGTATCCGGACCCGGTATACTCCGCCGGTTTTAAGAGTCCTATCTTATCGTAATACTGCAGTGTGCGTATACTCACTCCCGTCAGCTTACTTACTTCATTTACCGTCTTCATGGCTTTCATCCCTCCGGTATATAGATCATAAACTATTACGTAACGTCAGGGTCAAGAAAAAAAATTAAGACAGAAGAACTGAGACGGAAGAACCGTCCCTCTGTCTCATTTGAGTATGGCCACGATCCAGGCGGGATCAGGTGTTTTCATGCCGGTGTCGGCAGCCATCTGTTCCATTATGCCCTGAACGGCGTACCAGAAACATCTGGCCATTGTATCCGGATCACCTTTATGAAAAATGCCCGTCTTCTGGCCTTTTTTAATCATCTTAACAGTCTGACCGATGGCATCCACAGACTCCGCCAGCTTTCTGGCTTCCTCGGGCATACCGACTCTCCTGACCTGTCCCATGAGAACAAACATATAGAATACCCAGGGCTGTTCCTTTGCAAAGGCAAATACCTGAGAAAGAAATGATGTCAGATAAACATCAGGGGGAACATCTGCGTTACCGGTAACCGCCGCGGGTCCTTCGCTTCCCATCCTGACCAGTTCAAGCAGCAGCTCCTCTTTGGATCCGAAATAGTGAAACAGGAGTCCTGTGCTCATGGGAACCGCTTCGGCTATATCGGTGATCTTCGTGTCATGGTATCCCCGCTCCACAAAAAGCTTCAGTGCGGTCATGAGTATTGCTTTTCTGCGTTCTTCCTTCTGTTCTTTTCTGGTCATCTTATACCTCGATGCTTCTGTGCTGTTTCTTAAGGATCCTCTGGATTGCAAACTTACCGGAAACCACGGCAACCGGAAGTCCGCCGGGATTCATGATCCACTGGCCTGCTATGTACAGATCCGATACTCCCTTAACGATTCCTTTGAATCTCATCTGCCTGTTTCCGACGGTGGTAACAAATCCCATATATGATCCGTGATAGGCATTACAATACCTGTTATAAGTCAGCGGCGTCCAGCAGTCAAGCAGGGTAATATCATCTTTTAACTCCGGAAACTGAGTTATTATCCTGCGGGTGATCTCCTCCGCAAGCTTCTGTTTGGCCGCTTTGTATTCTTCTCTATCAAGGCTTTCCCAGTAATCATAATCCTCATCGGACTGACACAGATTAGCCTGGAGAACCGTCCTTCCTGCCGGTGCAAAACTCGTATCATAGGAATAATTCTTCACGCTTATTCTGCTGTAAGTCTTCTTTCCTACCTGTAAAGGCTCACAGTCAAAAAAGACCGTATCCTTAACCGGGAAATCCGCACTTATGGCATAGGCTGTCTGAAAACCGGTGATAACAGGATAAGCCTTACGATCAGCGTAGGCCTTCTCCAGGTCACGGGGCATATATTTCCTGTCTATCAGTCTGCCAAAAAGAAAATCCGTGTCAACGGCACTGATCACATGATCCGCAGTCACCAAAGAACCGTCCTCAAGTCTGATCCCCTTAGCTCTCTTTTTTTCGATAACGATCTCCCCTACGGAAACACCTGTGTGCAGCACCCCTCCCATTTGCCTGAACCTGTCAGCCATACGAAGAGACATGGCAAGAGATCCTTTCAGAGGTATCTTTCCGTTACCGCTCGTCATCGTGGCATACGAAACCAACAATGAATAGGCCGTGTAATCCTCAGGCAGATAATCGGTCATCATCTTGCGAAGCACGGGGGACTTAAATCTCATCCCGAGCTCCCTGCAGTTGATATTGCCGTACTCCTTTATGACCTTAGGCATATTTGCCATACTCTTTCCCATTTCCAGATAGTCTTTTATCCCCATCATGTCCATGGGCTTTAAAGCGGGGATCACGCAGCTTTCCGCATATCTTACATATTGTATGAACTTGCGGATCTCCTCCGCATCCTCGGGAGATTCCTCTGTCAGCTCCTTCCCGGTCCTGTCAAGATCGTTCCACAAAGTAACCTCGTGTCCGTTTACACTGCTTGTGTAAAATCTGTCGGTATCGGCATATTCCGTATTCTCATCTATGGCTCCTACCGTCTTCCAGACATCCCACAATGCATTTCCCGGGTCTGTTCCGGTGAGCCAGTGTATGCAGTTATCTATATGGTATCCGTTTCTGTTCCATCCCATGCATTCACCGCCGGGAACTGCATTCTTCTCAAATATCTCGGCATCAAAACCGGCCTTTAATGCATATATGCCCGCCGATAATCCCGCTATTCCTCCACCGACTATGATCACTTTTTCTTTGGACTTGCTCATTTTGGTCCCTCCCGTATTATATTGAATTGTTATTCATTGAATGTATATTCAATATAATATGGGTTGTGTATCCTGTCAACAGTTTTGTTGAATTTTTTTTCAATGAATTTCCGGCATTAAC
>JAIKZD010000030.1 GCA_024682555.1 Lachnospiraceae bacterium | reverse complement strand
TGCTGTTTAAGTATGTATATCCGTCGAGAAGATAAAAGATCGCATCCCTCATATCCTCGGGCAGATTCTGTCCGAAAGTGTCCTTTATCCATTTCTTCAGATAAAGCATTGGACTGTCGGGATTTTTTTCACCCCATCTGTCATAGTCATAGGCAAGATCCATAAAATATGAAAGGGGAAGCTCCTGGGGCTTCAGATCACCCACGTTCACTATCCAGATATCCCTTATTCCCTTTTCATAGGCTTCGCTCATCTGCTCCCAGACCTTCGGAAGGTGGGTGCTGTTTATCCATTCATAGGACACGGGATCACCATGGTAATCAAAGTGATAATACATTCCGAAGCCGCCTTTTCTGCCGATCTCCGATCCCTCCGGAAGGGTTCTCATGTTCCCCTGATTGTCCTCGCAGAGCATTAGGGTCACACCGTCAAGCTCAGGCCAGTATTTAAGCCCCTCCACCGTATCGCTTCCCTGGTAGTAGGCCTCTACCTCCTTGTATACCGCAAGCATTGTGGGAACACTGTCGGCTCGATCCTTAAGTACTTCTTTTATGAGGTCTTTCTGGGTGGTGATGACCTCCTTTAAGTAATCTATGTTCTCCTTAAGTCCTGCCTCACGGCCCAGGATCTCACTGTCTCTTTCGCCTCTCATCCCTATGGTGATGACATTTTCAAATTTTCCGTTTCTCTTTAATCCGTCACGCCAGTAATTGATGAGGCCTTCCCTGTTTCTGTCAAAATTCCAGTCTTTTCCGTATATGGAATCCTCACCCTTTACAAAATCCCATTCCTCACTGTGACGAAGACAGGGTTCATGATGGGAATTACTCATCACTATTCCCATTTCATCCGCAAGCTCGGCATTTTTTAAACCCGGTCCGTCAAGGGAAAAATTGGAGGTCCACATTGCGGGCCAGAGGTAATTGCCCTTAAGCCTTAAGATAAGCTCAAACACATGCTCGTACATCTCCGCCGTAAAGCCGCCGAAATGCTCCATCGTCCAGTTTCCGAAGGAGGGCCATTCGTCGTTTATAAAGAAACCCCTGTACTTTACCGACGGTTCCTTTGAAGTCACATCATCGGCATCGGACAGGGTCAGGCTCTCAAGCTTTTCGGGAAGCGCATCCGCAAACCATATCCAGGACGATACCCCAAGAAGCTCCGAGATATGAAGGAGCCCGTAGATCGTACCCCTCTTGTCGCTTCCGATTATCACAAGGACCGGATTCCCCGTCGAATTCACATCATACAGAAAGAAGCTGTATACCTCTCTTTTTCCGCGGATATCTTCGATCCTTTTATCAGCTTCTGCAATCCCGGTACCGCCGTTAATACTGTCTATGCAGAACGCAAAAACGGACAGTCCTCCATCCGTTTCATTAAGGCTCTTTTCTCCTTTTAAGAGGGCCGCGGCATCGTTTTGATCCGTTTCCCCGATATTTGTCCGTGCATCGAGCACAAGGCTTATATCCTCCGAAACCTTTTTTGCTATCCTCTTTATCCCCGGGTATTCATTTTCAAGAACAAAGAGAGATATCTCCGATCCTTTTTCAATCCTTTTTTTCATATCTTCCGTTACTCCTTATTCCTCCGTTACTGCTTATCCATGGCCGTCACCCGGTACTCATGACCGTTACCGCGTCCTCATGACCCCATTATAATCTTATGGTAAATAATTATCATCAGGCTCCTTCGTTTATCTCTTTTTTCCCGGCGGATGCAAGCATCAGAATGAAACACAGATCGAGCAGAACCGCTATGGCGATGGTCGAGATACCGAAGCTTATGCCGTAACGCTCCGCCACCCGTCCTATGACAGACGGCATCAGGATCGATCCGAGACTTGCAAGGGTCAGTATAAAGCTCCATGAAAGAGCATATTTTTTAATGATATCACCGCTGAAAGATACGGTTGTCGGGTATATCCCCGCCATGGAAAATCCAAAGCCCATGATGCAGAAAAAGATGAAGGCGGGGTTCCTCGCAAACAGCATGAGCACAAAGAAAATGACTATTCCTCCGCCCATGAAGGGAAGCAGTCTTCTCTTGTCGGTACGCGAAGAAAGGTAAGCGGTCAGAAGCCTTCCGATGAGCATCATTATCCAGAGGATGCCGGCCGTTATCTGCGACAGCGAGCTGCTGATATATCCTGTGTCCGTAAAATAGGTCACCATCCATCCGATGACCCCCTGCTCCGCACAGAGATAAAAGAACAGGGTAAGTACGGTGAGTATAAAGATCTTCTCCCTGAAAAAACCGAAGCCTCTGTCTGCTGCCTGTTTTCCGGCAGAGTCATCCTCACCGGCGGGACTGTTCCCGCTCTCCGAAACAGTATCCCCGGGACTGAAAAAATACAGAAGGAAGCTTATGATCCCCATGATCAGAAGAAATACACAGGCGGTCCTGTAACCCTCCGCCCCATTCCTTGTAAGGACGCTTAAGATGATCGGGAACAAAAAAGCCCCTACGGAAAACATTGCATGAAGACCGTTAAGTATCCATGCCTTTCCGGGAGCTATATCGTTTATTACCGCATTACAGTAGTTACTGTTTGCGCCTCTTGCTATGCCGGTAAGAAAGAACGCCGCCGCAAGCAGAAGATTGCTCTTTCCCGCGAGTATCAGGACATAAGCCACCGGCATGAAAAAATCAAATATAAGTACGCTCTTCTTCCGGCCGGTCCATACCGACAGAGCTCCCGACATGAAGCTCGAGATAAGGTTTCCCACGGAATGAAGGCTTACTATAAGTCCGGCAAACGCATAACTAAGGCCCCTGTCATCTCTTATAAACGGAAGTAATGACCCTATGGAGAGGGCCATCATTCCGTTTATTATAAATGCCGTATATGTTGTAAAAACGCTGCGTCTGCTTGTTTTATCGCTGAATATATTATCCGACATATTTATGCAGGGTGCTCCTTACTGCCCCCTTACCCTTGATAAGTTCGGCGAAATATCCTTTTACGGTGTCGGCAAGCCCGGCTTTCTTGAGATCGGTACCAAACAGCGATGCATTGCCAAGAAGCTCATCTATCGCATCTCCCGCCTCTTTTTCCGTGCTTTCACAAAGCCTTATGCCTGAAATATAAGGCTTCACCGTTTCGATCATCGGGTCGGGGCTGAGCTCATAAAGCTTTCCCTCATCATCGATAGCCATAAGATACCTAAACCACCCCGCAAATACCAGGGGGATCAGCTTTAATTCCTTTATATCCCTGCCCGTCTGCAGATAATTCTTTATGGTCTCGCCGTATCTTATGGGCAGCTTCTGCGAGGTGTCCGTAGCTATCCTCTGGGGTGTATCGGGCATGAAGGGATTCGGGATCCTCACGTTTACGACAGTATCGATAAATTCACGGGGATTCAGAACGCCGGGATCGGTAACGACCGGAAGTCCTTCCCTGTAGCCGATCTCCATGACAAGCTTCTTAAGATCCTCATCCTTCATCTCATCGGATATCCTTGTGTATCCGAGGAGACAGCCGAATACGGCAAGGGCCGTATGCAGGGGATTCAGGCAGGTACATACCTTCATCTTCTCCACCTTGTCAACGGTCTCTTTATCGGTAAAGATAAAACCTGCTTTTTCAAGGGGCGGTCTTTTATTCGGAAACTTGTCCTCAATAACGAGGTATTCGCATTCCTCGGCATTTACAAAGGGAGCCACATAAGTCTTTCTTGAGGTGATAACATTGGCAAGTCCCTCTATATCATCCTTTTCAAGCAGCATTTCCACCGCGGGATCCGGTCTGGGTGTTATCTTGTCGATCATGCTCCAGGGGAATGAAACACAGCTTTCGTCATTTATATACTCTTCAAATCCTTTGTCGGCTTTCCCGTTTTTAACCCATTCCACGGCAAAGGCATTTACGGCTCCATAAAGCTTGTCACCGTTGTGGGAGCAGTTATCCGTGCTCACCATGGCTATGGGCTTCCTGCCGTTTTTATATCTTTCATACAAAAGGGAAGCAACCTTGCCGATATAGCTTGAGGGCTTTTCCGGGCCGTTTTCCATATCTTCCGCCACGTTCTTGAGACGCACACCCTTACCGTCCGTCAGGCTGTAGCCTTTTTCGGTTATTGTAAAAGTGGCAAGCTGTAAGGAATCGCCTCCGAATATCTCCTTTAACCTTGAGTATTCCTTATCATTTTCCGAATCCAGGATGCAGGATTCGGCGATGCTTCCGACAATGGTCTTATCCACGCTTCCGTCTGCCTTTAAGGTAACTAAGATTGAAAGATCATCATGGGGACGGTACATTTTCTCTATGATCTCATAGTCAAAGCCTTCCACCACGATTATGCCTCTGTCGATGACCCCGTCATTTAATAGCTTCTGTACAGCGGCAGCCTGAAACGCCCTGAAGATATTCCCGGCTCCGAAATGTACCCAGAAGGGAGCTTCTTTGGTCTTCTTTATCATTTCCTCCCGGTCAAAATGCGGAAGTACATATCCTTTTTCTTCCCAGGGTTTTTTATCCCTGATCCCGTCCTGAGTTAATCTCATTTTGTTCATCCCTTTCCGGCCGGCATTCATCCGGCTCTTTTATACAGACCTTGATCCGATCCTTCTGCAGGCCCCGATCTGCTCTTTCCACAGGCCTTAAACCGCTCTTTTATGTGATTTGTCTATGGCTTCCCAAAGACCGTTTAAATAGGCAGCTCCAAGAGCCCTGTCGTAAAGTCCGTACCCCGGCATGGCTTTTTCATCCCAGATCATCCTTCCGTGATCGGGACGGATGGGGCCGTCAAAACCTATGTCATAAAGAGCTTTCATTATCTCATACATATCAAAGGTTCCATCCGATGACAGGTGGGCCGATTCTTCAAAATCCGTGGGGGAATTGAACTTAAGGTTTCTGACATGGGCAAAATGAATACGTCCCTTAAGCGAACGGATCATACCCGGAAGATCGTTTTCAAGGTTTGTTCCGTAGGATCCCGAACAGAAGGTGACGCCGTTATGCACATCATCCACCATATCCATCATCCTGTGTATGTTTTCCTGATTGATGATTATCCTCGGAAGTCCGAAAACGCTCCACGCGGGATCATCGGGATGTATCGCCATCTTAATGTCATATTTATTGCAGACGGGCATTATCCGCTCAAGGAAATACTTAAGATTTGCAAAGAGCTTCTCATCATCCACATCCCTGTACATCTGAAACAGCTCTTTTACCTTAGCCATACGCTCAGGCTCCCAGCCGGGCATTACAGTCCCGTTCATGTCCCCTGCGATGGATTCAAACATCTTCTCGGGATCAATGGCATCCACCGCTTCCTGGGTATAGGCCATTACGGTGGAACCGTCAGGCCTTAACCTGGCAAGCTCGGTCCTGGTCCAGTCAAAGACGGGCATGAAATTATAGCAGACCATGCGTATGCCTTCCTCACCAAGGTTTTCCAGGGTCTTTATATAATTATCGATATACATATCCCTGTCTTTATCGCCTATCTTGATGGAATCATGTATATTAACGCTCTCGATTCCCGATATATGAAGTCCCGAGGCTTCAACGGTTTCTTTCAGCGCTTTTATCCTGTTTCTTTCCCACAGTTCACCGGGCATGGTGTCATACAGTGTCGTTATCACACCCGTCACTCCCGGGATCTGTCTTATCTGTTTAAGTGTTACGGTATCGAAGCCTTCTCCGAACCATCTGAAGGTCATCTCCATCCTTCTTTTCCTCCTGATCTGTGATCCGGCATTAAGTAATGTGACTTAAGCCGGACGCTGTTTTCTGTTAGGCTCCGCGCCCTGCGCCTGAACCCTTTCTTTTCTCCCTGACAAAATCAAGAAACCCTTTCCGCGTATCAGACAGCACCCTGTTTGTCAGGATGTATCCGCGATCGGCTCCCGTATACACCACCACAAGGGTCGGACGTACGGTGACGGCTATGATATCCTTCCAGGGATGCTTCTCGTTTTTTCCACCGGCTGTTATCTCAAGTCCTTTTTCATTAAAGACAAGTTCCATTTCACCGGGATCGCCCTCTCCGCCTCCGGATCCGCTGCTCCTTTCCTTTATCTGCTTTCTGCAGCTTAAATATATGAGCAGCGGCTGGATAACGGTAAAAAGAGAGAAAAAAATGATCATCAAAAGTCTGAACCATGTTTCCGCGCTTTTCCACATTGTTAGGAGAAGCACTATGGATGAAATGATACAGACTATATTTATAACGGCCGTATACGAAGCATAGGCATAATACATCCTCACCTGCCAGATGTCCGATGCCTTTACTTTATACCGATACCTGAATTCCATACAGTTTCCCCGTTCTTTTCGTTTTTTCCGTGCAGTTTGTTTTTATATGCGGTTCATCGAAGGAAGACGGACCGCTCCGGCATTTATTATCTGACGAGACCCGGCAGAGCCATACTTATGCCTGGTACAAAGGTTATAAGCAGCAGTGCGATTATCATGCACAGATAGAAAGGCAATGTAGCCTTTACAACCTTTTCCATGGGAAGCTTGGATACCGCCGATCCGATGAAAAGAACCGCTCCTACGGGAGGTGTCAGCAGTCCGATACCGCAGTTTAATATCATGATGATACCGAACTGTATCGGGCTTATTCCTATGGCGGTAGCCACCGGCAAAAGGATGGGGGTGGCGATCAGGATGATGGGAGCCATATCCATTATGCAGCCCAGTACGAGAAGTATCAGGTCAAGTAAAAGCGCGATCACATAGGGATTGCTGCTCACTCCGATGATTGCCTTGGTCGCAAGATCCGGAACATGAAGTCTTGTAAGACAGTTTCCGAATACCGCAGATGTGGCTATGAGGATAAGCACGATGGAGAGAGTGTTCACGCACTCGTCAAGTGCCTTCCACACACCCTTCCAGGTAATGCCCCTGTATATGAATACAGAAACTATAAGACTGTAGATAACCGCTATTGCCGCAGATTCCGTCGCTGTGAACACACCGCCCACAACGCCGACAACAACGATGATTATCGCTGCAAGCGCCCAGAAGGATACTCCCAGCTGTTTAAGCAAAACCTTGAGAGAAAATTTGGAACCCTTGGGATACTTTCTCTTTTTGGAAATGATATAGGAACCTACCATAAGGGAAAAAGCAAGCAGAGCCCCAGGGATATAACCTGCAAGGAAGAGTGATCCTACGGATACACCGCCTGCCGCCATGGCATAAATGACCATGTTATGGGACGGCGGAACTAAAAGACCCTCACAGGATGAAGTAATGGTAACTGCCGTTGCAAAGTCCTTATCATAACCCTGATCTGCCATCATGGGGATAAGGATGGATCCTAAAGATGCGGTATCTGCAGCTGCCGAACCCGATATCCCGCCGAAGAAATAGGATGCCACGATGTTTACCATTGCCATTCCGCCTGTCATCCATCCGACACAGGCATCAGCCAGGGCTATCAGTTTTTCGGATATTCCTCCTTTTCCCATCAGCACGCCCATGGTGATGAAAAAGGGAACCGCCATCAGGGAGAAAGAACTTATACCTTTTACCATGAACTGGCACAGTGTAGATAAGGGATTACCCTCAACCAGAAGGCATAATACCGACGAAAGAGCTACCGCATAGGCGATGGGGAATCTTAAGAGGATCATGACAAAAAAGCTTATCAGTAAAACCGCTATCGCTGTGGAATTAATTGCCATTATTTGTTTTCCCCCTTTTCCCCGGAATTCTCTTCCGGTTTTTTCTCTTCTTCTTTTACAAACAGAGACTTGATATGGTTGTACACAGCCTCTATTTCAAAAATAAGCATCGCGCCGCCTGCAAGTGCCACCGGAAAATACATCCAGAATCTCGAAAGCCACGGCATGCTCTCATAAACACCCCTGCTTCCGATCTGTTTAGCATATTTCCATCCCTGGACGATCATTATCACAGCAAGTATCAGAACCGCAAAGTCCGCGATTATATCAAGAACCTTCAAAAGCTTCTTGGGAAGATAGCGGTCAAAGGCCGTCATCCTGATATGTGCTCCGCGCCTGATGGCAAGTGCGGCTGAAAGAACAGCCATATAAGACATCAGCGTCAGCACTACCTGTTCCGTCCATGACGGATCCTTGATGAATGGTATGTAACGGCCGGCTACCTGGAAAGCCACCACCAGGATATCCGCTATCAGCAGGATCTTACAGATAACTGCCACCACGTTATATACCGCATCATATACAGGCTTGATCTTATCGATTTTTTTAAATACAGCCGGCATAAATATGCTCCTTTCAAAAATCAAGGGCACAGAGCAAGGCACTGTGCCCTCGGTTTCAAGATATTTTTGTTCTGATTACTTAGCCATATCTAAGATCTGCTGATAGAGTTCAGCCTGATCGCTTGTGTTCTCCTCGATAACTGCCTTGCAGGCTTCCTGCCAGGGAGTCTTGTCGGTTACTTCAACGATGTTGCAGCCATCAGCCTTTAATTCCTCAAGAACCTTGTTCTCAGCTTCTTCGGAGATCTGACGGCAGTATTCCGATGCGATCTTTCCGGCTTCCATCATAGCTTCCTGCTGTGCCTCTGTAAGAGAGTTCCATGCCTCGTCGGTGATGATAACCTGAACAGCACCCAGTGTATGTCCGTCAAGGATCATGTTGTTTGCTACTTCATTGAAAGCATTTGACTTGTAGTTTGCGATGGGCTGCTCAGCTGCATCAACAACACCTGTCTGAAGTGCCGAATAAAGCTCGCCGAAAGCTACAACCGTAGGTGAACTTCCAAGTCCCTCTACCATACCGTTCATAACAGGGTCGTTTGAAACTCTGATCTTAAGTCCCGCAAGATCATCGATGCTCTCGAAAGGCTTAACTCCGAAGAAATGACGGAAACCTTCCTCGCCGTAGAAGAGACCCTTGATGCCCGAACCTTTTTCCGAAGGCTCATTTAAGAATTCCTGTGCAAGATCTGATGTAGCAAATGCCCAGAAGTGATCTCTGTCCGCAAAAGTATAAGGTATTGATAAGAGCTTGCTCTTCTCTCCGCCGTAGCTGGTAAGAGCGAAAGCAGATATTCTTGACATCTGGATCGTTCCGCCGCCGCCGAGCATTGTATCAAGTACGTCGTTCTCTGATCCTAAAACACCTGAAGCCTGAAGGTCGATGGTGATGGAACCGCCCGAAAGCTTCTCAACTTCTTCCTTGAACTTGGAATCCATCTGTCCAACGATGGTATCAAGAGGGTTAACCTCTGCCATTACAAGGGTAACTGCGGGATCGCCGGCTGCAGCTGCATCGGCTGCGGGCTCTTCTGCTGTCTCCTCAACAGGTGCTGCCTCTTCTTCCTGAGTTTCCTCTGCAACGGGTTCCGGAGCCGTTTCCGTGGCAACGGGTGCGCTCAGTCCGCAGGCTGCGAGAGAAAGTGCCATTGTTCCTGCAACAAACAGTGAAGCAATTTTCTTAATGTTCATAAACTTGTATCCTCCCAATTTTTTTTCAATCTCAGATTTGCTCTGACATGTTAGTTGTTAAGGCTAATATATCATGCTGACATGTTAGTGTAAACAGTTAAAAATTTACAATGTGAACTGTTTTTTTTTGGTGATTGTGCACAAGGATCCTGAAATAAAGCTGTCCTTCTGTCCTTTCCGGTCCGTTTATTCCTCCTCGAACATATCCGGAAACTGTTCCTTCATGTCCGACATGTCCTTTATGATATGGCTCAAGTGCTCTTTCAGGAAATCCCTGTACTCTTCCTTCTGCCCTTTTTCGGCAAACATGACGAGTTTCAGATGGTCGTTTATGGTCCTGTCCTTGTTTGCGTTCTCAAGGTCGATCAGAAGCCTTAACCGCCTGTAGTTAGGCAATGTGTTTGATATAATGTCGGCAGCAAGACTTTTTCCTGCTGCAAGATGCGTGATCCTGTGGAATTCGTCATCCCGCTGTATGTACTCATAGGCGCTCTCATGATCTCTGGGGGTCATTCCGAGAGTTTCAAGTCTTTTTACGCACTCTCTCATCCTGTTCAGATCATCCTCGGTAACGCCTTCGAAAAAGGAATCTACCATTCCCATTTCAAGCGATTTACGGACAAACCATTCCTGTTTTATCCTTCCCACCTTGATCTTTGAGATCTCTGATTTAGACTGCGGGTAGATATCCACCATTCCCTCGTCCTGAAGCCTGACCAGAGCCTCTCTTGCCGGAGTACGGCTGACTCCGTATCTCGTAGCTATCTTGCTTGCGGAAACAGGCTCTCCCGGTTTTAATGCGAGGGTCATGATATCTTTTTTGAGTCTCTCATAAGTTATCTGGTTTAATGAAATATCCATCTGTTTTTCCTTTCGGAATTATGTTTCCGGATGATCACAGGAAATCATCACGCTTCGGAGTGAATATGTCGAGGAGTTTTACCTCCGTAAGACAGTCGATGCCGTGCGAAACGTCCGGAGCAACGATATATGAATCTCCGGCGTTTAGTGTAACGTCCTCTTTTCCCTCCTCATGGAACACAAGGCTTCCCTCTATCACGTAGCCGATCTGCTCATGGGGATGTGAATGCATCGCACCCTTTGCACCCTTTTCAAACAATAGTTCAACATTCATGATATTATCGCTGTAAGCAAGCACTTTTCTCTTCGTGCCGCCGCCCAGATCCTTATAATCCCTGTCGCTGTTTCTTACAAACATCTGCATTCCTCCTCTGCGTTAATTATCCGGCAATGATCCAACTAACATGTTACTTGGATGATAACATGTTTTTTCACGCCTGACTACCCCCTATTTATGCTGAGGTAATCTACCCTCTTATCCCTGAGCCCGGATGAACTGCAGCAAAAGACCGTTTCAGCCTCGGGTTTTGGCCCGTTAGAGCCCGCCCATGGCGGGCGAACCAAAAAAAAGCCCGCCGCCCTGTCAAAGGGGCAGCGGGAATATAATCTTGCACCGGCTTTTATGGTTTCTTACAGGGTAACGCCGTCCTTGAAGATCGCTATCTCACGGTAGCCGCCTTCTTCGGTCCTCGTCTTTTTCCCGGAAGCCACCTCAAGAACATAGTCAAGCAGCCTTTCCCCGGCCTCATCTATGGTTTCCTTTCCTTCGGCGATACCGCCTGCGTTAAAGTCGATCCAGCTCTTCTTTTTTTCGTAAAGGGCAGTATTCGTTGATATCTTGACGGTGGGAGCCGGGGCTCCAAAGGGTGTCCCCCTTCCCGTGGTGAACAGGATCATATGTGCGCCCGCAGCCGTAAGATCGGTGGTGCTCACCATGTCATTTCCGGGGCCGGATAAGAGGCTTAAACCTTTTTTGTTAACACTCTCCGCATACCCGAGAACGTCCACGATCTCCGCCGAACCGCCCTTCTGCACGCAGCCGCAGGATTTGTCCTCAAGGGTCGTTATCCCGCCCGCCTTATTGCCGGGGGAAGGATTTTCATATACCACCTGCCCGTGAGATACAAAATAATCCTTGAAACCGTTTACCATCTTTACCGCTTTATTGAATACATCTATGTTTTTACAGCGGTTAAAAAGAATTGACTCCGCCCCGAACATCTCGGGAACCTCCGTGAGCACCGTGGACCCGCCCATGGCTATGAGCCTGTCCGAGAAACGTCCCACTGCGGGGTTTGCGGTTATTCCCGAAAGTCCGTCGGATCCGCCGCATTTCAAGCCTACAATAAGCTCCGAAGCAGAAACCTTTTCTCTTTCAAATGATCCCACGTAGTCCGCAAGCTCTCTTAACAGCCGGCTTCCCTCAGAGACCTCATCCTGCACATCCTGACATACAAGAAATTTGACTCTCGACTCATTCCATTCCATCAGCTCGGTCTTGAACTGTTCAAGGGTAAGATTTTCACATCCGAGGGAAAGCACCAGGACTCCGCCCGCATTGGGATGACGTACGAGCGAGGCTAAAAGCTTTTTCGTAGTCGCATGATCATCACCCATCTGCGAACAGCCGTAAGGATGGGTAAAGGCATAGAGACCGTCAATGCTCCCCTTTATAAGATCCTGATTGTTCCTTACAAGGCTTTCCGCGATCGAATTGACACAGCCAACTGTGGGAATGATCCAGATCTCGTTTCTGATCCCCGTCTTTCCGTCAGGGCGCTTATATCCCATAAAGAAGCGTTCCTCTGACTTCTCAGGCTCATAGTCCGTATGCTCGTAAACATATTTTGCATTTTCGGACAGTGCTGTTCTTACATTGTGCGTATGCACCCAGGAGCCCTTTTCTATATACCTATCAGCTATCCCTATCCTGTTTCCGTATTTGATAACAGGCTTTCCTTCAGGGATATCTTCAAGCGCTATCTTATGACCCCGTGATATATCCTCACAAAGTCCGATCAGGGAGCCGTCTGTTCCCACGGTATCCCCTTTTTTCATATCCTCAAGGGCAACCGCCACATTATCCGCTGGATGTATTTTTATATATTTCATCTCAATCTCCATCCGTACCATGGCAAACGTCGGATTAATCCTCCGTCTGCAGTAAACCTCAGGGAAAAACATTTCCCCTTATATATTTACGGGATCAGGATATCGTCCTCATGGCTTCATACATACCCTTTTCCTCTATGAGTTCAAGGTCTTTCTTAACCGTATCGGAAAATCCGTTAAGCTTTAAGAGAATGCCATCCCACATCTTTTCATTTCCGATTATCCGATCCGCAAGTTCTGAAAGTCCCAGATCCTTTGCCCCATAGAATTCATCAAGCACCCACTCGTCATCCTTTATCTCGAAGGTATCATTTTCTCTCTTTCCGATGAGACATTTGTCCCCTTTTTCCTGCCCGAGATGGTAAAAATACAGAAAAGCCGCAAAGGAGAATGTAAGCACCGGCGGAAGTTCTCTGTTCTTCTCATAATACTCGGAAACGGTAGGCATTACCCTTGCCTTCCATTTCGACTGTGAATTGAGCGATATCGACAGCAGCAGATGATCGATGAAAGGATTCGCAAATCTGTCCGATACAGCAGCCGCAAACTCCTTAAGGTCATCTTCGGGAAGGGAATCCTTAAGCACCGGGATTATCTCATCATACAGGGCCCTGTTCATAAAGCCCTTTATAACCTCATCGTTCATACAGTCTCTCACGATATCCTGCCCCGAAACATAGGCAGCCATTATCATGGATGTATGGGCACCGTTTAAGATCCGGACCTTGCGCTTCTTGTAGGGATCCACGTTGTCAACCACAATGACCGGCAGACCTGCCTTATCAAAGGGAAGCTCATCCTTTATGGACTGCGGTCCTTCGATCACCCAGGCGCCGAACACCTCACCGGTATCTAAAAGCCTGTCCTCATAACCCAGCTCATTGCAGATATCCGATGCCTCATTCCGCGGATAGCCGGGAACTATACGGTCCACAAGAGTTGAACAGAAGATGTTCTCATCATGGACCCACTTCTTAAAATCATCCGGAAGTCCCCACTTGTCGATATAAAGGTCCACGCATCTTTTCAGTTCGTCACCGTTTCTGTCTATGAGCTCACAGGAAAGGATGATAAAACCCTTCAGACCGGTTTGGAATCTTTCGTAGAGAAACTGTGTCAGTTTTCCGGGGAAGCTGGATGCGGGTCTGTCTTCCCGACTGCAGGCGGGATCATAGGCGATCCCCGCTTCCGTTGTGTTACTTACGATAAAACGGAGTTCCGGATTCTTTGCGCATTCCATAAGCACATCAAAGTTCTTATATGGATCAAGGCACCTAGAAACACAGGAGATCACTCTCTTTCTGTTCACCTTTTCACCGTTTTCCCGGCCTCTTAAAAACAGGGTATACAGGCCTTCCTGCTCGTTGATCATTTCGGCAAGGCCCTTTTCTATGGGCTGTGCAAGAACAACCTTTCCGTTAAAGCCTGCCTTTTCGTTCATCATGTCAAAGAAATAATCCACGAAGGCTCTTAAAAAATTGCCTTCCCCAAACTGCAGTACCCGTTCGGGTGCGTCCTCAAGTATGTATCCGTCATAACCTGATCTTTTCAGCGTTTCGTAATTTAATCTGTCCATTTTATGTCTCCTTTTATCGTATGATGTGATGGTCAAAAGTGATATCAGATATCCAGGTTAAAATATCTCTTTGCATTATAGAATGAAATTCCCTCAACAATCTTCTTAAGAGCCTTCTCATCATTCGGATATTCACCGTTTTCAACCCAGTTACCGATCAGGTTGCACATGATCCTCCTGAAATAATCATGTCTCGTATATGAAAGGAAGGATCTCGAATCCGTGAGCATTCCTATAAAGTTACCTAGAAGCCCGAGGTTTGCAAGAGACTTCATCTGCTCTTCCATCCCTGACTTTGAATCATTGAACCACCATGCGGGACCGTGCTGTATTTTCCCGGGCATCTCATCTGACTGGAAGCATCCGAGGATAGTTCCTATCTGCTCATTGTCGGCAGGATTCAGTGAAAAGATGATGGTCTTCGGAAGCTCTCCCGTCTTATCCAGGTAAGACAGAAGCTCTGCTATATGACCGCCGCAGGTATTCTGGGAGATCATGTCAAATCCCGTATCCGGGCCTTCAAGCTTAAACATCCTCTCATTCATATTCCTTAAACAGGAATAATGAAGCTCCATTGCGATCCCCTGCTTATGGTATTCTTTTGCGATCTCACAGAGAACCTTCGTCTGGTAGATCTCTGCCTCCTCAAGCGATATGGTCTCACCGTTCATGACCTTATTAAAGGCGCTGTCCGCTGCCGCCATGTCACCTTCCCTGAAGGGGATGTAATCAAGTCCGTGATCCGAGGCCACACAGCCGTGTGCTGCAAAGAATCTTATTCTGTCCTTCAGAGCTTCTATTACATCAGCTGCACTCTCAAGGCTGTCCTTTCCCGCTGCCATAGCAAGCTTCCCGATGTATTCCTTAAATCCGTCCTTTTGGATGTTTATTGCCTTATCCGGTCGGAAGGAAGGTCTCACCATGAACTTAACGCTCTTGTCTGCAGCTATCTTTTTATGCCATTCAAGTGAATCTATGGGATCATCCGTAGTCCCGACATAAGCCACATTGCTCTGTTCAATAAGACCCCTTACCGAAAGCTTCGGGTCGTTTTTTAACATTTCATTGCACTTGTTGTATATCTCTTCGGCATTTCCGGTATTCAAGGGCTCCGTGATGCCGAAATATTTCCTAAGCTCCAGATTGCACCAATGATACATGGGATTGCCGATTGCCATCTCAAGGGTTGCCGCAAAAGCCTTGAAGCGGGCAAGCTCATCCCCGTGCTCCGTGACCATTCTCTCATTTAGTCCGTTGGATCTCATGAGACGCCACTTGTAATGATCTCCGAAATAGTGTCCGTCATCTTCCTTTCCGCCGAACCATACCTCGGCTATATTGTTGAATCTTCTGTCCTCATATATCTCCTGCGGTGAAAGATGGCAGTGATAATCGATTATAGGAAGGCTCTCCGCATGATCATGAAACAGATGCTTTGCAGTATCCGTCTGTAAGATAAAATCCCTGTCCATAAATGCTTTCATGTTTATTTTTCCTCCTGCTGTTTTTAATGATCCCACCGGACTCCTGTTTCAGGTGCCGGTCTCTGTTGTCACATAAGATCTTTGTTGTCAACATCATCCATGTCATCGAAATCCTGATTTTCGCCTGCCATACCCCATATAAAGGTATATGCCTGTGAGCCTGCGCCCATGTGTATCGACCAGCTGGGGCTTATGATCGCCTGTTCGTTTCTCATAACGACATGACGCGTCTCGGTCGGCTCACCCATGAAATGCATTACAAATGCATCCTTCGGTATCCCGAAATACAGATAGACCTCCATCCTTCTGTCATGAGTATGACAGGGCATGGTATTCCAGATGCTTCCCGGTTTTAATTCGGTCATTCCCATTTCCAGCTGACAGCTTTCCACCTGTCCCGGAAGAATGTATTTGTTTATTACCCTGTGGTTGGAACCCTCTAAGGAACCAAGCTCTTTTTTGTTTTCATCCTTAATGATCACAACATCGTCAGCGGGAGTACCTTCCCTCTTTATCAGCACGGTCTTGTAGGTCATATGTGCGGGAGTCGAATTTATATAGAATTTGGCAGGATCGTCCGCATTCTCCGAAGCAAAGGAGATATCCCTGTTTCCCATACCGATATACATTCCCTCCTTATATCCGACATCATATGTCTTTCCGTCTATCTTAATGATCCCGGCTCCTCCGATGTTGATAACACCCATCTCACGTCTTTCAAGGAAATATCCGGCTCTCAGCTCATCCCCTGCGGTCAGTATCAGTTCTTTTTTTACGGGAACGGCAGACCCTGTGATGATCCTGTCTATATGGCTGTAGACCATTTTGATCTCATCCGCTATGAACAGATCGTCTATCAGAAACTCCGTCCTTAATCTGTCGGTATCGTAGTATTTTGCATCCTTAGGTGATGCAGCCGTCCTTACTTCCATTTCTGTTTTCCTCCTTTATTTTTCTGCCTTATCCGTCTTTTTTATTATATAGGCAGTTTATTGTACAGATCCTGTGTGAATTTTCTCGTTTTTACCGCATTCTCAGGCACAGTGTTTTCAAGCGTGCACTGTATGTATGGCTTTTTTTCCTTTATCCTTGTAAGAAGGAGCTTATGGTCAAACTCTCCTTCTCCGAATGCGATGGCCTTCAGATCATCCCCCTCCACCCTGAAATCCTTGAGATGTATCACGGCTATGTCTTCGGCAAGGAGATCAAAAGCTTCGTTTATTATATCATCCTGTCTGTCAATATTCTCCCTGCACAGAAGATTTACGGGATCAAGTATTATCTGAAGGTTCGGTGAAGCGATGCTGTCAAGCACCTCTCTTGCCCTTTGTGCACTGTACACCACATGCCTGTAAACGGGTTCTATGGCCAGCACGACTCCGAAGTTCTCACAGGCTTCTATCACGGGCTTCAGATTTTCGATGAATATCTTTAACGCTTCCGGGGAATGATTCCTCTCCTCATATCTGTACTCCGCATTTACGGCTCCCGTTTCGGTCCCCACAACGCTGCAGCAGAGATATTTTGCAAATCTTATATGGGCTATATATCTTTTAACCGTCTCTTTATATACTTCCCTGTCGGGATGGCAGAGATTCAGATAATTTCCAAGCACCGCGATGTCGATCTTATTCTCATCAGCAACCCTTTTCATATGCATCGCAAGTCCCGGAGTCATGGATGCATTATCACATATAAACTCTTTTACCGATTTAGACAGGGCTATATGCATACACTTAAATCCCTGATCCCTTATAATGGGCACAAGCTCATCAAACGGGGCATATTTCACATCATGGGCCCGTATTCCTATCTGCACTTAATGTCCTCCTTTAAGCCTTCAAGCTTTTGTAACAGTATATTAGCCTCTCTCTCATCAAGGATCCTTACTCCCGCATCCCTGAGGGAAAGATCTAACGCCCTGCCTTCTTTATCCTTTGAGCCGTATTCGGCAAACCGGGTTTTGTCCGGATCTATCGGATCGCTTCCCCAGCCCGAAAATCTCCTGTTATTTATGCTCTCGTCAAAGGAACAGTTCAGATAGACCGTCCTTGCCTTCGGACGCCACGGTCTTCCGAGAAATACCGAGCCGGCTTCTGTTCCCTCTTCAGCCGATATCATGCAATCCTTAAATACTATCCCAAACTCTCCGTCGGATTCGCAGGGAGCCGCTATATAACCGTTTATCTCTTCGCCTCTGTTCTTTACGATTATTTCACAATCCTCAAAGAGGGCATCGGCACCGCCGAAGATAAAATCTATATCCCCGCTTATTCTGCAGTTTTTGTAATACTGCCTTGTAAGTGTCCTCTCGCCTAAATGCCTGGGGCCGAAAAAACCTCCGGGCTGCCTGACGCCTGCAGGTAAGGGTGCCATAAACAGAGTGTCCTGATGAGAATCTATGAACACATTTTCCATATATACGGTCTCCGCATCCGAATAGACCGAAACGCTCTGGCCCACAGTCCTTCCGGGGCCCGCGTCGTTTATTATCGAAAGATCCTTAAGGGTTATCCTCTTCCCCGACAAAAAGACCGTATAGCTTCTGAATGTCCCTCTCCTTGATCCGTCGGAAAGGATATCCTTTGCCCCGTCACCGTTAATGATCAGAGTCTTTTCAGGGCCTTGGCCGGTGATCGTAAGATCCTCCTTCTCGAAAAACAGCTTTTCCCTGTAGGAGCCCTCGTCCACCGTTATGACCGACTCTTCAGAAAAACGCACCGCCTGAAGCGCTTCATTAACAGTATGATAATCCTTATCCGCACCGACACTGTAGCTCTTCATACAAACTCCACATTATGGGCATCGATCCCATCAACATCTTCCGCATCGATCTCTTTATCATCCGTATCACGCAGGATCATATTTTCAAGGATAAGCCTTGAAGCATTTCTGACAAAGATCCCCTTTCCGCTCATCCTGTCAAGATCATCCATCATAAGAGCAAGCTCCGGTTTTCTGTCTTTCTCCTGTTTAAAAGACGCATCAATATCCCTTAAGGATATGAGACCGATCTTTTTTTCCGGAAGTCCGTATGCACACAGCAGACAGATATCCACGCCGGTGCAGATAACATGGCTTACGCTTACGGAAGCTATCTGCGGCGTCATATCGTCCGCCCTTACGGGATTTTTGTCCTGACAGTAACTGCTGTGTCCGTCGGGATCGCAAAAATAGAACATATTAATCGTAAAGGGCATCTTCACACCCCTCATCCTGATGTTCTCAAAGACGATATCCTCTATCACGGATCTCTTTCCCCGACCTCTTCTTGTTTTTATCCTGAGACCTCTGTCCGTTCCATCAAATATGCAGTTTTTTACCTGCACCTTTTTTATGCCTCCGGCACATTCGCTCCCCATGGTCACGCTGCCGTGACCTTTTTTAAACAGACAGTTCCTTATCTCTATGTTTTCCGTCTCTTTATGATGCTTAAGAGCCATGTAGTACTTCCCGGATTTGATCGCTATGCAGTCATCCCCTACGGAGATAAAAAGCCCGAGTATCAGGACATTTCTGCAGCTTTCGGGATTTAATCCGTCGGTATTCGGCGAATCCGGCGGGTTTGATATCCTTAATGACAGAAAAGCCAGGTCTTCACAGTAATAGGGATGGATGGTCCAGGAGGGCGAATTTCTTACGCTTAAGCCCTGAATCCTTATATTTCTGCATCTTTCCAGAAATACCGTCCTCGGTCTCCATGCTCCCCTTTTTTTCTTGGGATCCCTCCACCAGTCGGAAGAGACTGCATTTGCGTCTATCACTCCCCTGCCAAAGATATCCGTTTCAGACACATCTATCCCCGTTATGAGCGAAGCATAACAGTCAAGCGGATTTCCTTCCCAGGTTCCGAGATTGTATTCATCCGTTTCATCCGTGGAATATGTCATTCCGGGGAGTATCGGATATCCGCTCCTGTCGGGGATCCCCAGAATTACACTTCCCTCAGGTATCCAGATATTTATGCCGCTCTTTAAAAATACGGGGCCCGAAAGGTAGGTACCGCTTTCAAGATAAACTGTCCCGTTTTTGGGACATGCATTTATACATGCCTGGATAAAGGCCGTATCATCAGTCCTTCCATCTCCTCCTGCTCCAAAGGATCTGACGTTTAAAAGAACGCTTTCAAAAGAAGTCCTGAATACTTCTTTTCCTATAAGCTCCCCGCTTTCGTGCTCATATACGGAAAGCGTGTACCCGGTATCCGGACACAGGCCGTCTATCGTATTGACATTGAGCGAAGATGATAACACTTTTTCATCATTCAGAAAATAGTCAAAGCTTTCTTCCGCCTCATAACAGAAGCTGTTTATAAGCTCTGTCGTTATGCTCCTTACAAATATCTCCCTTATTACAAATTCAAATCTATCCTGTTTCATAAAATCCGGTCTTTCATCTGTTCCTTTTCCATGGAAAGTATCTCGACATATGCCATTATCAGCGGACCCGTCCCTTTTGCGTCATTGTCCACGACAGGCTCACTCAGATAGTATTCAACGCTTCCGTCCCTGTGCTTTTCTCCGCCGAGGCCTGCCATATAGCATATGCCTTTAAGAACCGGTGTCCCGTCTTCTTTTTTCGACAGATACTTTTGCGTGATCCCGTAAAAGATCTTTTTGCCTTCCTCCCCGAATCTTTCGGGAAGATATTTAAGTCTTGCTCCCTTTAAAAAAGCATAGGCGATAAGGGCCGAACCCGAAGTCTCGGGATAGTTGCCCCTGACTTCCTTTTTATCTATGACCTGAAAGAACATTGAGGTATCCTCATCCACATATTTAAGCAGACTGTCCGACAGGTCCTTTAAAGTCTCCTGAAGAGTCCGGTATTCATAATACATCTGCTCCCCGATCGCTTCTATGGTATCGACCAGAGCAGCCATGTACCAGCCCGTGGCCCTCAGCCAGAAATTTGCACTCAGTCCGGTTTTCTTATCGGCCCAGTACATCTCTCTTGACTCATCATAGCCGTGATAGTAAAGCCCGGTTTTTTCATCCCGCATGATCCTTTTAACGTTTTCAAACTGCCTGAAGGCATCGATGCAGCCGTTCATCCCGTTATATCTTCTCTCGTATTCGGTATAAAAAGGCTGTGCCATATACAGACCGTCAAGCCATACCTGATACGGATATATCTTCTTATGCCAGAAATTTCCCTCCCTGGTCCGGGGGTGGGTCGAAAGCTGGGATCTTAAAAGATCCATGGCCTTTTTGTATTTTTCTTTTCCCGTGATGTCGTATAACGTAAACAGCGCACATCCGGGCTTGATCCTGTCAATGTTGTACTCAAGCGGATCATAGGTCTTTATCGAACCGTCTTCATCTATGAATTCATCCATATAAGTATCGGAAAAATCCAGATACTTCCTGTTCCCCGTGATCTCATAAAGCCTTATCAGGGAGGATATCATGCAGCCGTCGATATAATTCCATTTATTTGTCTTTCCGCTGTTTAATACCTCGATATTCCATCTGGGATGCAGGATATCGGCATCATCTATAAGATAGTCCGTATATTCATTCAGAAGATCCTTTGTCTCATTAACCGTCATTCTTCTCCTCCGGTCTTATATATTTCCCGTTATCCGCTCCGATCCTATGTTATCCGCTCCGATAACTACGATCCCATGTTGTCTGTTCCGATCCTCTGTCAGATCCTACGTAAAAGACCGATACATTCTTACAGACCCTATCAGAACAGATCCTCAAGGATCTCATCATGAAAACGGTGTCCGCCCTCCCGTATGTCATGTCTGAGATCACCGCTTCCTCCAAGCAGGGCATAGGCCTTTTGTATTATTTCCATCTGTTCGTAAACGTTTATCATTCCTCTTTTTCCGTTCAGATGATCATCCCTGCAGGACTGGATAATAAGCGGTCGTGGCGCAAACAGGGACATTATGTCGCCCATGTCAAAATGTTCAAATATCCCCGGCACATAATTGCAGGAACAGTTACCGTTAAGTTCAAGCAATGAGTCCCTGAAACCGTACATATATCCGCTTATAACGGCTCTTTTTATCCTTTCATCGGAAACGGCCAGATAAAGGGTCTGCATGCCTCCTCCTGAAAATCCTATACAGCTCAAGTCCGTAAGATCAAATTCCTTCCGGTTCTGCAGATAATCTATAAGCCTCATGTTATCAAAGGTTAACAGGCCGATGACCGTAAGTCCCAGCGGGAGAGCCATGTTTGAGAGGTTTTTACAGCTTCCGGTCAGAAAGCTTTCTTTGTCATCTCCCGTAAGATAAGCATCCCTTCTCTCCCCGAAGCCTCTCGGATCCGGGCATACGGCCACATACCCTTTTTTCATGAGCTTATAGCCGTAGTCGTAATTGTACCGTTCTATCCTTTCCTTTACCGCCGGTATGTCATATCTTCCGGCTACGGAATATTTGCCCGCGCCCTGATGACCCGCAAGACATAAAAACACTCCTTTGGGCTTTCCTTTTGGGATGAGTATACAGGTCGGTATAAAGACATCCTCCGAAGCCTTTACGATGACTTTTTCTCTTACCGCACCGTCTTTAAGCTCTTCCCTTTCCTCGGTATATCCTTCGCACTCTGAAGAAAATATCTCATCCGCCTCTAAAACATCTAACCTGATAAGCCTCTTAAGGAGCTTCCTGGAGGCTTCTTTCCAGTTCTCAAAATCCTCCCTGCTCTCTCCCTTAAAAGAATCTTTCCGGCATATCCTTTCGTATCTTTTAAGCATGCTCTCAAAAGATCCGTAATATTTTTCTATATGGATCGTTCCGTATCCGGTAATTTCCATATGGTATCTCCGCTTTATCCTACTCAGTCAGGATGCTCGAAAGCCTGTAGAAATATCCCCGCCTTTCGATCAGTTCATCAAAGCTGCCCTCTTCGACGATCTCACCCTCATTCATCACTATTATCTTATCCGCGTTCTTAACCGTTGAAAGCTTGTGGGCTACTATAAAGGTCGTCCTTGAAAATGAGATGCTGTCAAGAGCACCGGAAACCTCTTTTTCCGATATGGCATCAAGCGCCGAAGTTGCTTCGTCAAGGATTATTATCTTCGGATCCCTGATAAGAGCCCTTGCTATCGATATCCTCTGTTTCTGTCCGCCGGATAAGCGGTCTCCGTGTTCGCCGACCCTTGTATCAAGCCCGTCCGGGAGCTTATTTATCACGCTTCTTAATCCGGCTTCGTCTATCACCCGGTTTAATGTCTCATCATCTACTCCGTCCGTTCCGTAGAGTATATTCTCCCTTATGGTTCCCGAGAACAGGACGGTATTCTGAGGCACCACGGCCAGATTTTCACGATAGGTGTGCAGATTTATCTCCTCTATCGGAACGCCTTCCACGAGAAGTCTTCCCTCTGCAGGCAGTATGAATCCGATTATCAGATTGATCACGGTGGTCTTTCCCGCACCGGACTCTCCCACAAAGGCAACCGTTTCTCCTGCCCTTACACTGAAGTTCAGATCCTTTATGACATTTTTGTCATTCCCGGGATATCTGTAGCTTACATGATTGAAGAGAAAGTTTCCCTTCAGATCCCTTATCTCATATTTGCCTTCATTTTCTTCCGTATCCTCAAGCATCAGCACTTCCCCGATGCTGTTCACCGATTCAAGACCCTTTGAAATGGTGGGAATAAGGTTGAGCAGCGAGGTGATCTGTCCGACTATGGTCGTAAAATAGCTCTGATACAGTACAACATCTCCCGTATGTATCATACTTTTTAAGGCAAGAAAAGACGTAAACACAAGGCACACCACCTGGAACAGCTGAAAGCTCACCCAGCTTACGGCGCCGAAATTTGTCTGCACCATATCAAGCTGATAGCCCTCTTTTGCGATATCATTGACATACTGCTCCATCCTCTCGACTTCTTTGGTTTCGAGAGCATGAGCCCTGGTCACCGGCACCAGTTCAACCATCTCCATCACTCTTGCACCGGTGGCTTCGACCATCTTCCTGAATCTCTGGTTATGCGTCTTTATCGGCTTTTTGAACAGATATACAACAGTTGCGGCAACCGGCACCAACAGCAGGAAAAAAAGGAAAACGACCCTGCTCTTTACGACGGTAACCGAAAGGGCAACGGTCAGATTTACTATAATGTTGATGAGATTGACAAACAGCTGATCCGAAAGAGTCTCTATAGCCTCAACATCCCTTATTATCTTTGACTGCAGCCGTCCCGACTCGATATCCTTTTCGGTAAGGATGGAGATCGACTGGATCTTTTTGATAAGGGCATTCCGAAGTCCCGCTTCCACACTCCGTATGGCGGAGGCTCTGAAATGGACATGAAAATAATTCATGGGAAAGTTGAGTATCAGAAGAACAGCAAGAACCGCTGCGTTCAGTATTATCAGACGGCCTGCATCCGGCACTCCCTCGGTCACATAATTGATGATGTTTGCCGTTGATATGGGCAGTATCCATGTGGGAGAGTGCTTTATTATATAAAACAGGGCGGACAGGGCAAAACAATGATATTTTCCCTTATACAGGCCGACAAGTGTCCGCAGTGAATTACCCTTATTTCTCTTATAGCAGTCAAGCAGGTCATCCGCCCTGACCGCTTTCATCATCTTCATAACCCAAATCTCCCTGCAGCGCGGCTATCACGGAAGCATCTATCAGAGAAGCATACCTTTCTTCCATCTTAAGCAGTTCCCCTGCTATCAGCCCGGAAAAAGCCATCGCTCCGGCATATTTCAAATGCGTATCATCAATCTGACCGTCTCTGCACCAGAACGCCTCACCCTTTTTTAAATGCATGTAAAATCTTTTGGAGGCCTCGGAACCTTCCCTTATCAACAGCTGCCTGCTCAATGTAAAAAGATCCACAAGCGGGACATCAAACATCTCTGCCGCCCTTTTTACCGAAGCTGCATACGGTTCATGCGCTGACGGTGTCACAAGGGTCTTTCCGTCTTCGTTAAACAGACGTCTTTCAACCGGCGTTATGTAAACAGGATATGCCCCCTTCTCCTTTGCGGTATCCGCAAATCTCTTAAGATTCTCTATGAATTCCCCGTCAGGATCCGTATACCTTAACGGATCCTCTTTCTTCTCATCGTTATGCCCGAACTGGATAAAGAGAAAATCATCCTTTGATATCTCCCGTGCTATCCTTGAAAGCCTTCCCTGATCTATAAAGCTCTTTGTGCTCCTGCCGTTTATCGAATGATTGTATATCACCACATCATCCGCTGTAAACCTGTCAAAGGCCTGGGCTATCCCGGTCTGCGGGAATTTATGTGCTTTGTTTTCGGTATTGGTGGAATCTCCCGCCCAGTAAATGACCCTCATTCCGGTCAGAATCCTTTCTGATAACCCTGCCCTGAGACAGTTTTCTCTGATAAAACGTTTACTCCTTGACAGCTCCGATATTTACTCCCTGTACAAAATACTTCTGAAGGAAGGGATATAACACCATGAAGGGAAGTATCGCTGAAATTATGCCCGCATTGAACAGTGTCGTCTGCGAGACCTTATATGCGGTATTCGGCGTATCTCCGTCCATTACCATATTCCTTAATTTGTACTGAAAATTGACCTGATTGGGATCCATTATATATATCTTGACCGTTGAATAATCGTTCCATACGGAAACCGCAAACATAAGTCCAATCGAGGCTAAGGCCGCCTTGGAAAGAGGAAGCACTATCTTAAAGAAGATACCCATCGGCGAGCAGCCGTCTATCTCCGCAGCCTCAAACAGCGAGTCGGGGATATTCTCAAAAAAGTTCTTCATCAGTACCAGATTGTATACGTTCATTCCGTGCTTAAACACGAGGATCCACATACTGTCCACAAGACCGATCCGTCTCATTACCAGATATTCCGGTATCATGCCTCCCGAAAAGATCATTGTAAACAGCAGAAAATACGCCATCGCATTTCTTCCCGGAACCTCTGTCTTTACCAGTACATATCCGCCCAGAGTCGAAAGGACCAATCCTAAAAGTGTTCCCATCCCGGTCGTTACGACCGAATTGATAAAGGGTCTGTAAAGAGCCTGCGTCTCTATTATCGTCTTATATCCATCCAGGGTAAAATTCTTCGGATAGAGCCTGAACTGATATACTCCGACCGAATTGAGCGAATCGACCAGAACCTTCCATATCGGCACCAGGATGATCAGCGCTATCAGGATAAACACTGTATAATTGATAAGATCGAACAGTCCGAATCTTCTTTTACGACCTGCAACCGCATTTTTATCTTTTGCCATGATGCAGCCCTCCTTATATGATCCCGCGCCCGCGGGTTTTCTTGCTCAGCCAGTTGCACAAAAGCACCAGCATGCATCCCACCAGTGATTTGAACAGCCCCACGGCAGTCGAATATCCGTAATTCGGGATCGCATTTGCAAAAGTCTGTCTGTAGATATACGTGGAGATGACATCGGCTTTGTCATAAACAGCAGCATTATAGGTAACAAATACTGACTCAAACATATTCATGACCTTGGCAAGATTTAAGATAAGAACGGTGATTATCGTATTCATCAGAGCGGGAACCGTCACATAACGGATCTTTTGCATCCTCGAAGCCCCGTCTATATCCGCAGCCTCATAAAGTTCCGGATTTATCCCCGATAAAGTAGCTAAAAAGATTATCGTTCCCCATCCTGTTTCCTTCCAGAGATTGATAATGTAGAAGACCGGTCTCCACCAGTTTTTATCTGCCAGAAAATAGATGAACTTTGCGGTATCTCCCTTAAAGAGCATATTATTTACCATACCGGTGGAAGAAGGCGATAAAAACAGGCTGAATATTGAAGCGACAACGGCCCATGACATGAAATGAGGCAGATAGATCACCGTCTGCAGAACCTTCTTGACTATCAGGTTTCCCATCTCAAATATGAATACCGAAACCACAACGGAGGCAAGGGTGGTTATCACAAGCTTTATGACACTGAGCTCCAGAGTATTCCTGAAGGAAGTCCAGAAAGCGGCAGCCCCCAGCCCGGTAAACATTTTTTCAAAATTGGTAAATCCGATAAATTTAGGTGCACCTACAGGCTTGTAATCGTAGAATGCAAAACGGACTCCGAGCATCGGCCAGTAGTAAAAGATGATCACAAACACGAGCACGGGCAGGAACATAAGATAATAACCTCTTGAGTTCCAGATCCTTACTCTGAGAGGTTTCCTGCGTATCACTATGCCGCTCTTTGAAGTTTTCTGTTTGCCCATACATATTTCCTTTCAGAATTAATATCCTGCCTGCTGATATAAGCAGGCAGGATATATGATTTCATTTTCAGAACTATAAGATCATTCTGCCGAATTAAGCTCTTCAAGTATCTGATCTACGATAGCTCCTACCGTGGCAACATATGTATCCATTGCTGTATTTATATCGGCTCCGTCTACTATTACGGCTGAGATCAGAACATCCTTTGCATCCTTGATGGTTCCTGCTGCCTCTGTCAGGGTCTCTGATGAAGGTGATAAAGGAGCATCCTTCATGTGTGATGTAAAGAAGGCATTTCCTTCAGCAGCAAGGCTTGAGTTTGAAACAAAATCCTTGTACTCATCGGTCATCGAAACGATCGTAAGAGCGGGATCGAGATGATTCTTTTTCCATACGGTGTTGGGATCGTTCGGAGCCTGCTTAAGATGGAATTCTCCCTCTGCATACTCGTAATCCTTCTTCTTCTCGGGATCATCCGCATTGGTTGTAAAGGTTTCAGCCTTTGTTGACCAGTGAACATCTTCTGCTCCGTATGTCCACAATACCTGGCCGTAAGCTCCGTCGAGCATTGTCTCAAAGAAGGCGTCAAATATAGCCTGTTCACGGGCATTATCTCCGTCACCGTCGTCGATGATCACCCATACCGGAGCTTCCCTGTTGAGATAAGCACCAACCTCAGCTATGGGTGCGATCTCTACTATCTCGGAATCAACATCATTCTTTGAAAGACTGTCGGTAAGATTCTGATACCATGTTCCTGCCCAGTATGTAAAAGCACCTGCCGAACCGGTCTGATCATTTGAGAACCATTTCTCACGTGCATCCTTTGTTCCCGCCGTAAGTGTCAGGGGATCGATAACGCCGTCTTCATAAGCCTTGCGGAGTCTTGAAAGGGCATCCTTCGTAGCCTGCTCCTGGAAACCATCGACCCATGTTCCGTCCTTTTCATAGATAGCCGGATATGCATCCTGCCAGAACTCGGGAAGATAATTGATATAAGGAGCCTCATCCGTCTTTAAATAACCTGCTGCGATGGTTCCGTAGGTGTCTCCGTCCTTTCCGTTTCCGTCAGGATCCTTCTCATGAAAAGCAAGCAGCATATTGTAATAATCATCAAAGGTCTTGATGCTTTCGGGATCGATTCCCACATTGTCAAGCCATGCCTTCTTAACATAGGTAACGCAGCCGTTTCCGTATGTGGGTGCAAGTCCGTAAAGCTTTCCGCCGCCTACCGTCTTTACGTTTTCATTAACCTCGGGATAGAGCATACGTGACTGGAAGTCTGCATTTTCATATGCCTCCGTCATATCCCAGAGGATTCCCGTATTAACATACTGTGTGTACATGGATGCGGGCATTATCATAACATCGGGATAGCTTCCTGATGCAAAGATACGGCCAACCGCATCAACATATCCGGAATGATCCTGCTGCTGGATATCAAGATGGATATCATGTCCGACCTTCTCGGATACATATGCGTCCCATTGGGCGTTGAAATCCTGCTGTCCGCTGTCTACCGTAGCGGTAAGTGTTCCGTCCACAACCATGGTGATCTTCTCAAGAACATACCCGTCAGATGATGCTTCTGCAGTCTCGGATGATGCTGTTTCTTCCGCGGTCTCCGTTTTTCCTCCGTCAGCCGCACCGCTTGCCGCACTGTCTGCGCCGCCGCATGCCGTAAGAGAAGTTACCATAGCGGCCATTAACAAAATTGCCAATACTTTCTTCTTCATTTTTACCCTCCTGTAATCTGTTATGGAAATATCCGGTAGCTTTTCTGCACAGTCTTCTCTGCCCGACCCTTCCGGGAATCCATTTGGCACATGCTCATCATGATTTGAAATAACACATATCCCGTCATCCCCATAAGGTTCATGAGCTCAGGCAGTATGCAAAATGTCCAAATATCTTTACTGATTAAGTAAAATAATATGAAAATTTTCCAAAAAGAACAGTGGTAAAATTGTCCTATACATTGCAAAAATTGTTTATAATATAAATTTTCTTTGCTTTTTTTGAGATACCGCTTATTATAGTATATGAGACATATTTGCGGTTATTGCACTCAATATGCTGCGTAAAGGAACCTCCCCCGCATGGGCAAAACCCATACGCGAAGCGGATGCAGGAGTACGAAGTACAGGGTTTGCGAATGAAGGGAAGAGTGGCTGTGAGTAGTAACACAGAATATGTTGTCTGCGTCATCGTATATATACAGAATGGAGGATTGATTATGGCTGGTGTAATGGACAAATTCAGACTTGACGGAAAGGTTGCATGGGTAACGGGTGCCTCTTACGGCTTGGGACTTGCCTATGCGGAAGCTTTTGCCGAAGCAGGCGCAAAGATAGTATTCAATGATATCAATGAAGAGCTTGTGGAACGCGGAAGAAACGAATATAAGAAACTCGGGATCGAAGCTTTCGGTGCCGTGTGTGATGTTACAAAGGAAGACCAGGTTCTTTCCTTTGTGAAAAGCGTTGAAGAGAAAGTGGGTTCCATTGACATCCTGGTAAATAATGCCGGTATCATAAAGCGGATCCCGATGACCGAGATGACGGTGGAACAGTGGAATCAGGTAATAGACGTTGACCTTACCGGACCCTTCATCTGCTCAAAGGCTGTGCTTCCCGCAATGATCAAAAAGGGCGCCGGCAAGATAATAAACGCCTGCTCCATGATGAGTGAGCTCGGTCGTGAAACGGTTTCCGCATATGCAGCTGCCAAAGGCGGACTCAAGATGCTCACAAGGAATATCTGCTCGGAATACGGCCAGTTCAATATCCAGTGTAATGCCATAGGCCCCGGATACATAGCAACACCTCAGACGGCTCCGCTTCGTGAGAGGGGCGCCGATGGATCGATGAACCCCTTTGACCGCTTCATCCGTTCGAAGACACCTGCACAGCGCTGGGGAAAAACCGAAGACCTTCAGGGACTTGCGGTATTTCTTGCATCAGAGGCTTCAGACTTCATAAACGGACAGGTGATATATATCGACGGAGGTATCCTTGCCTACATCGGACAGGATCCCGGAAACCTTGACGAGAGTAAATTCGCCGCCGAAAAAGAAGACGATACCATCAAAGTAAACGACTGATGATCAAAGGATCCCTGATGCTTCTTTCTGCATCGGGGATCTGTTTTTGAGGAGAGCCGGATGAAAAAGAATCTCACGACAAACTACGACGACAGGCAGTATATGTTAGCCGAAGATTACGAGCTTTACTACTACAGTGACGTAAAGCCCAAAAACCGTACCCTCATACATACCCATCCCTATTATGAATTTTATTTCTTTCTGGAGGGGCACGCAGAGGCAATAGTCAACAAAAATCACTATATCCTCTCCTACGGCGATATCGTGATCGTTCCTCCTTCCACTCCTCACGGTATAAAAGTAAAGGATTATGAGATACCCTACAGGCGTTTTGATCTCTGGGTGAGCCCGGATTTCTTTGATATGATAAACAGATCCTCATCCGATTACAGCTATGTGATAGACAATGTTTTCCGATATGACAGATTCAGGATACGCACAGATCACATCACCTTTAACACCATCCTGTCAAAGCTGTTTTCGGTGATAGAGGAACAAAACGGGGAAAGGTTCGGAAAAAAGACGAAGCTTTATCTGAGCGTTTCCGAGATACTTTTCTCGATAAACCGCATAGCCTACGAGCAGCAGGAAGACATCCCTCTGTCACATGAATCCCTTTATCAGAGCATATGCAGCTATATCGAGCATCATATAGACGAGGATCTGTCACTTGATAATCTTGCCGCACACTTTTTTCTGAGCAAATTCTATATCTCACATGTCTTTAAGGATAATATAGGGATCTCCATACACCAGTATATAAAGAAAAAAAGGCTCCAGCTGTGCCATGATGCCATACTCGGAAACCTTTCGATAAATGATGTATACCAGACCTATGGTTTTGACGATTATTCAAGCTTTTACAGGGCTTTCAAAAAAGAATACGGGATCTCGCCGGGTGAACTGAAGAAACGATCGATCCCGCATCTTGCACCGTAAGCAGACATTGTATACCGGATTTTGGCGGCTGAAAGCCGTATATTTCCTTACAAAATCCGGCACCTTAATCACAGATCAGCCCGTAAACGGCTTTGCGTTCCGTAAACCTCTATCTGTGTAAGGGCAGGGAAAGGACTCGGGTCATCGGCCTTTATAAGCTCATCAAGAGACAGCCACGTGATCCCTTTTCTGTCAATGTTTTCAAATATCTGGGGCTCATCGGTCTTTTTCTCAAGGGCGATCTTTAAGCGGCTTCCGTCGGAAAAGCTCAGGGTACCGCTTACCCACCAGTTGTCATGGGGAAAATCGGCCCTTGTATAGATATATATCTTATCAACATCAACTTTTCTTCCGAAATCAATGGTTATCTTTGCATCATCCTGCCTGTTTATCCCCCAGGACTCATAAGGCCACTCTCCGTGTCCTCTTGTGGCAACAAAGCCGTCGATCGCATTTCTTGCCGCAAACACCGCCTCGCCTCTTGTTTCAACATTTGCGGATGAATGCGGATATACCCCGTCGACATCATGCTGGTCAAAGCTGTTCCTTGAAAGGTTCCTGTAACAGCTTATCTCATGATCCTCGGCAAACCGGATGGAAACATAATGTCTGTTTCCGAAAAAAGACAGCGGATTGTAGCTGGTCTTTTTTTCATAAAAGGGTACCGTATAAAGGACACTTTCCTTTGTGATATACACAAGGGCCTCATCCATTGTGGCATCGACCCTTACCACATAAAAACGCCCGGGTGTAAGCTCCGAAAATTCAATGATATCATTTATCCTGTACTCTCCGTCCCAGGCAAGTACCGCTCTCTTCTCGCCTTCGGCAAAAGCCTTGTTTACATGATCCCAGGTATTGTAAATGCTTATCTTCATGATCCGTACCTCTTTGTTTTCTTATTCCCCGGCAAGCCTTCCCATAAATGCCTTAAGTCTCGCATCTTCCGAACTAAAGAGCTCCTCCGGTGTACCCTCCGCCCGGATAACTCCGTCCTCCATAAAGATCATCCTGTCGGATACATCCCTGGCAAAGTTCATTTCGTGAGTAACGATGATCATTGTCATATGCATCGCGGCCAGATCCCTGATAACCTTTAGCACTTCCCCGGTAAGCTCGGGATCGAGAGCCGATGTGGGTTCGTCAAAAAAGAGGATTTCCGGCTCCAGAGCAAGGGCTCTTGCAATGGATACCCTCTGCTGCTGCCCGCCCGAGAGATTGCAGGGATATTCTTTTGCCTTATCCGAAAGCCCCAGCTTATTCAGTTCTTCCATCGCTTTCTCTTCGGCGCTTTTTTTGTCCCTGCCCGCTATCACCATCGGTTCCGTAACATTCTTAAGAACGTTGTAATGCGGAAACAGATTGAAATTCTGAAATACCAGTCCGAAGGTCTTTCGTATCTCTTTTAGTTCATTACCTTTGGCATATACGACTTTTCCGTCTCTTTCGGACGCGGCATATTTCCCGGCATAAATAAGGTTACCTGCATCCATTGTTTCCAGCATGCAGGCACATCTTAAAAGGGTGGATTTCCCCGAGCCGGAAGGTCCGATCACTGAAACCACCTCGCCCTTTTCAACGTTTAATGTTATTCCCTTAAGGACTTCGGTGCCGCCAAAGGATTTTCTGCAGTTTTCCATACTGAATAAAGCCATATCTCAGATCCTGTAATAATCATAATGTTTCTCGACCATCTTGCAAAGCTGCGCAACGATCAGGTTGAAAACGTAATAAAAGATTCCCGCGGCCATAAGCGGCATAAGGCTTGCCTGTTTGGCGGCTATCTGTTTGGCCATGGTAAACATCTCAGCCGTTGCTATGGCAAAGGATAATGAAGTGTCCTTAACGAGGGTGATGATCTCATTGGTCATTGCGGGAATCACCCTCTTTGTCATCTGGGGGATTATTATCCTGAAAAAAGTCTGCACCTCGGAATAACCAAGCAGCTGTGCGGCTTCATACTGCCCTCCCGGTATGGACTGGATCCCCGATCTGTAGATCTCCGAAAAATAAGCCGCATAATTCAGGGAAAAAGCAATGATGACCGCAGCAAACCTGTACTTTGCCGATACATTTATACCAAATCCGTAATAGGGCAGAAAATAAATGACGATGAGCTGCAGCATCAGCGGTGTTCCGCGCATCACGGAGATGTATGCACCCGAAATCCCTGAAAGTATCTTATTTTTGCTCATCCTCGCAAGGCAGAGCGGAAGTCCCAGAGGTGTAGCAAATAACAGTGTCAATATAAATATCAACACTGTTACTCCCATTCCACCCATCAATTTCATAAAAACCGTGGTTATCGACATGTTTTATTTTCCTATGCAGAGAGATTCGGGAATACCGTAGTCGGCGTAATTCTCAGCGATCTTATCCACGGTTCCGTCCTCAGCCATTTCATTAAGTGTCTTCTGAACCTTGTCGCGAAGTTCCTCGTTTCCGAGCTTGAATCCTACACCATACTGCTCGGTGGACAGCTGCTCGTCAAGAATTGCAAATCCTTCACCGTTCTGTTCAAGAAGATAATTTGCAACACCTATATCGATACATACCGCATCCAGCACACCCTGCTTAAGATCCATGAAGGCCGTGTTATAATCCCCGTACTGGGTAAGTGTTCCGAAGGTTTCCGCAACATCCGCCCTGTCGCCTTCAAGAGCTGCCAGAGCGCTGGAATCCTTCTGAACTCCCACGGTTTTTCCCGCAAGACCTGCGATATCGCTGACACCGCTTTCGGAATTAACTATTACAACCTGGCTGTTGTCTACATAAGGATCTGTAAATGTATACTGTTCCTCACGGCCGTTAATGGTAAACCCGTTCCAGATACAGTCTATTGTGCCCGAATTGAGCTCTGCATCCTTGGCATCCCAGTCGATAGGCTGCTTTACCAGCTCCCAGCCGTTACGTTTGCATACTTCCTCCGCAAGCTCAAGATCAAATCCGGTGTAATCGCCGTTATCGTCCATGAAGCCGTAAGGCGGAAACTCCGCATCAAAACCCACCGTAAACATTTCGCCCGAAGAACCCGATCCGGTGCCCGTTGCTGTTGCTGCAGCGCCTGCACAGCCTGCAAAAAGACCTGCAGTAACGATCATACACAGTGTCATAAAAATGATTCCAGATTTTTTCATGATTTCTTCTCTCCTCTTTGATTCTGCCGATTGCTTCCCGGGGGTGAGGCTTTGGTTTAAGCCCCGACCGGGATCAGATTGAGGTCCCGGTTGAAGCTCTGTCCGGGACTCACTTTGAAATATTAACACATGTGAAACTTTAGTGCAATAAAGCAGTGAACTTTCAGCTGTATTCATTTCACGGCAGGATTTGTGATTTGTAAACCCGCCCTGTATAAGCTGGGAGCGTCATAAGACAGTAATGTTTAAGAATTTAAGAATGGGAAGGCGTGGCTTTGGTCACGCCTTTTCTTGTGCTAAGAGTTCATTCAGAGGGATGAATCCCAATCCGTCATACTGGATATGGATGTGCTGTC
>JAIKZD010000020.1 GCA_024682555.1 Lachnospiraceae bacterium | reverse complement strand
CCACAGTCTGTCCGACCATTCCACGCTCATTCCCGCATATTCGCAGATGCTTGCAAAGCCTTCGTATACCTTGAGTCTTGATGTGGCTATGATGATACTCATTCTGATATCCTTTCTGTCAGGGTGTGATTAACAGGTCGTCCATGAAAAGTCTTATAAGATCCGGTTCGATCTCTTCCTGTGAGCATACAGATATGTGGTGACGGGGAAGGGCAAATTCCCGGATCTTTAATTTTTTGAGTTCCGAAGATACAAGGTATTCCGGATGGTTCTGATATTCCGGATGTCCCGGAGATCCCGGATGGTTCTGATATTCCGGATGTCCCGGATTCTTTGGGATGATCTCAAATGAATCCAGGGGATGCTTAAGTCCCTCACCGGTCATTTTTAAATAGCTTTCCTTGAGAGTCCATATCCTCAGTAATTCCGCTTCCTTTTCAAGAGATTGACTTATGTGGTCAAACTCCTTTTCCGTGAAAAATCTTTTAGCAACGGACAGACCTGTCGGCTTTATCAGCTCTACATCAACCCCTACGGGTGCCGTTCCGATGGCGCATACCGAAAGGTCTCCGCTGTGGGAGAGGCTGAATTGTATTTGCGGATCGCAGTCCGGTCCGTTTTTCGGGCTTTTTTGTGTACTATCCGAGGGGGAAACCCGGGTATAACTTTTCAGATATGGCTTTCCCTGCGGTCCTTTTTCGATTTCGGGATCTCTTATACCTTCATTAAAGAGGGCAGTCTTAAGCAGGGCGCCTGCCAGTATGCAGCGCCTCTTATCATCCTCAAAGCGAAATCTGTCCGCCCTTTCAAGCCTTTCCGGAAAAGGAAGGGAGGACCTCAGTTTTTCCCAGTCTTCTTCTGTACCCTCACGTATGGAGGCATAGTATACTTTTATCATTTTTTTTTCTGTTTTTCTGCGAAAGACATTAGTGCGGTATGAAACCGGTTTGCCTGTTTCATACTTTCCTCTCTGAAATATCAATATATCATATAAGGCCCGCAAATAGCCATAGGCGCCTGAAGCGGAAGAAACGTATGAAGAAAAGCAGGGCCGGAAATCATACTAAACCCGGAGATTAGCGGATTTACTACCACTTTTCCCCGGAAATCCAAAGCTTATTTGGTATCGGGATTTCAATTTTTTTCATTTCCGATGCCAGTGAATGGAAATCCAGTCAAAAAATCATACTAAACCCGAAGATTAGCGGATTTAGTACTAATTTGTCCCGGAAATTCGACCTAAAAATGGTTCCAATCCCGGAGGTCAAAAACGGAGCAAAACGGAGAGTCTCGGTTTCTGTTGAGAAAATGAAGAAAAAATGGTACGATTTACTTGATCTTTCACCCGGAAAGACCATGACTTTCGTATAAACAGATCAAAAGGAGCTTTGTATTATGCGCAGATTAGCAAAGCGGGGCAATATGAACGACCGTATGGATATTGCCCTGACCAAATTCAGGTCAAGAATGACCTCATATCCGCCGGGGATGTGTCCTCTTGTTATGTATCGTTCGATTTTACAGATGTCAATGAACCAGTCCTGCGGAAAGTGCGTACCCTGCAGGGACGGACTCGTTGAGGCGGAACGTATGCTTAGGAGTATCCTTACGGGCGATGCCACGGAAGAAACTCTTAAGAAACTGGAAGAACTCTGCATCATGATCTCGCAGACTGCCGACTGTGCGGTGGGAGTGGTAGCCGCAAATACGCTGCTTGACAGCCTTAAAGAGTTTGCCGATGAGTATGAGAGCCACATAAAGAGGAAACGCTGTGTTGACGGGTCTGCCCAGACAGTGCCCTGCATGACCCTCTGCCCCGCCCACGTGGATGTGCCGGGTTATGTAGCTCTTATAAAGGACGGTGATTATGCGGGCGCCATAAACGTGATCCGTGACCGCAATCCCTTCCCCACGGCCTGCGCAATGGTATGCGAGCATCCCTGTGAGAAAAAATGCCGCAGATCCATTATCGATGCTCCCATAAACATAAGAGGCCTGAAAAAATACGCGGTAGATCAGATCTCTGCCGATAAGGTCAAGACGCCTCCCGCAAACGTTAAGACCGGAAAGGTCATAGGCATAGTGGGCGGCGGCCCCTCGGGACTTACCGCTGCTTATTTCCTTGCCCTTATGGGACATAAATGTGTTGTATATGATGAACATGACAAGCTTGGCGGGATGCTCAGATACGGTATCCCGGAATACAGGCTTCCCAAGGCAAGGCTCGATGAGGACATAAATGCGATCCTTGCGGCCGGCGACATAGAAGTTAAGACAAATACAAAGATCGGTACTGATGTTACCGTTGAGGAGCTTCTGGAAAAATATGATGCTCTGTATCTCGGACTGGGAGCCCAGCTTGGAAACAGAATGCCGGTGGAAAATGCGGACTGTAAGAATGTTATCCCTGCGGCCGATTTTCTCCAGGCCGTTGCCAGAGGCGAAGAGATCGACCTTACGGGTAAAAATGTCGTTCTGATAGGCGGCGGAAATGTGGCAATGGATGCGGCAAGAACCGCCATCAGGCTGCATGCAAAATCCGTTCATGTTTTTACCAGAAAGAGAGACGATTATACGGCCCTTGAGTCGGAAATAGAGAGTGCGATGCAGGAGGGCGTAAGGTTCAGGACTCTTCTGTCTTTTCTGCACCTTGAGGAGGATAAGAATAATCCGGGATATATCGATGCGGTATGGCTGCAGCCCCAGATCGTGGGTGAATATGATGAGTTCGGTCTTGTAAAAACAGAGCATTCCAGTGCCTACCCCTATCGTTTTACCTGCGATTATCTGATCCTCGGAGTAGGCCAGAGATGCGATGTGGAGGCCTTTGACAAGGCCGGGATCCCCACGGAGAGAGGCAGGATACTTGCCGATGAAAGCTGTATGATACAGGGGATCGACGGAGTATTCTCGGGCGGAGACTGCGTGACGGGACCGTCCACGGCTATAAATGCCATTGCGGCAGGTCAGGTGGCCGCTCACAACATAGATGAATATTTAGGCTACCATCATAAGATAGTCTGTGAGGTTGAAACACCCAATGCCAGGCCCAATAAATGTATTCCTACGGGCAGGGCAGAGATCGAAGAAAGAGATCCCTTTGAGAGAAGAAAGGATTTCGAGCATGTCGAGATCAGGATGACGCCCGAAGAGGCGGAGCGTGAAGCCGGAAGATGCTTAAGATGCGATCACTTCGGCTGCGGCTCCATGGAGGGAGGCAGATGTCCATGGTAAACATACAGATAAACGGGAAAAAATATCAGGCGAAGAAAGACACGAAGATCATCAATTTCTGCAGGGAGGTCGGGATAGAGATCCCCACACTGTGTCATTTAAAGGACTACAGTGACATCGGATCCTGCAGGCTCTGCATGGTGGAGATCGAAGGCTATGGTAATCTATTTGCTGCCTGCCGTACCAAGGTCGAGGAAGGCATGGTCATCAAAACCGAGTCGGAAAGACTTACGGGCTACAGAAAGGAGATGTTAAGGCTCCTTCTGTCCAATCATGTGATCGACTGCATGAACTGCGCATATAACGGAGACTGCAGGCTTCAGGATCTATGCAACAAATATGACATTCAGCATACGGATTATACCGGCTCCCGCAAAAACATCGAGAAGAAGCTTCCGAAGCTTGATTCAAATCCGTACATTTCCTATGATCCGAGCAAATGCATACATTGCCAGCGCTGTATCGGAGCCTGCAACAGGGCTGCCGTGAACGGAACATTAAAGAGCGGAAGAACCGGTGTGTTCCATACCGTGAATGCGCCCTTCGGCCCCGACTGGAAAATGACGGAATGCGAATCCTGCGGAAACTGTGCGGCCGCCTGTCCCACCGGTGCCCTTACCATTAAATCCCATAAGAATTATCGCAACTGGGAGGTTAAAAAGGTATTAACGACATGTCCTCACTGTGCTACGGGATGCCAGTTCTACCTGCTGGTAAGGGACAATAAGATCGTGGGAACGGAGGCAGCCGACGGGCCTTCAAACCATGGCCTGTTATGCGTAAAGGGCCGTTTCGGAAGCTATGAATTTGTTCATTCAAAGGACAGGATAAAGACTCCCCTCATAAAGAACCGGGAGACCGGAGAATTTGAAGAGGCAACATGGGAGGAGGCCATATCCTATACCGCCGGGCGTTTCATGGAGCTTAAGGAAAAATACGGCGGAGATTCCCTTGCGGGATTTGCCTGTTCGAGATCGGCAAATGAAGACATATACATGGTCCAGAAAATGGTCCGTACCTGCTTTGGGACAAATAATACGGATAACTGCGCAAGGGTATGCCATTCGGCTACGGTTGCGGGGCTTGCAAAGACCCTGGGATCCGGAGCCATGACAAATCCCATATATGATATCACTCATGATGTTGACTGTATCCTGCTTGTAGGGTCAAATCCCGAGGAAGCCCACCCCGTGGTGGGAATGCAGATAAGACAGGCCGTCAAAAGGGGAGCAAGGCTGATAGTTGTGGATCCCCGTTCAATAGGCCTTTCCGCCTCTGCGGACATTCACTTAAAGCTCCGCCCGGGAACCAATGTGGCTTTTGCAAATGGCATGATGCATGTAATGATCCGGGAAGATCTTATCGATCATAAATACGTTGAGGAATTTTCGGAGGACTTTGATAAGCTTAAGGAACTTGTGTCCGGATACACTCCCGAAAAAGTGGGAGAGATCTGTCATATAGATCCCGACATGCTTGTTGAGGCTGCAAGAATGTATGCGACGGCAAAAAAAGCACCCATCATTTACTGCCTCGGTGTTACCGAGCATTCCACCGGAACCGAGGGTGTCATGAGCCTGTCGGATATGGCGGTCCTTTGCGGGAAAATAGGAAAGAGCGGATGCGGCGTAAATCCCCTGAGAGGGCAGAACAATGTTCAGGGTGCCTGTGATATGGGTGCCCAGCCTACCGATTATCCCGGATATCAGAAGGTGGACAATCCCGAAGTCAGGGAGAAATTTGAAAAAGCCTGGGGCGTACCTCTTAATCCGAATCCCGGTCTTAAGGCGACCGATGTCTTCCCCGCGGCTATCGAGGGAAAGATCAAAGGACTGTATATCTGCGGCGAGGATCCGGTAGTTACCGATCCCGACAGCGAGCACGTAAAGCATGCTCTTGAAAGCCTTGAGTTCTTTGTGATACAGGAGCTTTTTATGACAGAAACGGCAAAGTATGCCGACGTGATACTTCCGGGTCTTTCCTATGCGGAAAAGGAGGGAACCTTCTCAAATACGGAAAGAAGAGTCCAGCGTATCAGAAAAGCCGTTACCGTGGAAGGAGATATGCGTCCCGATACGGATATCCTCATCGATCTGATGAATGCCATGGGATATCCCCAGAAGCATATGACGCCGGCTGAGATAATGGACGAGATAGCATCCGTGACCCCGAGCTTTGGGGGTATATCCCATGCAAGGCTTGATGCGGGCGAGACGCTTCAGTGGCCCTGCAGGGACAAGGATCATCCGGGAACACCCATTATGCATGTCGGAAAGCCCGCAAGAGGAAAAGCCCTTCTGTATCCTGCAGTCTACAAGGCTTCACAGGAGCTTCCCGATGATGAATATCCCTTCATCCTTACAACGGGACGTATCCTTTATCACTATAATGCAGCGGCAATGACCTCCCGTGCACCGGGACTTGTGGAGATCGCAGGCGAGGGCTTTATCGAGATCAATCATAAGGATGCAGAGAGGCTTGGAATAGAGAACGGAGAACGCATAAAGGTTTCCAGCAGGAGAGGCACCATAGATGCAACCGCAAGGGTAGGAAGAAAGGTTTCCGAAGGGGAGACCTGGATGCCCTTCCACTTCCCGGATTCCCCGGTAAATGTGATCACAAATGCCGCGCTGGATGATTTCGCAAGGATACCCGAGTACAAGGTATGCGCGGTCAATATAGAAAAAATATAAGAAAACGGAAGGTCTGATAATGGAAATTGAGGAGGCATACAGTCTTCTGGTAAAGGAGATAAGCCCGGCCGGCAGACCGGAAACCGTCGGATTAACCGGATCTTTTAAAAGGGTGGCTGCTGAAGATATCACAGCCCCCTTTTGTGTACCGTCATTTCCGAAATCCGCCATGGACGGGTTTGCCGTAAAGGCTTCCGGGATCAGGGGCGCATCGGCGGATGAGCCCGTAAGCCTAAGGGTCACAGGCGAGATCCTGGCAGGTGATGACAAAAACTTTGAATATGAGCCGGGGACGGCTGTCCGCATAATGACCGGGGCAAGGGTTCCCGAGGGCTATGATGCGGTTGTCAGGCAGGAGGATACGGATCTTTTTTCGGGATCCTGCGGAGATGCGGATCTTTCTTCGGGATCCTGTGCGGATACGGACCGCAGGGCAGAGAATAAGCCCGGGGGCCCGGATGAGCGGGCGGATGCTGATCTGCGGATGGTCCGGATATTCAGGCCTGTATCCGAGTATACAAATTACTGTAAGGTCGGAGAGGATATCAAAAAGGGCGATATCGTCATAAAAAAGGGAACACTCATCGGACGAACACAGGCAGGGATCCTTGCAAGTCTCGGGATAACGGATATTTCCGTGGTAAGAAAGATAAGGGTTAAGATAATATCAACGGGCTCCGAGCTGAAAAAGCCCGGGGAAGAGCTTCTTCCCGGACAGATATATAACAGCATTTCCTATGTGCTTACGGCGGCTCTTGATCATCCCTGCTTTGAGGTGGCATCGGAGATCTGCCCGGATGATGAGGAGTATCTTGAAAAGAGCCTTGCAAAGGCTCTTGAAACGGCAGACGTGATCATCACAACCGGCGGAGTATCCGTCGGGAAAAAAGACCTGATGCCGAAGGTGCTTAGGCATATCGGTGCAAGGACGGTATTTTCCGGTGTGAACATTCAGCCGGGGACACCCACCATGGGCTGCATTAAGGATGGAAAGGCGATACTTGCTCTTTCCGGAAACCCCTATGCCGCCATCGTAAATTTTGACATATACTTTTATGGGGTGGCTTCGGCATTTACGGGCTGCGATGCTTTTTTACCAAAGACTGCGGAAGCCGTATTAAAGAGTCCCTATCGGAAGATCAATAAAATGCGTAGATTCATAAGGGCATATACAGAGGGAGGTTCGGTCTTTCTTCCTGCCGGGAGCCATGCATCATCGGTTTTTGCAAACCTTTCCGACTGTAACTGCTATATTGATCTTAAGGAAAATACGGAAGTTAATGTCGGTGACAGGGTTAGGGTCATGCTGAATCCGATGTTTTGAAGATGATGCAGGAACGTATCGGGATCATATATACGAGGTTTTGAGATTAAGATGAGAGAGCACAGGGAGATTCCTTCCTGCTCCGTCGGGATA
>JAIKZD010000019.1 GCA_024682555.1 Lachnospiraceae bacterium | reverse complement strand
GGCTGTTTCACGACACTCTTTATTATGCTTATAAAGAAGAGATGTCGGGAGAAAGAAATGTTCTGTTTAAGATGAAAGAGCTGTGGTCTTATCTTCATATCAGCTTTGATACAAAAGACAGTCCACAGGGAAAAATGAACCAAAAAACCTTCAAGCAGATCAGAAAAAGCCAAAGACTATCCGATTACGAAAGCGCACTTTATATGCTCAGGTCATCACCGATATCGGTTGTATGACCTGAGCATACAATTTTTTACACCTGTTCCTCCCCTGCAAGAACTCTTTTATAATTCTTAAGATTCTTTTCCAGAAGAGATGGTGTGTCCAGACCATACGGACATTTGGCTTTGCAGGCATTGCAATGCAGACAGTTTTCTATCTTTGCCATATTGGCCTGCCATGTTTCATTCAGCCATGCCGACGAAGGAGCGCGTCTTAGCATGAGCGACATACGTGCGCAGTTGTTTATCTCAATACCGGCAGGACATGGCATGCAATAACCGCAGCCTCTGCAGAATTCCCCCGACAACTGTGAGATATCCTCCTGTATGACAGCTTTTATCCGTTCATCCATCGCAGGCGGATTATCCATATATGACAGCCATTCATCAAGTTCTTTTTCCCTTTGTATACCCCAGATGGGAAGGACGTTATCATATGATGAAATGAAGGCATATGCCGCTTTCGAATCGGTGATCAGTCCACCCGAAAGTGCTTTCATGGCTATGAAGCCCATATCAGCTTCCCTGCACAGATCTACAAGTTCTATATCTTTAGGGCTTGCCAGATATGAAAAAGGAAATTGCAGGGTATCATAAAGACCGCTCTCGACAGCTTCTTTTGCCACGGAAAGCCGGTGGTTTGTGATACCTATGAAGCGCACCTTTCCCTGCTCATGTGCTTTGAGCATTGCATCATAGATACCGCTTTCATCACCGGGCCGGGGACAGAATGACGGATTGTGAAACTGATATATATCGATGTAATCGGTCTTCAGCTCACGCAATGATGTTTCAAGGTCACATTCAAAATCCTTTGCCGTAACAGCTCCGGTTTTCGTCGCGATAAATATCTTATCCCTCATTCCGTCAAAAGCCAGCCCGAGTTTGTGCTCGCTGTCACTGTAATATCTGGCGGTATCAAAATACGTCATTCCGCCGTCATATGCTTTTTGAAGAAGTCTTACGGCTTCAGTATCCGATATCCTCTGGATCGGCAATGCACCAAATGCATTTTGCGGTGTTTCAATACCAGTTTTTCCTAGCCTCATATTGTCCCCTCCTAAGTCGATAATCCGCAGCAATCGCCTTCGAATTATTTCCGAAAGCCTCGTTGCGCCATAGCGCAGAATCGTTTTCGGAAACAATTCCTACGGCGCTTGCTGCTGCGTTTCATGGTGAACTTAACACCATATCATTTATTCTATGAATGTATATCTTTGAGTTTATACCAAACACTCGGCTGCTTCAAGATAATAGTTTCACACTTTTGTTTTTGTGTAGAGTATATATAGTTATGGTTCTAGGTTGCGGATAAGTCTGAAATGATATACAATCAAGGTCAGTTTATGACTGCTAATATGCATTATTTCAGGGAGGGATCAGCCATGATCAGAAAAAAGAAGAATGCAGTATCGAATACAGAGAGAATATGAGAGGAGGGGATGGAACTGTAGAGATCACCGGATTCATTCAGGGGCCTGAAGAGCTCTGCGGCAAGGGCCGCATGTTCTCAAAGATAACGCTGAATAGCGGCTGCAGTATAGGATTTCACGTACATGAAGGAGACAGCGAGCTTTTCTATATCTTGAAGGGTACGGCCGAGTATAATGATAACGGAGAGATTAAAACCGTGACTGCAGGGGATGTGACGATCTGTCCGGAAGGAACCGGTCATGGCATAGCAAACCGTCTGGATGAAACAGTGGAGCTGATCGCCGTTATCGTTTATGATACAAAATCATGAAATATATTCGCAGAAAAAATACACATAAGAATCCGGTTACTGCAGTTCTGTGTATCATATTTGTTTTAAGCTGTGCGGTCAGTGTCTGTGCTGCGCCACTTTCCAAAAGCCTGAAAACAGGAAAATAGTGCATGCCGGCGGCGGATATAAGGGATACGATCATCAGAATTGTATTGAATGTCTGAAACAGACGGTAAAAGATAAAAGAGATGTTGTTGAGCTGGATTTCATGTTTACAACAGACGGGATACTTGTTTGTAATCACGGATGGTCAGATCGTAGCAGAGTAGCCTCATCTTATGATGAATTTCGAAACTGGCAGCTTGAAAGCGGCGGTACTCCTATGAGCGCAGCGGATGCCATTGATATCCTGAAAAAGAAAAAGATTCGTCTTATCGTAGATACTCAGGAAAAGGATGTGGCCCGAGTTTACAGGGAGCTGCTTAATATATGCAGGAGTAAAAATGCAATGGGGTGTTTCCGACGGATCATACCTCAGATTTTTTGTGAAAGTAAATAATTATCAGGAGGGAGCAAAATGGTAAGGATCAACAGATTCATGGCAGCTGCTATGATGATGGTAATGACGGTTTCATCCGTGATGCCTGTCTCAGTTGCAGCTACAGAGACAGAGGGGAAAAATGCATTTGCAGTCGGAGGTGCGGAGGTTGGTAATTCGGAGAAGAGCATAGAAACTAAGAAGGCAAAGAATAAAAAGGGTAAAGGAGTCATTAATGATGACGAAACATCTGAAGAAGCCATTTTTTCTGAAATGCTGACAGACGAAGAAAAAAACATAATGAAAAATGCTGAACAGATCGGTATGGGTGAAATACAGGTCAGTATTACAGAGCAGGATGAGGCATATTTTGGATATAATGACGATGAAGGGAAACAAACGACCATATATGGAAAATGGTATAAGTTTGTACCGGACAGTGACGGGGAATATACTATCGAGTCTTTTAATTTTTCAGGCGATCCATTTGTGGAATTATATGATTCTGAGGGGAACCAGATTGCGGAAAATGATGATTCGGAGCTGTCTGATAGCGTAAATTTCCGGCTCAGCTGTTTTCTTAAGGCAGGAGCGACCTATTATTATCTGGCAAGAAGCTATGACGCGGATTATGTA
>JAIKZD010000007.1 GCA_024682555.1 Lachnospiraceae bacterium | reverse complement strand
CCTGAATAGATCCATAAATCTCATCGTGCGTTTCCTCCCTCTATCAACCCTTAAACAATTCACCGAGCTTTGCGAAGAAGCCTTTTTTCGATTCCAGATTAAGGAACGGCACATCTTCTCCCATGATCCTGCGGCTGATATTCATATAGGACTGACCTACAAGGGTATCGTCACCTGCAAGCGGAGTACCGGTATTTGTGGAAACTACGATCTTTTCATCATAAGGAACAACGCCGATAAGGTCTATTGACAGCACTTCCACCACATCCTCTGCAGTCATCATGTTTCCGTGCTTAACCATATCCACATTAAGCCTGTTTACGATAAGGCGGCTGTTCTTTATCTCATTTGCCTCCAGAAGTCCGATGATACGGTCTGCATCCCTTACTGCCGATACTTCGGGAGTTGTGACAACAAGAGCTCTGTCCGCGGCAGCTATCGCATTCTTAAAGCCCTGTTCTATACCTGCGGGACAATCCAGGATGATGTAATCAAAATCCTTTCTCAGCTCTTCCACCAGAGTCTTCATCTGATCGGGAGTCACGGCATCCTTATCCCTGGTTTGTGCCGCGGGAAGAAGGTAAAGCCCGTCCACTTTCTTGTCCTTTATAAGAGCCTGTGATATCTTGCAGTTTCCGTCGACCACATCCACCAGGTTATAAACTATCCTGTTTTCCAGGCCGAGAACCACGTCCAGGTTTCTTAAACCTATGTCCGTATCTACAAGCACCACCTTTTTATCAAGCTTTGCAAGACCCGTTCCCAGGTTTGCGGTGGTCGTCGTTTTTCCGACTCCTCCCTTTCCGGATGTCACTACAATCACTTCTGCCATTTCTTTTCAGTACTCCTTACTCTCATATTTCTGATGAACACATTAATTCTTATCATTGAGGAACGCACAGTTCTCCAAAAATTCCCTGTCATAGGGCTTTAATATGATATGTCCGTCGGTTATCTCCGCGACCTCCGGACCGTTATCCACATGACGCACGCTGTTTGTAAGTCCGGTCTTTGAGAAATCAACCGGATCCTGATCCTCCGATATGGCGAGGGAATCCGCGATCCTTATCTGAAGGGGATCCATATTCAGCGCCATCACGAACGCCGTCTTATCACCGTAGACACCGGCACCTGCGATACCCGTAAGAGTCCCGAGAACAAAAATGCTTCCTCCCGCGGTAACCGTGGCTCCGTTTTTTACATCCCCGAGGATAATAAGGCTCTGCTCGGCTTCGTAGCTCATTCCGGAGCGGAGCGACCCTATATGTATCTCAGCGTATCTGCCGTCAACACCGGTAAGCCCGGCGATCTTTTCCTTTAATCTGGCATTTTCCGCGGTAAGCTCGTCGATCTTTTTGTCTTTTTCGGCGTCACTTATCTCGTTTTCTTTTCCGACCGCCTCATTGAGCTTGTCCTGCAGCTTCTTATTCTCAGTGATGACCGCATTTATCCTGATCTTTGTCTTTTCCTTAATGCTGTCCAGGATCTTTTCCGTTTCCTCTTCGGAAACATCCCTTCCGTCTATCTTCAGGACGATCTTGGAAGTACCGAAGAAAGATGCGGCGGATTCGAATTTTTCCGCGATCTGCGGCAGCAGCTCATCAAAGGAGATATCCTTATCAAGCTTCAGGACTATACCCGATTTCACGCCTTTAATAGTTACATGCTGTTCCATATCCTGCCCCCCTGCCTGCCAAGATCAGCAGACATTCCTGTCATTAACGAACGCGCCAAACTATAATACACTATTGAAGGAAATTTTTAAAGTGGAAAACATATATTATTTAGACCGTTTTCCTTAAAAACCTCCCGTAAATCTTCTCATTCTCTCCATCTGGTCATTCATACGCTTCCTTGCAGCCGAATAGAGAGCCTCCGAGCTTCCGGCTTCGGTATAGGTCGCATATCCTGCCGAGCAGTATATGGTACATGGTATACCGTTCACTTCCCTTAATGAAGATATGTCGTTTATTATCCTCTGCATGAGAGAAGGTCCTTCCTCCCTGCTCTCCACCTGCCTGATGACCAGGAAGGTATCTGTTCCCGGTCTTCCTATAACCGCGGAAGCACCGACACTTTTCTGTATCTTCTTTGCGATGGCTTCCATTACCCTGTCACTGTGCTCGTGTCCGTATTCCTTCCTGAGCTCCCTGTAATGATTGATATTGAAGATGACCATTGCAAAATCGCTCTGGTTATCCACGTAAGCCGCCTCATATTTTGACACGGCATCCATCAGCCCCATGGTATTTAAGACACCGGTCGCGGGATCGGTAAAGGAAACGTTTTTAAGTACATCGTATTTAGCCGCTCCCTCGGTGATATCCCTGAAGTACCCGAGGATCCCGACGATCCTGCCGTCTTTGAAGACCGGAGCCTTGTTTACGAGAATATCGCGGTTTTCACCGCGGGCTATGCACTTTCCGACAATATCCTTAATGATGGTCCCGTTGTTTACCACGTTCTCCTCATCCGTCTTAAAAGGAACGGGATCCACGTGCCAGCTCATTTCCTCGTCCGTCTTCCCGAGGATCTCCTCCTCTGACTCAAACCCGTAATAATCAAGAAATGCCCTGTTCACACCGAGGAACCTTCTGTTCCTGTCCTTCCAGAAAAGTCCTACAGGGCAGGATTCCACCGCGGTCCTCCAGAGGACCGATTCGGAAATATCCTTTCCGTCTATCAGCCTGTCTTCATCAGGCCCGTTTGAAACAAAGGAACTGAGCTCCATAAGAAGGGCAAGCTTCTTTTCATCCACTTCCATGGTGCACAGCAGGAATTTTTCACCGTCCTCATCCCCTCTGGCAAGGATGATATACTGCTCCATCCACACATAGTTACCGCCGGGCGTCTTAAACCGGAAACACGCCGAGATAAAGTTCCTTCCGGAGCTCCCTATCCTATCCTTAAGGCTCCTGATATCCGAGAACTGTCTGTATCTCTCCCTGTCATCGGGATATATCTCACCCTGTATATACCTGTTTATATTCTCAGAAAAGCTGTTGCTGTCATATTTCTCAACAAATCCGGTCTCACAGTGAAGGACATTCACCCTGTCCTTTGAAAGATCATACTGCACGACCCTGTTAAATACGGAAAAAACAGCTTCCAGGGCGTCATTGATCTTCTGCAGATGATTCACCCTTGAATCCATGGAAAGATTGACAAGCTCTATCTCATAGGCATCTTTATTACGGCTGCCGGCAAGATGCCGGAATTTTACTATGCAGTAATTACCGGCGGACACGAAATCCATCACCTGCTCCTCTGCCCTTTCCTTAGAACGCCTGATCATCTGGATGAATTTCCTGTTCAGGGCGGATTCCATATCATTGCAAAGGCTTTCGAGCATAGCGAGGTCGGTTATCCCCAGGCTTCTTACATTCCTCTTATATTCCTCATTCAGATACAGAAAATGCGGCCTGTCATCATCGAATTCCACCAGGGCATAGGACTTGTTCCGTTTTTCAAGGATATCCGTCCGTCCTATGCTGTCATAATAACCCTTAAGACCCATAGACTCCGTGCTGAGTCCCTTTTCCCTTAAATATGGGATCATATCCCAGTAGAACAGTGGCTCTCCGAAAAGGAAGCCCTGCATCTTCTCACAGCCGGTCCGTCTTAAAAATTCCATCTGCTCCCTGGTTTCAACGCTTTCGGCACTGGTCCTTATCCCAAAGGACTTTGCCATGGAGAAGAGATACTCAACAAGCCTTCTTGACCTGTCGTCATCCACCTTAAGGAGCCGCATGTCTATCTTTAATTCATCAAATACATAATCTTTTAATATATTCAGTGAAGAATGCCCGCCGCCGAAATCATCCATAACGATCTCGTAACCTTCATCATGCAGATGGGCGATCTTTTCCTTTATCAGTCCCTTGTCATGCATGATGAGACTCTCATTTATCTCGATCCTTATCATCTGCCGCGGTACACGGTTCTTCTCCACCGCCGAATTAATGATCTCTGTAATGTCACAGAGCTCGAAATCAAGCCACGAAAGATTAAAGGATATCGGAATAAGCGGATCGTTCCTTTCAACGCAGTGGGCATAATGACTGCAGATCTTATTTATCACATAGCTGTCCAGCTTATGTATGAGCTTTGCTTCTTCCAGTGCAGGAATGAATTCCCCCGGCTCCAGAATACCGTATCTTTTATCCACCCAGCGGGCAAGAGCCTCTTTTCCGCACACTTCCCCCGTTAATGTCCTGATTATGGGCTGGTAAAAAATCTTTATTTCCCCATCTTCTGCTGATTCATCGATATGCTCCGCAAAATAAGCGGTCAGATCTCTTTTTTCATCCATATGTCAAAACCTTTCCCCGGCAGACTGCCTGCATGGTCTTCAGGTCGAACACTCCCATTCTAACAAAAATAAAGACATAAGAAAAGCAGTAAATCCTGTGATCTACTGCCTTCCCTGAAATCATTCTTAAATTATATCTTCTATTGTTCGACCGCTTTGTTGATCGTATCCTGCATTAATGCAAAGGGGACGATCTCCAGACCGAAAATGGAGAGTAAAAGATACAAAATACTGCTGGATGAAGCGGGCATTCCCATTTTTGTCTTAATGGCATCGACCCTCTCTCCCATCTTATACACCCAGTAGAGGCTGTATATGCCGCAGGTAATGATGGAAAACAGGATAACAAGTCCGCCGCTGGTGGCATTTTCCTCTCCGGAAAGAGAATTGATCTCTTCATTCAATACATACATCCAGTAGATCATATAAATACAGCATGTTATGATAGAGAAAATGATGCACAGAACGATATTCCTGTTCTTTCCGAATCCGCCGAGGTTTCCGTCATTTACTGCCTGGCTGTTATTGCTGTAATCAGTATATGTCTCAGCCTGCTGGGTCTCCTGGCTGCTTTCCGCACTTTCACCTGACGCACCCATATCTGCTCCGCAATTGGGGCAGAATCTTATTCCGTCTTCTACCTGTGATCCGCAATTTGGACAAAACATTTTTTTCCTCCTTAAATCTTCTCTTCAATATTTTTTGTTCTATATATTTATATTCGTTTATGTCTTGTTTGGCAAGTTTTTTATTTTGCCATAAGCTTTTCTTTCAGGGTCCGGCCGATAAAATCCAGGATCTCCTCTATCCTGTCCCTGTTTTCCGGCTCAACCGTAAGTTCATACTCAAAGCACTCCCTTAAACGCTGCAGGTCAACAGTACCAAGGGTGGCGAGATGTGCCATAAGCCTCTGCTGGTCTTCAGATAATGGTTTTTCCATATTATTATGCCTTTCTTTGACTGTTCATAAGAACCGGTCATATCCCGAGTATCTGTCTCTTTTTCGCCGTAAATTCCTCTTCAGTGATGATACCCGCATCCAAAAGCTTCCTGAGTTCGATAAGAGAATCATAACCGCGGTCTGAACCGGAAACACTTTTCTCATCAGGCTTTACAGAAGGGATCGTCGCTCTCATGTCATTTCTTTGCAGCATAAGATCCCTGACCGTATTCCTGCTCTTATTCTCAAGCGGGCGATAATCCCTCTGTCTTTCTTTTTCCTGCTCCTCCGCCCTTTTACGCTCTTCTTCCTGCTGTTCCTTAAGCTCTGCCTGCTGCCGTTCAAGCTCCAGACATGCCTGTCTCTCCATCTCCTGCCGCTTATGCTCCTCTTTTTCATTAAGTTCAGCAAGATCGGCCTTTTCCTTAAGCTTTCGTATCATGCGTAAAAAAGTCCCGAAGGTCTTGTCGTATTCATAGGAACGGTCAGCCTGGTCCTTTATGTAATAATAGTATTCATTGTCTTTTGACCGGAAAGTAACTTTCAGCAAACGCTGGCCCCGGTTTGATTCATACCGGAATCCTGATCCCGCGGTCCTGACCGTAAAGGCCGGCGAATCAGAAAGAGGGATTTCCTTCTCCGTGACAAAGGCGGT
>JAIKZD010000001.1 GCA_024682555.1 Lachnospiraceae bacterium | reverse complement strand
ACTGAATATCAGTACGCCGATTATGAGCACAAGGATCGTAACGATCCAGCTTATGCCCCAGAAGCCCCACAGGAATTCACCGCATCCTATTACCGAATTCCTCCAGCACTCCATTATAGCCGCCATGGGATTCAGCATGTAGATCCCGAAAAATCTGGAAGGGATCAGCGCTGCCGTATACACAACCGGAGTCGCGTACATCCAGAGCTGCACTCCGAAATCCATCAGTACCCTTAAATCCCTGTACTTGGTGGTGAGGGACGCTACTATTATACCGCATCCGAGGCCGAGAATTCCTGTCTGCAGGATAATGACAGGTGCAAGAAGCAGAACCGGTCCCAGATCAAAGCTGTACCCGTTCAAAGCAAAGCCCGCCATAACCAGGGCAAGCATCACAAGCTGGATGATAAAATCCAGTCCGCTTGTAAGGACCGAAGACACTGGCATTACAAGCCTCGGAAAATAAACCTTTCCCATGATGGCAGCGTTATCGGTAAAGGTCCCTGATGTCTGTGTAAGGCAGGTCGCGAAAAACGTCCATAATGCATTTCCGCACAAATAGAATACAAAGGACGGCACCCCGTCCGCCGCCAACCCGGCCAGTCCTCCGAAAACCAGTGTCTGCAGGATGACCGTCGTAAGTGGTTTTAATATAAGCCATGCGGGACCCAGTATCGTCTGTTTGTACCTGGTCGTATAGTTCCGCTTATAAAACAGAAAAATCAGATCCCTGTATTTATATAGCTCCCCTATATCTATATCAAACCATCCGGTTTTGGATTTAATATGAGTAGTGTAGTTTTCCATATCCTTAATTCACCTTCTATGTGCATCCCTGCTTTTTTTCATTTCATACATAAGTCCGTCGGATAACTTTATGAGCTCATCAAGTTCATCCGTTTTTCCCGTAAGCTCCTTTACAACAGGCCCATAGCTCATATCCACCTTATAAGGAAGACCGGCTGTTTCATTCTTCTCTTTAAGCAGCTCCTCGATACGTTCGGTAAACTCCTTTTCCGCACCGCTTAAATAGCTTCTTCCGCCCATTATCAGGAATTCATCTCCTCCGGAACGGAATGCGATATCTCCTTTTTTAAGGGAATCCCTTATCACGGAAGCAAGCTCTCTTAAAGCCCTGTCGCCGTTCTCATGCCCGAAATTGTCATTTATATATTTGAGTCCGTTCATATCCGCAACACAGATAAACAGCGCCTTTTTATCCTTTAAGACATCATTATACAGCTTTTCTGAGTAGTACTCCATGCCCTTCCTGTTGTAAAACCCCGTAAGCGGATCTGTCAGCAGCTCTTTCCTCAGTATCTTTTTTTCTTTTTTAAGTCTCTTAAAGTGCTCTGTTGCATCTATCAACACATACAGCCTTCCAAAGCTCTCACCCTTATAAAGAAGATCGTTTTCCTCCGGCGTATAGATCCTCCCGTCAATTTCAACAGTGTCCCCGTGCAGTATCGCACCTCTTACTTCCTCCACCACTTTCAGAGGTTCAGTTTTAAGAGCAGGATAAAGAAGGCTCGCAGGTTCATTATAATACTGGACATCACCTTCATTATCAACTGCGATCACTCCCTCAGACAGTCTGTCCACCATAAAATCCCTTGCGATATCCCTTGTCCCAAGCAGATTAAATCTGAAAATAGATATAAACATGATGACCGTTCCGAGCATAAAGCCAAGCATCGTGATATCATAAATCCTCACAGGACTCATTAGCTGAAGGACAAAGAAGAACACCTCCACGGACAAAGCAAGGATCACAAGCATCAGGCGTATCTTAACATTTTTCTTCGTTTCCTTTATGTATGAAATAATAAGGGCAGACACCCCGAGAATGATATATACCACCTGAAGCAGGGTAAACAGTCCGTGAACAGGCCCGTTCACATGGTAAAACACAGGAAAATCTCCGCCGAAATCCAAACTGATCTCACTATAATATAGTTCGTGATGCTCGAATGTCAGCACCAGTGAATAAATAACGGCATGGATCACTATCAGGATCCTGATAATTAACTGCGGAACCTTTATCCTGCATAGCTCGAACGAAAAAAGAAACAGAGCCAGCGTTATCCATATCCGTCCGGAATAAGAAAACTTAAGGGCCGTTACATACGCTTCCAGTGTTTTTGCTCTTAATTCCAGCACATATCCCAGATTATTAAGAAGCGTCGCAAAGCAGCCAAAAAAGAGATAGGCCCTGAGCCTGTCCTTCCAGCTTTTGAATATGATCCAGCACTCGATAAAGAGCCCGATCACGCTTATATACTGTAATGCAAGAAGTGCATCATACATAGATCACCTACCGCACCAGATCGCTTTTATCGGGATCAGCTTATTTTTCTCATCCAGGGGAATCACTGATGATGACATACATAATACAGCACCTTCCCCTGTTTCCTCTTGAAACGAATCCAGGATCGAATAGTTTTTTAAGGCCTTTTTCCCCGGATCTGCACTCATCTTTATTTCAACAGGATATAGTTTCCCATTTTCAAATATCATAAGATCGATCTCTTTGCCATTATTGTCTCTGTAATATGTCAGTCTGCTCTTTATATCCATTCCGTTATTTGCATATCCTTTAATGATCTCGGAAACAACATAGTTCTCAAACATTGCCCCGGCCATTGCGGATAACTCCAATGCTCTTGCATTATTCCACA
>JAIKZD010000147.1 GCA_024682555.1 Lachnospiraceae bacterium | reverse complement strand
TATCCCTTTCATTTCCGTCAAGGGTGGTGAACTTTATATCCGTTTTCGGTGTATCGACAACGATCTTTTTGATCTTCTTTCCGTCAAAGGCATGGGTGGGCTGCCCTAATTCCAGCATGATGTAGTTGGTCAGATCGGCAAGGAGGTTGATGGCCCTTGTACCGCAGTAGAAAAGCCTTATCTGCATATACATGGGGCTCTTTTTTACACTTATGTTTTCCATCCTGACACCGGTATATCTGTAGCAGAAATCATGATTTCTTACATCGATATCCACGATCTCATCCCCGGTATAAGGATCTTCCATTACCGGAAGCTCTTTAAGGGGCTTTCCCACCATGGCGGCAAATTCCCTGGCCATACCGTAATGTCCCCAGAGATCCGGTCTGTTCGTAAGGGATTTATTATCCACTTCAAAAACCACATCATCGATGGGGAAGATCTCTTTGATATCGGTTCCGTTTTTAAGCGACGGATCAAGCTCCATAATCCCTGCGTGATCATCGGAGATGCCTATTTCCTTTGCCGAACAGCACATTCCGTTTGAAACCTGTCCTCTGAGCTTTGCGGGCTTTATCGTTATGTCGGACAGTCTTGCACCGAGTCTTGCGAACGCTGTTTTTATTCCGGCTCTGGCATTGGGTGCACCGCATACCACGTCAAAAACCTCATTCCCGTCATCCACCTTCAAAAGATGAAGATGGTCCGAATCGGGATGGGGAGCACATTCAAGGATCTCGCCAACCACAACTCCGTTTATATCCCTGCCTTTATATTCGATACCTTCAACCTCTGCCGTTGAAAGAGTGAACCTCTGTATGAGTTTCTCAAGGTCTTCACCCTCAAGATCGACAAAGTCTTTTATCCAATTCATTGAAACAAACATCTTATTCCTCCTGACAGTTATCTGTTTTACTTTCCCTATCTGTTAATAAACTGCGATAAGGAATCAAGGTCTCCGCTGTTAAAAGTCCTTATATCCTTTACGGCATACTTCATCATGGCAAGTCTCGTAAGTCCCAGTCCGAAAGCAAAACCGGTATATTCATAAGGATCCTCTTCCGTGTTTATGCCGCCGTATTTTAAAACGTTGGGATGTATCATTCCGCAGGGACACAGCTCAAGCCAGCCCGAATTCTTACAGGAGGAACATCCCTCTCCGTTACATATGAGACATTTGATATCCAGCTCAAAGCCCGGCTCCACAAAGGGGAAGAATCCGGGTCTTAACCTTACGGTAACTTCCCTTCCGAACACCTGGGAAAGCATGGTCTTCATGAAATATATAAGATTTGAAACCGATATATTCTTATCAACCATTATACCTTCCATCTGGAAGAAGGTATTCTCATGACAGGCATCAATGGCCTCGTTCCTGAAACATCTTCCGGGAAAAACGGCTTTTATCGGTCTGCCCTCTTCCCTGAGTGCTTTCCCGTATTTCTTAAGGATCGCATTCTGGGCCGCGGAGGTATGGCTTTTAAGAAGCTGGTTTTTGGTCGTCAGATAGTAGGTATCCTGCATGTCTCTGGCGGGATGATATTTGGGAATGTTCAGGGCTTCAAAGCAGTGATAGTCATCCACTATCTCGTTATAATCCTCCACATCAAAACCCATGGATTCAAATATATCCTCAAGCTCCCTCTGTACAAGGGTTATGGGATGATAGGATCCGCAGGGGTTATTTGTGGGCATGGAATCATCATAGCTCTCGGTGGCGTTTATGAGCACCTGTTCCTCAAGCTTTATTATCTGATCCCGTCTGTTTTCAAAATGCTTTGTGACTTCTTCCTTAAAGGAATTTATGAGTCTGCCCGCTTCTTTTTTCTGATCGTTAGGAAGCTTTGCAAGCTCCTTCATCAGCTCGGATATACGGCCTTTTTTGCTCATATAATCAAGTCTGAGCTGCTCAAGCGAGCCTAAGTCGTTTACTTCCTTAAGCTTTGAGTCAAACTGCTCCTTAAGCTTTGAGATCATTTCCTTCAATTTCATTTCCTCCTTTATCCTTACGCCAGAACTTTAAAAAATCCCAGTTTATCTTAACGATGTAATCCCTGATGAAGAAATTTATCTGAGCTCCCACAAACATGAGATACATCACAATATATACCCAGAACAGCAGAAAGATTATGGTAGTCAGTGATCCGTACATTGTAAATATGGCCGAATGGCTCACATAGAACGAAAACACCTTTGACAGAAACAGCCATCCGGCACTTGCTATGACAGCCCCGGGGATCTGCGTCTTTATCTTCTGTTTCTCATGCGGAAGGAAGGAATACAGAAGGATAAAGAAAACAAAGCTGCCCGCCAGAAATAATATATAACTGTAATCAAAAAGCGGATTTACGGAAAGACCGCTCAATGAAAGATAATTCGACAGAAAATTAAGGACCGTCCTTCCGAATGCACCAAGGAGTAAAAGTCCGACCATCAGTATTACCATGATCACCGTATACAATACCGATTTGGCTCTGATGATCACATATCTCGGCGGCTCAAGTATACCGACAATCTCATCAAGTCCTCTCCTTATGGACATAAGTCCCCGTGAGGCCACCCATACGGCTATTATCGCGGATATGGACAGAACGGATATATGCTGGACATAGAGGTCAAGCACAAGCGAATCCGCAAGACTGTGAAAATCATCGGGCAATACCATGTCGATAACATGCATTACATCAGTCTCCGAAATCGGCGTTATGGGGATAAAAGCAAGCACCGCGATAATGAACGGGATCATGGAGATAAAGATGAAATATGACGCCGACGCGGCATAGATATCCACATGATTGCTTCTGATCCTGATGGAAAACGCATTTATCAGATCATATATCTTTTTAAAAACAGCCGACACACGCATCCCTGTTCCCCTTTTGTCATAACCGGCAGTTAAGAGGACAATACTCTGTCTGCCGCAGCTTTCCGGACCCGGGTCCGAAGCTTACGGTACAAAGAAAAGAGAGAAACATATGCTTCTCTCCCAAAAATAATCCGTCCCAAAATGCCGGTTCTTGAATTTTGACTCCTAGCTAAAAGCCAGGTGGGCGACCGCAATCATGCCTCAGCCTTCCCCTGATATAATGAGGCCTGACATCAACATGACAATATAGGAATCCCGTTTAAAGTGATGTAGGTTCAAAATATCAAGAATTATCAGACATTTCAGGGTAATTAAATTATAAGTTAAAGAAGCCCAAAAATCAAGCTGTTATCGGTAAAAACAACCGATCCGGCAAATATCTCAGGACAGCACGATCTTTTTAAAGGATTTTTTCCCCTTCTTAAGCACTACCCCGTCTCCCTTAAGCCTCTCGCCCGCAAAGGAAGCAAAGGGATCCGTGATCTTCTGTCCGTCAACGGAAACACCGCCCTGGGTGACTGCCCGTCTTGCTTCGTTCCTTGATTCTGAAAGGGAACTCTTGACAAGCATTGAAAGAATATCTATGGCTCCGTCCTTAAGATCCTCCTCGCCTATCATGCACACGGGCATATTCTCGGAGGAACCCTGACTGAATATATTCCTTGCGGCTTCCTGGGCTTTATCGGCTGCTTCTTTTCCATGTACAAGGCCTGTAAGCTCATATCCGAGGATCTCCTTGGCCTCGTTGAGCTTAGCTCCTTCCCAGTCATTCATCCTGTCGATCTCATCAAGAGGCAAAAAGGTCAGCATCCTGATGCACTTGAGCACATCCGCATCGTCGATGTTTCTCCAGTACTGGTAGAAATCATAGGGCGTGGTCTTTTCGGGATCAAGCCATACCGCACCGGATACGGTCTTTCCCATCTTCTTTCCCTCCGAATTGAGTAAAAGAGTTATGGTCATGGCATAAGCGTCCCTGGAAAGCTTCTTCCTGATAAGTTCCGTTCCGCCTAACATATTGCTCCACTGGTCGTCACCGCCGAACTGCAGATTACAGCCGTATCTCCTGTAGAGCTCAAGGAAATCGTAGCTCTGCATGATCATGTAATTAAACTCAAGGAAGGTAAGACCTCTTTCCATTCTCTGCTTATAGCATTCGGCTCTCAGCATGTTGTTGACCGAGAAACAGGCGCCCACTTCCCTCAAAAGTTCCACATAATTAAGCTTTAACAGCCAGTCCGCATTATTGACCATACGGGCCTTGTCTTCACCGAATTCTATGAAGCGGCTCATCTGTTTCCTGAAGCATTCGATATTGTGATCGATATCTTCTTTGGTAAGCATCTTACGCATGTCGGTCTTTCCCGAAGGATCGCCGATCATTCCGGTACCTCCCCCAAGCAGGGCTATGGGTTTGTTGCCGGCCATCTGCAGTCTCTTCATAAGGCAGAGTGTCATAAAATGCCCCACATGAAGGCTGTCCGCCGTAGGATCAAAACCTATGTAAAACACGGCATTTCCGCTGTTGATCAGTTCCTTTATCTCTTTTTCATCCGTTACCTGGGCTATCAGACCTCTTGCAACAAGTTCTTCATAGATCTGCATGTCTGTCCTCCTGATTGTTATTTATGATAGAGCCTTCCGGTATTTGAAAACAGTAAAAAGGGAAGGCGATATTAACCGCCTTCCCCTAAGTTTTAATGATCAATACACCTTAAGATCCTTTCGGATCAAAAGATCATAAACTGGGACCTGCGGCTACCAAAGCCTTGCCGGCTTCGTTGGTCTCGTACTTCTTAAAGTTCTTGATGAATCTTCCTGCAAGATCTTCGGCTTTCCTGTTCCACTCGGAAACATCCGCATAGGTGTCTCTGGGATCAAGTATAGCGGGATCTACGCCGGGAAGCTCTGTGGGAACCTCAAAGTCAAAGTAAGGGATCTTCTTTGTGGGGCTGTTGAGGATAGCGCCATTCAGGATAGCATCGATTATTCCGCGGGTATCCTTTATGGAAATACGCTTTCCGGTTCCGTTCCATCCGGTGTTAACAAGATAGGCCTTTGCTCCGGACTTATCCATCTTCTTG
>JAIKZD010000131.1 GCA_024682555.1 Lachnospiraceae bacterium | reverse complement strand
TGAAAAAACCGGACGTGTCAGGGTAGGGCAGGACGCAGAGGCAGGCACCGAGTTCTGGGTAATTGCAAATTCGACGGATAACAGCGGTGTGAGCGGTCATACTTCCTTCAGGGTTACCTCCGGAAAGACTGTACGTATCTTTGTAAATGGCGAAACGGATGGAAAGCTCTATGAGCCTAAATGGGATAACCGGGATGAAAGCCTCATCAGTGCAAGGCTGTTTAACGAGCAGGCCATTCCGGAACCCCTGATTGATATTTCTTCACTTGTTCTTACCGCAAGTCCGATCGATCCCGATGGTCAGGTGATAGATGAAGACAACATGGTGAGCTGGACTTCCAGTGACCCCGGTATCGCAACCGTAACACCCTCTGATGATGGAAAGAGCGCTACGGTAACGGCCGTACCCGGTGCAAAGGGCTCAGTGAACATAACGATAGCCGCCCTTGACGGATCGGGGAAGAACAGAGTCGTTAAAATAAATGTGGAACAGCCCGTCCGCAGGATCCGGGTAAGCGGTCAGAGCTGTATCGTATATGGAAGAAACGGCGCAAGCGCCACCTATACCGCAGATGCCTATCCTGCTTCGGCAAACAATAAAAATGTTACCTGGGCTATAAATACGATTGATCTTGGGGGTGATGTTCCCGAGGGAGTAAGCATAAATGCAAAGACAGGAAAGGTTACGATAGATGGCGGTGCCGATGTTTTAGGCATGCGCTTTGCGGTTGTGGCGACTGCGTCCTACGGAAGATCAATAAAGGGTATCAAAATATTTGAAGTGACCGACAGTAAATCCACGGACATCTTTATAAATACTTCCGAAACGGCAGCATGTTATAAGCCTGACAGGACCAAAACGGGTTCGCTTAAGTCCGCTCAGGTATTCACCACGGACATTGGCGATGATGAAATCGACGAAAGCAGGCTTACTCTTTGGACTCAGGTAAACGGAGAGGATCCCGCGAATGGTCTTGTGGAATGGACATCAAGTAACGAGAAAGTTGCAACCGTTTTAGAATGGGATCAGGGCAAGACTGCATTTATCAGAGGCCATGCTCCCGGCAAAACCGTCATAACCGCCAAAGCCATGGATGGTTCGGGCAAGAGCGCCACTGTTACCGTAAATGTTGTGGTTCCCGTAGCGAGTCTGCGCTTACAGGCTGAGGATGATATGGAAAATGTGATCGGATACGGCAAAACGGCAAAGACCGTCGTAAGTTACGGGAATGCATATGGAATACCCACGGAACAGAAAGTTGTGTGGGATCAGGAAATATATATCCGTGCGACCGAGTTTTACGCGGACACCGGGGAGATAATCAACAGATGGGATGCTGATAAGACAAAGAGCGAGTGGCTCAAGCAGATGAAACTGTTCACGGTAAAGGATGGCAGAGTGAAAGCCGGAAGCAGGGACACATATGAGGAATGCGACGAGATCCTTCCGCCTCCCGAGACGGAAGTACATGGGGAACGGACTGTCATGACGGTATATGATTTTGTCACGGTTGTTTCCGCTGTGGCAGCAGACGGATCGGGCTCCCGGTCAGAGATAAGGTATACCATCAGGGATGCGGCAAAGAGCATAGACATGAGAGATGATGATAACAGGCTTATCAAAACCGTTACCATTGCTCTGGGGGACGGAAATGCATGGGATATTTCCACCGGTGACCTCAATGAAGTGTGCAGTTATGTAAAATGCAGGTATTCCGACGGTGAATACGGGTTCCCTAATTCGAAACCGGTCGTTACAAGCAGTGATCCCCTGATCGCTTCCGCTTATTATGGCGGTGGCGGAAAACTAATCGTTGCTCCCGGACGTGAAGGGACCGTTACCCTGACGATAAGGGCTACCGACGGCAGTAATGTCAAGAGCACGCTCAAAGTCATAGTCAAAGGAAATTAACAGTGACGTTTAAGTGGCCGAAAGATATTTAAGATTGTTCCATGGGAGGCAGGTTTTTCCTGCCTCCAGTTTTTTTCAGCCCTCTTGTTTTCCTTGAAAACCTCAGTTAATAAGCGTAAAATTGTTTTGTATATATTCAGGGAAGTAATTAAATGTACACAGAGGGGCAGAAGATTTGAAGCAGAATAAACAAAAAAAGAGCAGGAGCATCGATCATGTTCTTGAAAAAAACATAAATAAGGGCAGCATGGAAAGAGCTGTGTGTGTGGTCTGTGGGATCATCCTGAACCTGCTGCTTGCACGCCTGACTCAGGTTACCGGCCTCCCCCTTTATTTTGATACCATAGGTACTATTACCGTTTCCTTTATCGGAGGCGTTTTTCCGGGTATAATGACTGCCCTTTTAAGCAATATCATCTTCTCGGTATTTAACGATATCGCAGCCTATTATTCACTCATCAACGTTCTTATGGCCATCTGCGCTTCGTATCTGGCCCGGAAAAATGATTTTAAGGATATCAGGAAGATACTGTACCTTATTTTCTGCACCGCGTTCATAAGCGGAGTTCTGGGATCGCTCATACAGTGGCTCTTACTGGGACAGCCCCAGTACACGGTGGTATCAGATACGGTGGATGCTCTGTCGTCTTCCGTCAGACTTCCGAAGGGTGTCATTTTTGTTTTTCTCAGCTTTTTGCTGAACATCATAGATAAAGGTGTCTCGGTCCTTGTGGCTCTTTTCGTGGTTTCGGTATTCCCGGCTGATCTGAGGTTTGATATCTATAACAGCGGATGGCACCAGCGGCCTCTTATGCAGGATGAGATCGGGGAAATGAAAAAGAACACGGCCGCCACTAAGCATTCCCTTCAGAAGAGGGTTTTTATCATAGTGGTATCTGTTATCGTTCTCATTATCATTACTCTCGGCTATATCGGTACAAGTCTTTATTTCAAGCAGGATAAGGCATTAAGGATCGAGGCTGCAAAAAAGGCAGCCGCTCTGGCTGCGGAAATGCTTGATGCCGAGATGATGGATACCTACCTGAAAAAGGGAGAAGCAGCATCGGGTTATGCGGAGACAAAAGAGATGCTCTGCAGAATAAGGGATAACTCCATGTATGTAAAGTTTCTCTATGTTTTAAAGGTGCGCGAGGACGGGTGTCATATGATTTTCAATCTTGATACGGAGGATGTGCCGGCATACGAGCCCGGGGAGGTTGTTGAGTTTGAAGAGGCTTTCAGCCCCTATATACAGGACCTCCTTCATGGCGATCCAATTCCGCCGGTGGAGTCCGATGATACTGACGGCTGGTTCATTACCGTATATGAGCCTGTTCATGATTCCAGAGGACGGTGTGTTTGCTATGTGGGAGCCGACATTTCCCTTTCATATGCCTCGGATTACATGAGACAGTTTATGATCAGGATCGCTCTCATCATGTCGGGATTCATGGTGGCCATAGTGGCTTACATTACCCGTGTGGCAAATTATTACATGGTCTATCCCATCAGGAGCATCACATCGCTGTCAAACAGATTTGTCGGCAACATCGACAGGGATGATGAGATAAGAAATCTCAATAAAGACGTTGCGGCGTTCAAGAAACTCAATATCGTTACCGGCGACGAGGTTCAGAATCTCTATTCCGTTCTGTGTACCCTGACCGAGAACGTAACGGAGCAGCTGTGGGAGATCAGGCATTATTCGGATGCCGTTTCCAAGATGCAGAACGGCCTTATCATCACCATGGCTGACATGGTGGAAAACCGCGACTCCGATACCGGTGCGCATATCCAGAAAACAGCGGAATATGTAAGGATAATCGCTAACGCTCTCAGGGAAAAGGGGTATTACGCCGAAAAGATCACACCGAAATACATAAATGATATTGTCATGTCGGCGCCTTTGCATGATGTGGGAAAGATCAATATTTCCGACAAGATCTTAAATAAGCCCGGAAAACTGGATCCGGATGAATATGAGATCATGAAGACCCATACGACGGCAGGCCGGATGATCATGGAAAAAGCCATCTCAACTATATCCGGTGACAATTACCTTAAGGAAGCAAGGAACATGGCCGGGTATCATCATGAAAAATGGGATGGGACAGGCTATCCCGAGGGACTTCACGGCGAAGTGATCCCTCTTTCGGCGCGCATAATGGCCGTCGCCGATGTATTTGATGCCGTATCGTCAAAGCGAATATACAAGCCTCCTTTCCCCTTCAAGAAGGCTGTGGCTATTATCGAAGAAGGGTCGGGGACTCATTTTGATCCGAAATGCGTAGAGGCCTTTATGGATTCTCTCGATGAAGTAAAGCGTGTACTCAGGAAATACAGGGAATACGAGGGAGAACTGTAAATGCGAGACATAAACAGGACAGTAAAAAGAATCACCGTATCCGCTGCGGCACTCTCCGCGGCCTTCATATCTTTTTTTTCCGTTCCCGCTTACGGGAATAATCTTGCGAATAAAACCGCATCATCTCTCGGGGGAGGCTATGCCGTGACCGGACAGATAGAGGGTGTGGGCTTTTCGTCGACTCTTTATGACGCATCCGGCGGTCTTCCCACCTCGGATGCCAACTTTGTTATCGGGAGTTCAGACGGATACATCTGGATCGGCGGATACAGCGGCATCATACGTTATGACGGTTCGGAATTTGTCAGGCTTGATACCTCGGAGGGACTTACCAACGGCAGAGGACTTTTTGAGGATAATGAGGGCAGGATATGGGTTGCGACAAATGATAACGGCGTTGTCGTACTGGATGGAGATACAAGGACCCATTTTACCTATAAGGACGGACTTCCCTCCTCTTCCATAAGGGAGTTTGCCCAGGACAGGGAAGGAAACGTTTATATCGGGACTACGGCGGGACTTGCCATTGTTGACAGTGACATGAAGCTTACCCGCATAGATGATGAGAGGATCAATAACGAGAGGGTTCTTAAGCTTGACACGGACGCGGACGGAAAGACCATATACGGTGAGACGGGCAACGGGCTCATTTTTTCCGCCGAGGCAGGCAGGGTAGGTGTCGTTTACAGCGGTGAGGATCTGGGGATCGAGGATATAGGCACGATACTTGCGGATCCCGCTATTCCCGGAAATATTTATATAGGCACCACATCCTCAAATCTCTATTACGGTTCCTTCGGGGACACACAGGAGAAGCTTGCACGCATATCCGCAGAGCCCCTTAATCTGATGCACTGGATGTCCTATGACTGCGGCAGGGTGTGGATAGCTTCCCTCAATGAAGTGGGTTATCTGGATGAAAAAAACAGATTCCACCTTCTGGAAAATGTTCCCATGAATAACGGGATCGAGATGATGAGCTCCGATTATCAGGGAAATATGTGGCTTGCCTCATCGACTCAGGGAGTCATGAAGGTTGTTGCCAATAATTTTGAGGATATCACGTCCCCCGCGGGGATCAGGGATGAGGTTGTCAACGCAACTCATCTGCATGACGGAAAGCTGTATATAGGAACCAATTCCGGTCTCAGGATACTCAATGAAAACGGAAAGCTTTACGAGGATGAGCTTACGGAATATCTGGGAGATGCAAGGGTTCGATGCATGACGGACGATTATGATGGGAATCTGTGGCTGAGCACCGCATCAAACGAAATGGGCCTTGTATGTTTCGGCACCGACGGGAAGATCACAAATTACACAGTGGAGGACGGAATGCCCAGCAATGAGTGCAGGACAGTCATTGCGGGATCGGATGACTCCGTCCTTGTTGGGACAAACGGCGGATTTGTAAAGATCAAGGAAGGAAAGGTTGTAAGGACCGTCGGACTTTCGGACGGCATTAAGAATTCGGTCTTCCTTACCATAGAGGAAGGTAAGAACGGAGAGATACTCGCAGGAACCGACGGCGACGGCCTGTATATCATAAAAGATGATGAGACGGAAATGCTTAACCGTGATGACGGGCTCACCAGTGATGTGATAATGAAGGTAAAAAGAGATGACCTGAACGGGGTTTACTGGATCATAACCTCCAATTCCATCGAATACTTAAAGAACGGGGATATTACCGATGTGACCACTTTCCCGTATAACAACAATTACGACCTGTATTTTGATGATAACGGAAAGATGTGGATACTTTCATCCTTCGGGATATTTTCAATCGATACGGATGACATGCTGAACAATGAGGTAAAGGATTACAGACTTTACACCCTCGCCAATGGTCTGCCCTGTCCGCCCACCTCCAATGCCTACAGTGCAAGGGATGAGGAGGGAAATCTTTATATCGCCGCAAGATCGGGGGTTATAAGGGTAAATATCGATGGTTTCTATGAAACGGATTCCCTGGTGAGGACGGGGATAAGCGCCGTATCAATGGGTGATCTGGTTATTAAAAGGGATGCGGCCGGTACCTATGTCATTCCCAAGGGAAGCGGGAGAATACAGATAAAAACTGCCGTGCTCAACTACACCATGTACGATCCCCTTGTGCATGTGTATCTTGAGGGTGATGACAATACAGGCATCACAACCAGACAGAGCGCCATGACGCCTATCGAGTTTACCGGTCTCAGATACGGAAATTACAGGCTGCATATTCAGATCCTTGACAATACCGGGGAGAGAGTTATGCAGGATACCCTGTTCAGCATCAGAAAAGAGCCCAGGGTGTACGAGTTAATGGGGGTTAAGGTCATAATCGCCGCTTTTCTTGCAGCCCTCATTGCCTTTATCGTATGGCGTATAATGAACGGAACGGTTGTCCGCAGGCAGTATGTGGAGATCCAGAAGGCCAAGGAGGAAGCGGAGAGAGCAAACAGCGCGAAATCCCGTTTTCTTGCGAATATGTCTCACGAGATACGTACTCCCATTAATACCATCATGGGGATGAACGAGCTTGTATTAAGGGAAGAGCCCAAGGATGTACCAAAAACCTATTACATGTCCGTGATCAATTATTCCCTTGATATACAGAATGCTTCCAGGACGCTCCTTGAGCTTGTGAACGGGATACTGGATCTTTCAAAGATCGAATCGGGCAAGATGTATCTTGTGGAAAGATCCTACAGTACAGAGACGCTGCTGAGATCCGTCATAACCATGATACGGGGGACAAGTGAACAGAAGGATCTCTATTTTGACCTTAAGATAGATGAAGACCTTCCGAAGATCCTGTACGGCGATAACGAAAAGATCAAGCAGATAATCTTAAACCTCCTGACAAACGCGGTAAAATATACGGAAAACGGCGGTTTTACCCTGCGTGTCAAAGTGCTCGGAAGAGAAGGGGATAAGGCAAGACTGAGAATATCCGTAAAAGATACGGGAATAGGAATAAAACCGGAGGATATCGACAAGCTTTTCACTGCATATGAAAGGTTTGATGAGGTAAGAAACGCAAGCATCCAGGGAACGGGTCTGGGACTGAACATTTCCGGACAGTTTGCGCAGCTCCTTGGCGGAAGGCTCTGGTGTGAGAGCGAGTACGGCAAGGGATCGGAATTCATCCTCGAGATATCACAGAAAGTCGAGACCGACGAGATCCTCGGAGTTTTCAATCCGGATGAAGAAGTTTCCGCAGGCCCCTATGTTCCGCAGTTTATCGCTCCGGATGCGGAGATCCTTGTGGTTGATGACACTCCCATGAACTTAACGGTAATAAAGGGTCTTCTGTCTGCCACCAAGATGTTTGTTTCCACCGCAGAGAGCGGAGAGGAATGTCTTGAAAAGATCAGATTCGGTAATTTCTATGTTGTCCTTTTAGATCTCATGATGCCCGGAATGGACGGAATAGAGACACTCCGCCGTATCAGAAAGGATCACCCGGACCTTCCCGTTTACGCTCTTACGGCAAATGCGACAGAGGGTGAGGATTATTACCTCGCACAGGGATTCAACGGCTTTCTGTCAAAGCCGGTGGACGGGATCGTGCTTGAAAAGGCCATCCGGAAGTATCTTCCCGATGAGATAGTTATGGAACCTTCAAAAGATGATGCCACAGAGCCTGAAGATCTGCCAAAAGAGCTTAACTGGCTGTTTGATGCAAAGGGCATATCGGTGCCGGAAGGCATCAAGCACAGCGGCGGGGTAACATCCTTCATAAATGCCCTTCACATGTTCCTTGATACCATTGATGAGACTTCCGGGGTCATTGAGAAAGCATATACGGAAAGAGATATAAAGTTTTTTACCATCAAGGTCCATGCCCTTAAGACCTCTGCAAGGATAATAGGGGCGGATGAGCTTTCGGAGCTCTCCCTAAGGATGGAGGAGGCAGGAAACCATGATGACAGGGATTTCATAGAGGACAATATAGAAAAACTTCTGTCGGATTACAGAGGATATAAGGAGATCTTAGCCCGTCTTGATGAGAATAAGGAAGATGATACAAAAAAAGAGGAGATTCCGGAAGATGTTCTCAAAGAGGCTCGTGAGGCCTTAAGGGAACTCGTGGACCGGATGGATTATGACGGGGTTGAAATGGTGATAAAGGAGGTCGGGGCATACAGGTTGTCCGGCGAGACCAAGCAGCAGTTTGATTCCCTCAAAAAGGCCCTTAAACGGGTCGACTGGGAAGAGATGGAGAAGCTTATATGAGTGAAAACAGGATCCTGGTAATCGCAAAAAAAGAGACTTTTCTTGTGCGGGTGCTCCTTGAAAAGATAAGAAAATCCGGCATAGATGCCGTATTCTGCACGCCCGATATCAATGAGATCAACTTAGGACTTGAAGATGTGACTTTTATCACTCTTTATGTTGAACAGGGGGAGGTTCCTTCCGAAAAAATTCTTCTCTATCTGCGCGAAAAGCTGACGTATAATGACCTGCAGATGATACTTATTGCGGGAGACGGGGATATCCGCTCCATAAAGTCGAGCATTCCGGAAAATCTTATATACAGGGTATTTGAACGTCCACTCGACAGCGAGAAATACATTGAGACGGTCATCGGACTCTTTGAAAAAATAGAGGCGGGGGAATACAAAAAATCCATTCTCATCGTGGATGATGACCCCTCATATCTGTCCCTTGTAAGGGACTGGCTCAAGGATGTTTACAGGGTCTCCATCGTGACCTCCGGACTTCAGGCTATCAAATGGCTCGGCAGGAACAAGGCGGATGCCATCCTGCTTGACTACGAAATGCCCGTGACCAGCGGACCCAAAGTACTTGAAATGTTAAGGGCGGATGAAGAGACCAAATCCATACCCGTCATCTTTCTTACCGGAAAGGGTGACAGAGAGAGTGTCATGTCGGTAGTGGCTTTAAAGCCTGAAGGATATTTCCTTAAGAATATCGACAGGCAGGAGCTTTTAAACAATCTGGAAAAATTCTTCGCAGGCAGAAAAGCAAATGTATAGATTTCTATTGGATCACCAGCTGAATATAATGCTCTTTATGGAGGGAGTCGCCGCGGCTACGGCCATCTGTGCCTACAATACAAGAGCATACACCAAGGAGAGGAAAAGGGCGCTGATACTGCTTGAGATCTCCTGTATGATCATGCTCTTTTGCGACAGAAATGCATATGTATTCAGGGGCGATACCTCGTCCTTCGGATACTTCATGGTGCGTTTTACAAATTTCATGAATTTCCTGGCATCTCTTGCTACGGTCTACATCTATAACATGTATCTGAAGGATCTGATAAGCCATGATGCCGGTGTAAAGGTCCTGCCAAAAAGGTTTAAAAGGATAGACGAACTTTGCTTCGCCGGGGTATTTCTTCTTGTCATATCGCAGTTTACCGGATTCTATTATTATTTTGACGAGCAGAATGTTTATCACCGTTCTGACGGGATAATTGTCTGTTTTGCGATACCGCTGATAATGATGGTGCTGCAGATAAGCCTGATATTATCGTACAAAAACAGGCTGAGCCGTCCCATATTCATATCCCTCCTGCTCTTTTCTGGGATCCCTCTTGCGGCCACCGGAGCCCAGTTATTCCTGTACGGGCTTTCCCTTACCAATATGGTGGTCGTTGTCTTCGGAATAAATCTTTATATCATCTCTCTTGCGGATCTTAATGCAAAGGTTGAAAGGGCAAGCAGGCTCGAGATCGATCTGTTAAAGGATGAACAGAAGAGCACTCACAGGCTCTTCAATCAGGTGGCCAGGACCTTTGCAAGTGCCATAGATGAAAGGGACGTATTTTCAAAAGGCCATTCGATACGGGTGGCCGATTATTCGCGGGAGATAGCAAAAAGATACGGCATGGATGAGGACGAGTGCCAGAAGGTCTATTATGCCGCGCTTCTTCATGATGTGGGAAAGATATGCATTCCCGACAGTCTGCTGGGAAAGAGCGAGAGTCTGACCCCGGAAGAACTTGAGATCGTAAAGCAGAATCCCGTTGTGGGCAACCGCATTCTTTCGGGGATCGAGGATTTTCCTTATCTTAGCACCGGTGCCCATTATTATAATGAGAGATATGACGGAAAAGGGTATCCCGACGGGCTCAAAGGAGATGAGATACCAAAGATCGCAAGGATCATTGCGGTTGCGGATGCATATGATGTCATGACCGAGGGAACCGGCTACAGCGAGCCGATGCCCGACCAGATGGTAAGGGAAGAATTCCTTAAGGGTTCCGGAACCCGTTACGATCCCGAAATTGTTTCCGTTATCCTGGGTATAATGGACCGTGACAGGGAGCTGCTGCTTAAGGAGCGTGAAGCCGGAGAGGACATCTCATGGAAGAATGAACTGCAGTGTTTTGAATACAGGGACAATATTTCCAGAGGAATAAACATAACCCTGAATGCCACCACTATCACATTTAACGGTGAATCCGACGGGAAAGGGAAAAAAGATTTTTCCAAACCTTCCATCATCCTCTTTGACTCCTATGATTCGAAGGTCCACGATACCTATAAATCCATTGAGGACCAGAGATATCTTGAATATGGGGAGTTCTGGTTTGACGGTAATTATGTTTCCACAAACGCACGCAATATCATTGTGAAGGAAATCGGTTCCGGGCCGGAAGAAAAGGCGGGGGAAGCATTTGCGGCGGATAATGACGGAGTCAGCAGGTATGAGATAGAGGCCGTAAAATACAGAGATCACGTAAGGATCAGGTTTTACAGCGCGGACGGAGCTTATGAAGCGGTGATCGCCCTGCCTGACAGCTCGAGATGGGCTTACATCGGAATAACCGGTGAGCACTGTATCATCAGGAATATTGAGATCACCACCTCAAAGGAGAGCATAGATGAGGGTGAGATCGAAAGAATAGCCGATGAGGTGGGCTACATCGATCACCTTGAGGGGGATATACCGAATGTCCAGGTGGACGGGACCCTGAGTGCGGTTACGGAGGGTGTGGAGATAAAGGATGACATGAGGATATCTTTCCATACCATGAGCCTGCCTACGGCCAATCTTGTCTGGCATTGTCCCTTCGTCCTTCTGTATTATGCCGATGACGGAAAGAGGAAGGGAAAGAATTACAAAGAGTTTGCCCTGTTTTCCCTAAGCGGGGAATCCTGGAGCCCGCAGGATCATGCGGAAAACGAGATGTCCCTTGAAACGACCGGAGAGTTTACGGACTGGGATGACTGGAAGAAGATCAACAAAAAGGGATATAATGCCACACTGACCATACACAGACAGGGCGGAAGGATCGTTATTTCTTCGGTAAATTACGGGGTGAGCGTAAGAAATGTCACGGTGTTAAAAGACAGGAAACAGAAGGTTTACGCTGCCCTGACCGGCGATCAGTGTGCACTGACCGATATCATGATCATGTAAAGTTTTTGTACGGACCGGCCGATAATATTTTATATAGATTTTTTAAGGTATGGATCCGGTAACCGGTATGCCGGTTATTGTAATGGGAGAAAAAAATGAAATATGAACACAGAAGGCGGATGCGCATAATCTTAGCCGTCACCGGAGTTGCGGCCATAGTTGCCCTGATAGCGCAGTTCATATCCGTTACATCCTTTAATTCAAAATTGCGTACGGTTACGGGAGCGGAATCCGATAAGCCGTCATATATGCAGATACAGAAGAGAGGCGACAGCACCTCGAGCTGGTATAAAAAGGATCTTAAGGTATACGGAGTCATATATGACTGTACCCTTAACAATGCGGCTCCCGATGAGATAAGCTCCTGGGAGCTTAAGATCGACATCCTGGAGGACTGCATGATCAACCAGTTCTGGAACGGGACCGTTGAGATACATCAGCATGTCGATACCGGTAATGAGAGGGTACAGACCTTAAATCTGGCGGATTTTGACACGGAGGATCTGAATCTGGATTACATTGTGGACGGAGCCGATACACTCTTTCCGCTGAGTAAGGGAGACAGGGTGATCTATTATCCTTCCAAGACAGTCAGGGAGGCTCCGGTACCGGGAAACAGTTCCGTTACCGTCGGTGTTATCTTCTATTCGGACAACCCCCTTGAAATAAACGATTATTCGTTGGAGTACTATTACCACAAGAGCTATACCCAGGGCTTCGGTTTTATCGCCGCCTGTCTGCTGTTTCTCGTGTGGCTTTTCGTGTTCGGAATGTTCAGTGCTTCGGCCTCGGCCTATAAGAGGGCGGAAAAGGAGATGGAGCTCAGGAAATCCGGCATCTCCTGCATGTCAGACATGTATGAGGCTATCTATATAGCCGATATCTCCAGGGATATACTGACTAAGGTATCCGCTGATGAGGAATCCGAAAGGAGTTTTCAGAAGAATACCGGAGCCAGGGCACTGCTGCTTGATTATTTCGGGACGGACTCCGATGGGGAATACAGGGATGCGATGCTTGAATTCGCGGATCTTTCCACCCTGTCCGAAAGACTTGACGGCAAGGAAAGCGTGGCTGTGGAGTATATCAGCAAAAAAAGGGGCTGGTGCAGGATCCGTTTCATAGCCATGGACAGAAAACCCGGAAGCCCGGTTGACAGGGCGCTTTTTACCATTGAGGAGATCAATGCGGAGAAAGCGGAATATGACCGGGTTCTCGGCCAGGTAGAAAAGGCAAGGTCAGAGAGCAAGGCAAAAAGCGTATTCCTGGAAAACATCACTTATGAGGTCTTTACCCCCGTTAAGACCATCGAAGAGGAGAGCCGCAGTATACTTGATGCCACCGTTTCCACCTCCATCAGGGAGAGTGCAAGGCTTATACAAAATGCCGGTGAGGAGCTTAAGTCCAGACTGGATGTTGTCCTTGATTTTTCAAGGCTTGAGACGGGAACCTTCAGGCTTGAAAAGACGGGATATTCCCTGAGGGATCTTATATACGGCATCGAGACGGAATACAGGGAAAAGGCCGGTGAAAAAGGGCTGGGGTTCGTTAAGGATATTACCGCATATCTGCCGGATGCTCTTTTCGGAGATCCTGTCAGGATAAGACAGATAATAAGCGTGCTGCTTGACAATTCCATCAGCCATTCCGAGAAGGGTGATATAAAGCTTTCCGTCTTCGGAAAAGTTATGGATGAAAAGAACATCGTGCACCTTCTTGTTTCCGTTAAGGATACGGGGGAAACGAATGACAGCGTGAGCACTGCGCTCCTGAGAGAAGGGGAAAAGGAAGACCCGGATGAAGGCGGACTTTCGATGAAGCTCATCTGCAGGCTTTTGGAGTTCATGGGTTCGGAGCTTAAGATAACGAACATGAACGAATTCGGGAATGATTACTATTTTGAGATTGATCAGGAGATAGGTAAATGATATCGGTCTTATACGGGATACTGCTGATCCTGTCAGTCATAATAGTCGTATATATGGCGCAGAAGAATTATGATAACGTGGATATCAACTACTGGACCATAGTTCTGCTGATACCCGTTATCGTTTTGGGTTACTGGCTCAAGACGAGGGTTACCACCGAGGAAGGTGCCAGGCTTGCGTTCTGCATCATCTATCTTGACAGCACCCTCCTTCCCACGGTTTTAATGTTTTCCGTGCTGCATTTTGCCGGTGTAAAAGTAAAACAGTGGGTAAAGACTGCCGTTTACGGTCTGGCCTATGCCCATCTTCTTATAGTATGGCTGTGCGTTAACAACGACCTTTACTACACATCCATTAAGCTTGTGGATACGGGAATGGGAACGGCAACCAAGGTTACGGGGGGGCCGCTTCGGATATTCCACTGGATCTTTATGGTGGTCATCATTCTGTATATGATTGCGATCTTAATGTTTGCTTTTATACAGAAGGGAAATTATTCAAGAAGATCGCTTTTTGTGTATTCCATGGGGATCGGTCTGGGTCTTTTCATGTATGTGGTGGAATCGGCCTTTGATTTCAATTTCTCGTTTCTGCCCGTCCTGTATGTTGCGGCCGATTTTATCATTGCGATCGATTATGATCATACCAGAGCCCATGATATCTCGAGTCTGATACTGGAGCATCAGAGATATCACGGTGTAAGAGGCTTTGTGGCGGTGGATCTTGACGGCAATTTCTTAAGCTGTAATGAGAAAGCCTGCGATTATCTGCCGGGACTTAAGGATCAGATGGTGGACGCAAGATTTGACGAAAACAGTGAAGAGGGATCCGTCATATACGATCTTATAAACGGATACAGGGACAATATAGGTTCATCCAGGGTTCAGACCTTCGGCGATATGATCTGTAACTGTGAGGTGTCCGAGTTCTCCGTCAGACGGGACGGAAGGGCACAGGGATACCTGTTTGAAATAAGGGACGTTACCGAGGAACAGAAGGTCATTGATGTCATGAGGGATTACAATGACAGTCTTAACACCGAGGTTGCCAAAAAGACCGAAAATATCATCGACATGCAGCAGCGAATCGTTTTGGGTCTTGCAAATATGGTGGAAAACAGAGATAATAATACAGGGGGTCATGTTAAGCGTACAAGTGATATTATTAAGATCATAGTTGATGAGATGGAAAAGCAGGGGGTATATCATCTCGACAGGCAGTTTGCCGATGATGTAGTCAGGGCGGCGCCCATGCATGATCTTGGAAAGATCACTATCGAGAATTCAATTCTTTTGAAACCGTCCAGGCTTTCCCCGGGTGAATTTGACATCATGAAGACCCATGCCGCAAAAAGCGGTGAATTTGTTGATATCATTTTAAGAGGTGTTGAGGAGCAGCACTTTGTTGATACAGCCTATAATATTGCTAGATTCCATCATGAGAGATGGGACGGAAAGGGCTATCCGGAAGGCCTTGTGGGAGAGATGATCCCTGTGGAGGCCAGGATAATGTCCATCGCCGATGTCTATGATGCCCTGGTCAGCAAGAGATGCTACAAGGAAGCATTGAGCTTTGAAAAGGCTGCAGAGATAATGGCGGAAGGAATGGGAACCCAGTTTGATCCCAACATGCTGTCGGTATTCCTCGCATGCAGGAACGAACTTGAGAAGTATTACAGCAGCAGTGCGGGCGCATAGGAGGCCCGGGGGATGGAAACATCCCTGACCGAAGGTGTTTACAAGACCGCGGGATATTCCGAAGGTTTTGAATATATTAATATTTTATAAAGGGGGTAAAACCGATGAAAAACAAGAAAGGACTGCCTATTACTCTGGCGCTTTTGCTGATCGGATTTGTACCGCTTATAGTTTCCGGTATCATACTTGCGATCACGACATCATCAAAACTTACATCAAGCCTTGAGGATGCGATCTATAACAAGCTTAAGGTCGCTGCCGACGGATTGAGAAAGTATTATCAGTATGAGCTTGAGCATGGGAATGAGATCCCTTATGAGCACGACTATGTGGATATGTATAAAGATGAGGGAATAGAGCTTACTCTTTTCCTCGGAGATACAAGATTTATTACTTCTGCCAGAAATCCGCAGGGTGAGAGAAATGAGAACACCCAGATGGATCCCAAGATCTGGGCCGCGGTAAGTTCCGGAAAGGATTACAATGCCGACGGCGTTGTGATCGGCGGAAAAGAATACTATGTTTATTATATGCCATTGTGGGACGGTAACGGAAATGTTGCGGGTTCTGCCTGGGCAGGTGAGCCCGAAGCCGAGGTTAAAGCTCTTATAAGGAGTGCGGTAATGGTTTCGGTAATAGTTACCATAGTTGCCATCCTTATCTTCGGTACCGTGATAACCATCATCTCAAAGAGGATCGTTAATTCCATGAATACCATCGTTGAAGAGGTTGAAAAGGTTGCGACCAACGATCTTACCAGTGAGAATGAGATAAAGTCAAACATAAAGGAGCTTGCCATCATCGGTGAAGATATCGTATCCTTAAGGACCTCGCTGAAATCGATAATAGCCTCCATCCTGCATAACGCCAACGGCATGAACATGAACATGTCCGAGGTTGCTTCGGGAGTCGAGACCTGTAACCAGACCACCGAGGGAATCGTTTCAGCGGTTGACGGACTTGCGAAGGGTTCGATGGATATGGCCGAATCGGTTCAGAATACCAACGAGAACATGCTGAACATGGGCGCGAACATCGAAGATATCAAGTCGCTTGCGGATAATGCAAATATTTATGCAAACGAGGTTAAGGACGAGGCCATATCGGCACAGAAGGCACTTACAAACCTTATTTCCGTAAACAGCGAAACGGTAAATGTTGTTAATGACGTGGTAGAAGGTATCAATTCTTCCGCAAAGGCTATCGAGAAGATATCCACAGCAGCTACCGTTATCGAAAGCATAGCTTCCCAGACCAATCTGTTATCTCTGAATGCTTCCATCGAGGCAGCAAGAGCAGGAGATGCAGGAAGAGGCTTCGCGGTTGTTGCTACCGAGATATCCGATCTTGCGGCACAGTCCACAAAGTCCAGCCAGGAGATCAAAGAGGTTGTTGCGGATATCATTGCTTCCAGTGAGAAGAATGTAGAATATGCTCAGAGGATACAGGAAGCTGTAGGTAATGAAGGAAGCGTTCTTTCGGATGTTGACAACAGCTTTACCATTGTTAACCAGAAGGCTGCGGAGACTGCCGATGCCATCAATATCATCGCAGACAAGACGGTACAGCTCGATGAGGCCAAGGAGAGGATCCTTGATGAAGTCAGCAATCTGTCCTCCATTTCCGAAGAGAATGCGGCTTCCTGTCAGGAGACAAACGCATCCATGCAGGAGATGGGCAGCACCATCACAAGTATCAGAGAGCAGTCCGAGAGTACTCTTGATGAATCCAATGAGCTTAAGGATATCGTGAACAGATTCACCATCTGATATTGATCAGAGCCTTGTTTCCATCCCGAATCCGGTGCCTTCCATGGTGAACCTGATACGGTAGATATCATGTTTCCAGGCTTCCATAAGTCTTTTGTCTTTAACCGGGATGGTCTCGATGAGACAGTCTGAGACGCCTGTTATATTGAAAGAGTAAATATCGCCGACCTTTAGGATGTTATTCTTAAAGGTCGGTTTTTCATATGTCATGAAATTGAGGATAACTTCATTGTCTTTTCCCGTTCCGGAATTTTTAAACCGGACTTCGTCGGAAAGCCTTATCACGCAGTCTCCCGGTGCCGGGCTTTTGCCGGATGTGCCTGTCACCTTCAGGGTCCTTATATATGATCCGATCTTACAGTCCTTTGGAAAGGCGGAAGCGATGTCCATTGAGATATTTAAGCCTTTTTGGTCCACTCTGACATTTTCTGCCCTGTATTCTTTCCCCGGAGCCTCATCAAAGCCGTTTATGGTCGGGAGATTATGGAAGGAGGACTGCATGGTCCATATTTCATAGCGTCTGTCGGAAAAGGTCTTTGCGCTGTAGCTTTCAACTCCGACGTCAATGAGGACCGGCATTCCGTTGTGATAGAGTATGAGGCTTCCCGTATCGTTATGATTGTGGTTGTCATCATTGTCGCCGGCTTTTAAAGATACCACCGTATCCTTTGTTTTTACGATAAAAAGGCCCACGCTTTCGTACCATATGCATTCGGGGGAGCCGGTCTCTGCTGTTTCTGCCGCCGCACTGTAATCCCGGATCTCTTTCTCGGTCAGAAGGGTCAGGAGGCGGTAGGTAAGATTTATCTCTTTTTTGAGATAGGGGTCATCCGAGTTTTCGTATTCCCCGGCGGCAAAGGACATGAGCTTTCTGCTGTTTATTGCTTTTCCGAAGAGATATTCACGAACCCCGCCCCGGCCGGGTACCGCCGAACAGTCGGAATAGTTGAGGTAGTAGATGTCAAAGGCATGGACATTACATATATATTCCGCGATGTTTCTTATCTTTTCATCCTGCCACATTTTTTCAAAAGCGTTTTTGGTGAAGCTGTTCAGAAGATACAGCGTTATATAAAGGCACAGTCCCGCGTGCCTGTAATAGCCCGCGCCCTCATCACAGCATCCGTCCTGTCCGTAATCCTTGAGAAAATAATCAACGCTTAGGGCGGACTTTTTAACAAGCTTTTTTCTTTCGGAGGGGCTTAAGGGATTTAAGGCAGCCGTGATCAGGATATTCTGTGTACACCATATGGTCCAGTTGCACATGGGCTCCGGTCCTTTACCCATCCACCAGAAGTGCTTTGTGAGGTAGGGCTTTATGATACGCTGTCTTATCTCATGCCGGATCCTTCCGGTTATGAAGGGAGATATCCTGTCAAGCTCATCTTTAAGAACATATCCGGCCACCGACAGAAGAGCAGCCGTCTCGCAGGCAAAGAGGTCCAAAACGGGCCTTTGGGTATCGGGAAGGATGAACTGCGGCGTATCGCGTATATAGGTATTGTGCGCGGGAAGACACCAGGTACTTTCTTCACAGATGGAAAAAATGCCATCGATGATCCTGTCCGTGTAGGGGGCGGCTTTGCCATACAGGCACAGCCATCCCAGTATGAGGTCATTCAGGGCGCGCCGTTTTTCAAAGTAGACATCCTCGTAATCGGTCCTGTTGCCGATCCGCTTAAAGGACATGAAGAGTGTGGCGGGAAGCGGTTTAAATTCAAAGGAAAGCCGTTCATCCGCGGCCTTTATAAGTTCCTTTTTTGCTTCGGCCGTTATCTTTCCCGTAAGAGCTTTGAGGGTATCCTTAAAGCCGGGTGTCTGACAATCGCCTTCATATCCGTTCATTATTTCAAGAAATTCTTTTTTCATGGTCATGTTCTCCGTCTGTCGATTCCGATCATACCTGATCATACCTAATCATACCATAAGTTTGGAAGCCGTGCCTCCGACAGATGGATTGTGACCGGGCAGGCTCATCCGCCAGTTTTTCGGACCCCCGAAGGGATAGGGTTTATGAGGGGGATTTTAAGGGGAGATATTTACGAAACCGATTTCGTAGCACGGTGGCAAATTGCACAAAAATATACATGCGAATTTATGAAAAACGGAAGAAGTGAACAATCACCGTTGACATCAGGGGTCGATTATACTACCATAAGACCATGAAACCGATTTCAAAATCAGGAGGATGCTTATGGGCACAAAGACTGGAGCTTTGTCAACGGGATCTGAGAAGATGACATTTAAGAAGAAACTGTGGAGAAACAGAACGCTTATACTTATGTGTCTTCCTGCGATCCTGTTTTTTATTGCTTTTTCCTATGCACCGATGCCGGGGATCTATGTGGCCTTTGTAAAATACAATTACAGAAACGGTATCTTCGGCAGCAAGTTTGTTGGACTTAAGAATTTCGAGTTTCTTTTTAACTCCGGAAAACTTCTGGAGCTTACGAGGAATACAATCCTCTACAATCTGGCCTTCATAATACTTGGAAATCTCCTTGCGGTATTTGTTGCGATACTGCTTAACGAGATAAGAACCCAGTGGTTCAAGAAGGTTTCCCAGACCATGATGTTCCTTCCCTATTTCATATCTCAGGTTCTTGTGGGTCTTTTGATATTCAACCTTTTAAACTATGATACGGGTTTTGTTAACACCGTTCTTACGAAACTCGGGAGAGAACCCTGGGGTCCGTATTCCGATGCTTCGGTCTGGCCGGTGCTGATGGTCATAATCCATCTGTGGCAGAGCACGGGATACAATTCGGTGGTCTATTTTGCGGCCATCATGGGCATCGACACCGAGATCGTTGAGGCTGCAAGAGTGGACGGCGCCAACGGCTGGCAGAAGATAAGATATATCATACTTCCGAGCCTCAGACAGACAGTGGTCATTCTGCTCTTATTTGCTCTGGGCGGTATCGTAAAAGGTAATTTTGGTCTCTTCTATAACATAGTGGGCAGAAATCCGCTGCTCTTCTCAACCACGGATATTATTGAAACCTATGTATACAGGGCGACCATGACCGACTTTAACTTTGCCACGGCTTCCGCGGTAGGTCTGTATCAGTCACTGATAGGATTCTGTATGGTAATGGTAGCCAACTTTGTGGTTAAAAAGATCGATCCGGATTATTCATTGTTTTAGGGGGATATGCAGATGTCAGATAAAACATCCAAATCGCAGGTTAAGCCTGCCGTTAAGATAAAGCTTGATATATCGGACAGGATCATAAGGGGTATAGGCTATGTATTCGTTACCTTCTATGCCTTAACCTGTATCTTTCCTTTCCTTCTCATAGTAGGAACCTCTTTTACGAACGAGGCTGTTATAAGGGCTGAGGGAGTACGGCTCATCCCCAAGGATTTTACCCTGAGGGCCTATGAAATGGTTACGGGCGGAGGGATCATATGGAAATCATATATCCTGACCATCACCCTCACTCTTGTGGGTACGGCCATAGGACTGAGCGTTATCGCCATGACCGGTTATGCCCTTCAGAGAAAAGATTTTGTGCTGAGAAATACGATATCGTTTTTCATATATTTTACGAGCCTTTTCCAGGCGGGACTTGCACCCTATTACCTTCTGATGACTCAGACGTACCATTTAAAGGACAGTTATTTTGCGGTGCTGCTTCCCCTTCTGATGAGTCCCTGGCTCATAATACTCATGAAGAATTTCGTCAAGTCTATCCCTTTTGAGATCACGGAATCCGGAAAGATAGACGGGGCGGGAGATATGAAGATCTTTACTGCGCTTATCCTGCCCATGCTTAAGCCCGCACTTGCAACCATAGGACTCTTCCTTGCACTCGGATACTGGAATGAGTGGTACCAGTCATCGCTTTTCTTAAGCTCCAAGATCCTTGTGGTGCCGCTTCAGTACAATCTTTACAAGGTCGTCAACGAGGTGCAGAGTCTTAAGAATTCCGTGGCAGGACAGTATATCACTCTTGAAGATATACCTTCCGAGGGTCTGAAGATGGCGACGGCGGTACTTGCAACAGGTCCCATAGTATTGTTCTATCCCTTCGTACAGAGATATTTCATCGGCGGTATTACCGTCGGCGCGGTCAAGGGGTGAATATCACCGGATGTTTGGCCGGATGGTTCGGGGGACGGATGACCCGGGCGGATGCATGATCCGGATATGAATGAATGTATGGTAAACAGAGATGCACTTTGTTTACAGCAGATAAAAAGCAAAAAAACACAGGAGGAAAAAGAATGAAAAAGAAACTGATGGCATTATTGTTAGCCGGTGCAATGGTACTTGGTCTCACGGCCTGCGGCACCGCCGGAACAGCAGCACCCTCGGCAGACGGAGGGGACAAGACAGAGGCTTCTTCGGGAGCTGAAGCCGGTGACATCGACACTTCGGAGCATGTAAAGGTTGTTTACATGACCACAGGCGGTAAGCCGACCAACGGCGCTACAGAGGAGATGCTTGAAAAGCTCAACGCCATCCTTACGGAAAAGGTTAATGCAGAGCTTGAGATCTACTACATCGACTGGACGGATTATCTGTCGGTTTACAATCTGACACTCGCTCAGATGGACGGAACCGTTGACCTTGTCGGTACGGCAACAGACTGGCTGGATGCATGGCCGAATGCAAAGAACGGTGCTTTCCTTGAGCTCTCCGAGGATATGCTCAAGACATACTGCCCCAAGACCTGGGAATCCGTTCCCGCAGATCATTGGGATATGTGTAAGTATGACGGCGAGATCTATCTGATCCCCGAGGACAATTACGCACAGTGGACCAACCACGGTTTCATCTACAGACTTGACTGGGCAAAGGAAGCAGGTCTTGCGGACGGAGTTCATAAGTGGGAAGATCTTACAACATATTTCGACTATGTTAAGAAGACTTATCCCGACATCATCCCCTGGGATTCGGACGGAACCCAGTATTCACAGATGGCAGGCGGCTGGATAGTATCACACAGCGACTATGTTCCTATCGACGGACTTAATGCAGGAGCTATGTGGGGCGGCACAAAGGATGATCTTTATACCGTATACAGCCCTTATGTAACGGATACCGATTCACTTGTTGAATATGCAAAGATGATGAAGGAATGGGATAACATCGGCGTTTGGAAGACAGACGTTCTCAACAACACCAATTCCGACAACAGAGAAGATTATCGTGTAGGAAAGGTTGCGGCAGAGCAGCATCATACCCAGACCTGGACAGACCTTTGCTCACATACTTCAAACAACACGATCTATGAAGATCCCAATGCGGAGTCAGGTTTCTTCTATTTCGGAGAAGAAGCAAAGAACGTTGTAGCACTTTCGATCACTCACGGTGCAATGGCTGTTTCGGCAGCATCAAAGAATCCCGAGAGAGCTCTTATGGTTTATGATCTCTTAAGAAACGACAAGGACTGCTATGAACTCTTCAACTATGGTGTTCAGGGCAGACAGTGGGATCTCGATGAGAACGGACTGAGAATACAGCCTGAATCCTACAATGCAGACACCGACGCCATCACCACGAACTTCTGGTGGGGACGTAACGATGACCTTGAGATCAAGGATGCAACAAGAAACTGGGAAGCTATAGACAAGCTCTATGAAGAATATAACAATATCAAGATCGACTATCCGTATGGTCAGTTCATTCCCGATGTTGATAACATCCAGGCTCAGATCAACAATATCTCCGAGATCCATACAAACTACATGAAGCAGATCTCCTTCGGTAAATACACAGGAACCGCAGAAGAGATCGTTGCCGAGTATCAGGAAGCTTTGAAGGCAGCAGGAATCGATGATGTAACAGCAGAGCTTCAGAGACAGATCGACGAGCTTTACAAGTAATGAAAAACAAACAGAATAACAATCTGAATTATGTTGTTTAAGGGAAAGGGGGCGTGCCCGGCACGCCCCTTTTTACCTAAAAGCCCGGGGTGCCGGGAACGAATGAAAGCATAAAACACGGACGGGATTATTGAGGAACGCAGTAAGATGGAACTGATACTGAATAAGGCATGGTTCACGCTTGATAAAACAGAAGACGCATGGAGTATACGAACAGAGGATCTTTCGGATTATGAAGGATCTCATTTCAGGCAGGTCTTTCTTCCGCATGACTGGGCTCTGGAATATCCTTTTTCAAAGGAGTATTCAAGCGGAACCGGTTATGTAAGGGGCGGCACCGGGTATTACCGTATACCCGCGGACATCCCGGAAGATCTTAAGGATTCGGACATCACCCTGATTTTTGAAGGGGTATACAAAAGATGCCGGGTGTGGATGAATCAGTATTATCTGGGGGATCATGCAAACGGATATACATCTTTTTCCTTTGATGTATCTCATGCGATCCTTTTCGGAAAGCCGAATTATATCACCGTGGAGGTAAATCATGAGGATATCTCCGACTCGAGATGGTATACGGGATCGGGAATAGAAAGACCGGTGAAGCTTCTTATTCAGCCTAAGGTTCATGAGAAGTTTTCGGAGAGGGCTTTTTCCGCGGTACCGGTATATGATGGACCGGGTAGAGGCTCTGATTCCGAAAAAAAAGATTCCGGGGCCTCCGGCTCATCGGATTCTGTCAATATCAGAATAAACCATGTGCTGGTAAATAATACATCTTACGAAGAAACGGTTAATGTACGGGATTTCCTTGACGGAAAGCTCATATCCGAACGAACTCTTAAACTGTCCGCGGGAGAAGAGACGTTCCTGGATACAGGTATCGAAAAAAATAACAAGGATCGGGCATTAAGGCTCTGGTCGCCCGAAACGCCCGTACTGTATGAGTGGAAGAGCGTGGTAACCACGGATACGGGGTTAAAGGATGAACTGACGGAAAAAGTCGGGATCACAGAGACACATTTTGACCCGGATAAAGGTTTTTTCTGTAACGGCATACCCATGAAGCTGAAGGGCGTCTGCCTGCATGAGGATTGCGGAAGCTTCGGGAATGCGGTACCGAAGAATGTCTGGGAAAGCAGACTTAAGCTCCTTAAGGAGATGGGTGTCAATACCATCAGGATGAGCCATAATCCCCACAGCAATTGCCTCTATGAGCTTTGCGATGAGATGGGTTTCTTTGTGATAGATGAGATATTCGATGAATGGGAAGGACCGAAGAACAAATGGTGGCAGGGTCATAACGTATATCCCCCCAGACATCAGGGCTACTATCTGGATTATCCCCTTTGGCACGAAAAAGACATTGAATCATTTGTGAAAAGCAGACGCAGTCATCCTTCGGTGATCCTCTGGAGCATCGGAAACGAGATCGATTATCCCAACGATCCCTACTGTCACAGATCGTTTTCACAGATGACGGGAAACAATGATGCGGGGAAACCGGCGGCAGAACGGATGTATGATGAGAAGAAGCCCGATGCGGTCAGACTGAAGACTCTGATAAAGGAGCTTTCCGGACTTGTCAGAAAGTACGACTGTATAAGGCCCGTAACACTTGCCTTTGCTTTTCCCGAACTGTCATCGAAGATAGGCCTTTTTGAAGACCTGGATGTTATCGGCTACAACTACAAGGAACAGTATTATGAGCAGGACCATAAGCTGTTTCCGGACAAGCCGATATTCGGAAGCGAGAACGGTCATGAGTATTCCCAGTGGAGATATGTGCTCGATAATGAGTTTATCTCGGGGCAGTGCCTGTGGACCGGGATCGATTATCTCGGTGAGACAAAGCTGTGGCCCGAACGGGGATCCCATGCCGGGCATATGACCACAGCGGGAATCCCCAAGGCAGAATACTATTTCAGGAAGAGTCTTTTTTCCGACGAACCATTTGTAAAGCTCGCGGCCATGAAGGCATCGGAAAATAAGACGGGATACGGATTCTCTTTTTCCTGGAATCATAAGGACGGCGAACTCATTGACGTGGAAGCCTACAGTAATCTTCCCGAAGTTGAGCTGTTTCTGAATGAAAAAAGCCTCGGCATCCGAAAGAGAGATGAACGCGGAAGATTTTCCTGGCAGGTACCTTTTGAGGCGGGCACTCTCAAAGCTGTCGCAGCTGATGGACCGTCAGGGAAGGAATACAGCGACTCTCTGATAACTCACGGAGATGAAACCGTTATCAGGACGCAGCTTATAGACAGGGGGCTTAAGGCAGATGAAAACTCCGTATACCAGATCCTTGTGACCCTTGCGGATGGAAACGGAAACCCCGTTTGCGACCGGGATATAGAACTTTGCGCGCAGATAGAGGGCGAAGCCGTATTTTTACATATGGACAGCGGAGATCTGTCGGATACAACTCCTTATACGGAAAAGATCAGACGGACTTATGAAGGTAACCTGATGCTTTACGTAAGAAGCACGGGCGTTACCGGAGATATTTCGGCCGAGTTGAAGCCGGCAGACTGTTCCACGGGCGGTGATCCTGCCGGCGGAAAAGTGAGCGGCTGCAAGCTCTGCTTCAGCTCTGACGGGGTTTGATGAAAGGTGTTCTTCATTAAGGCACAGACGGTGGATAAACGGTGAAGGAAGACGGCAAGAAGGAAGACAGCAAGATAACAATATACAGTATAGCAAAGGAAGCAGGGGTTTCCCCCGCAACGGTATCGAGGGTGATGACCGGGAATGCAAAGGTTGCCCGGGATAAGAGGGAGAGAGTGCTCTCGCTCATCGAGAAGTACAATTTTACCCCCAGTGCCGTTGCAAGAGGACTTTCCGATACCCGTTCGAGGATAATAGGCATAATCGTCGCCGATATCAGAAATACCTTTTATGCCGATCTGTACGTGGCCTGTGAGCTGGCCGCCCAGAGGGAGGCCTACACTCTTATGATGCTCAATTCTTTCGGCGATCTTGAGATCGAGAAGAAACAGCTCAACAAGCTCATTGAATGGAGGGCCGAAGCCATAATCCAGCTTGGGGGAGCGGTGGATGATCTCGTTTCAAAAAAAGATTATGTAAACCTCGTGAATGACATTGCCTCCGAGATTCCCATGGTAGTTACCGGCAAACTTGACGGTACAGACTGCTACAGGGTGCAGATCGATGCCAAGGAAGCGATGGACATGCTGCTTGAGCATCTCCATGAGAACAATAACCGACGTATAGCCCTGCTTGGCGGAAGGAATGATGTTGAGTCCACAAACGTAAAATACAACAGATTTCTGGAACGGAAGGATAAGTACGGCTTTATCGCGGATGATATTTATTTGAACAACTGGGGCGGTTATTCCGTTGAGGATGGCATCAGATCCATGGATGAACTGTTCCTGAAGCTGAAGCTTTCGGGAGATCCTCTGCCCGATGCGGTCCTGTGTATAAACGACAACAATGCCGTAGGTGTGATCCACAGCATCAAAAAGCATGGCTACAGGGTTCCCGAGGATATATCGGTTGTGAGTTACGATAATATCGACCTTGCAAAGATATCGGATCCCGCAATAACGAGTGTGGATTATGATTATGATGAGCTCGGGCAGACACTTATAAATACCGTGCTTGATGCCATAGGGAAAAAGGAGATCGAAAGACTGACGCTGTTAAAGCCGAAAGGGGTTGTTGTCAGATCTTCCAGCGATTATAAACGTAGTGTGATCTGAGGGAACCCGGAGATGGTTTCGGGGGTCTTTGCACTGATGCCCTGGGCATCGGGCTCCATCCTGGAAGGACTTACCGGTGATGCATGGGATCAGGCTGAAGGATCAGGCTGAAGGATCGGCTGAAGGATCCTGATATTCCGTATCGAATTCCATACGGCTTATCAGACTGTAACTGTCTTCATCGTTTTCCATTATCCGTCTTATGAGCCTGCTGACAGCTTTTCCGTCCCATAGTTTGACCCCGAGCCTTTCGGCTTCTTCTATGGCCTGCGGAGTGAAGTAACTGTTTGTGATGACCAGAGCCCTGTCGCAGCCGTAAAATCCTGCACCGGAGAATGCTTCCTGCACCGCCGAGTTTCCGACGGATTTTGCATAGCGTTTGCACTGAATACCTATGGTCAGACCGTTTGCTTCCGCTATAACATCTATTCCGTGATCGCCGCTGGCCTTTGTTGTTCTGACATTTGTAAATCCGATGAGCTGCAGAAGTCTTGCGGTGAAGGATTCAAATTCCTGTCCGGATAACGTGTTGATATTGACCGTGTCAAAATTCTCTATCAGAAACATCTCATATTCATGCAGGGCCCGTTCCTCCTTTTTCTGCCGCATGATGAGCCCAAGTTTTTTAAGGACCTTCGAAAAGATCCTCAAAAGAACACAGAACAGCATAACACCCACAATAAGCTGCAGATTATCACGAAATAAAAATATGAGTATTATACCAATGATACCGATGATCAGTTCAGGCACCTTTGATCTCCCCTGTACTTGCTTTTTTATATTATATCATGAACCTCAGGTCATAGGGCTTAGATCGTGAACCTGTCTGTTTTGGGATGCATGGCAGCCCGTGGGATCAGTGCTCCGTGCAAAAAAGACATGACGGGACAAAGGTTACGAAACGTAACCGGTATTGTTGACATCCTTTCATCCGGATTTTATTATGAATTTAACATATGTTTGTGATCGAATTCCTTCACGGTAACCAAAGGAAAGGTATATGGACGATACGGATGAACTGATACTGGAACTGATAAAAGGCAATGCCAGAATGAGCTATCAGGAACTTTCAAAATCCCTCGGGATGTCAAGAGTTGCAACGATGAAGCGTGTCAAAAAGCTTGAGGAAGCGGGGATCATACGGGGATACAATACTTACATCAAAAGACCCGGTGAAGTGACAATGCTCATTGACGTCGTGACGAAGCCTGACAGATTTGATGCGGTCCTTGAATTCGTCGGAACAAAAACTGCATTTATCAGACAGATATTTACAACTACCCGGGAAAACCACCTGCATGCGGTAGCGGTATCGGATTCCGTCAGAGACCTTAAATACCTTGCAAAAATGATCGCTAAAAAATGTTCGGACGACATTGTGGAACTTAAATGTCATGCCGTAAAAGAGGTCATTAAGGACGTTTATGGAGGAATACGATATGAACAGGACAGAAGAACTGATAAACATACTGAAGGAACTGATGCAGAGCAGGGGAGTTGAAGTAAAAGACAGGAAGAAAGGACAGTTTTATTTCAACCTTCATCTGACCGAGAAGATGCGAAATACGGAAATAGAGGCACTTGATCTGAGCGTGCGGCCATATCATAATCTGAAAAGGGCCGGAATACGTACCATCGGAGAGCTTGCGGATTTGATAGCCTCGGGCGCGGAGCTTAGGCGCATCAGGAATAACGGTGCGACATCGGTAAAAGAGATCATGGCCTGCCTGTTTCTGTATCAGTACAATTTGCTTAACCCCGATAAGAGGGATGAATTTCTGATCGAAACGGCAAAGATCAATAAGTTGAAAAAAGAGAAGATCGACTGAACGGCATATTGTAAAGCATCTTGAAAGTGAGGTATTCGGATGGGTTTTTGGGACAGAAAAGTAAGGGATTACTTAAAAGGGACCGGACCGTTTGATAAGGATGATGATGAATACGATGATCTCGATCCGGGAGAGCTGGCTTTTTTGGATGGGGATGAGCGGCGTGAGGCTCTTGAGGATGCCGGCTATGATCCCGATGACTTTGATCCCGATGAATTTGATGATTCGGATCTGTTTTGAATTGTGAAAAAGAGGTATTCGTTTGTGTGTGGCAGGTATCGTATAGAAGATTCAATTGAGATGTCCCCCTGGATAGAAAAAATGCTGCAGTCGGCTCTTGTCAGGGAATGGGAAAAAACGTCGGCCGTTGTCACATCCGGTGAGATACATCCGACGGATGTGGTTCCGGTGCTCGCTCCCAACAGGGCAGGTAAGAGGTCCGTTTTTCCTATGAAGTGGGGTTTCAGCGAAAGATCGCTCCTGATCAATGCCCGCGTTGAGACTGCATCGGAAAGGCCTGCATTCAGGGATGCCTGGAAGTCACACCGGTGTATCGTTCCTGCATCCTTCTATTATGAGTGGGAACATCTTGCCGGCAGTAAAGGGAAAAAAACAACAGGTGAAAAATACGCGATCCGGCCTGCTGAGGAGACCGTTACCTGGCTTTGTGGATTATACAGGTTTGAGGACAGCATGCCTGTGTTTGTGATCCTGACCAGGGATGCGGCTGATGATATAAGGTTCATTCATGACAGGATGCCGCTTATAATGCCTGAGAAACTTATCGGTGAATGGATATGTCCGGATTCCGATCCGGAAACGCTGGTAAGCAGTGCCCTTACAGATATGATCGCGGAGGATGTGCGGAAAAGCAGGTGACGGATAACGGATGACGGAGGATACGGAAAAGGGATTATCATGAAAAAGGGTGAGAAGACGAATGTGATGCGTGTTCTTGACGGAAAGAAGATCTCATATGTGAGTCATTCTTATGAACCGGATCCATCTATGACAGGTGAAGAGATTGCCCGCATTCTCGGGGAAGATCCGGCCAGGGTTTTCAAGACACTTGTTACCCGGGGAAAGAGCGGTGATTTCTATGTATTTGTGATCCCGGTAACGGAAGAACTTGATCTGAAGAAGGCTGCGGGAATTTGCGGAGAGAAGGCCGTGGCGATGATTAAACAGAAGGAACTGCTCCCGCTGACCGGATATGTCCACGGAGGATGTTCTCCCATCGGGATGAAGAAACAGTTTCCGACCTTTATAAATGAAACTGCAGGAACGTATGACCGGATATTTGTCAGTGCCGGTAAGGTGGGATATCAGATCGAACTTTCCTCCGCCGACCTTATAAATGCAGTCGGATGTACTTTGGGGGATATAGTAAGCGGGACCTGATATTGTAAGTAAGGAGAGAGAAAATGAAGAAAACGGTTTCCGAAACCGGAGAACATGCGGAGTATAGATCAATATCCGCAAAAGAGGCCGAAAAAGTATTTGAAACTCAGAAAGGATGAAATGATAAGATGATAATACGCAAAGCTACGGAAGCGGATCTTGATGCCATTGAAAAAATATATGATGATATCCATACGGCAGAGGAAAGAGGAGAGGTTACCATTGGCTGGGACCGGGCGATCTATCCTGTTAGGAAAACCGCCGAGGCCGCACTTAAGAGGGGTGATCTCTTCGTGCTTGAGGATAGTAAGATCCCGGGAGAGGGCAGGATTTCCGAAACCGGTGAGCCACTTGAGGAAAGCGATATCCTTGGCACCGGCATAATCAATAATGTTCAGGTGGATTCCTACGAGAAGGCCTCCTGGGAATATGATGTGCCGGATGAAAAAGTCTGTGTGCTCCATACAATGGTCATTTCCCCGGCTGTGGGAAGAAGAGGGTACGGAAAAAAATTTGTGAAATACTATGAGGACTATGCAAAAACCAACGGTTTTCCGGAACTCAGGCTTGATACGAATGCAAGAAATAAAAGGGCAAGGGAAATGTATAAAAAGCTCGGGTACAAAGAGGTAGGCATAGTGCCGACGGTCTTTAACGGGATCGAGGGCGTCGATCTGGTGCTTTTAGAAAAATATCTCGGATGATCAAACGGAAGGGATTTTAACATGAATGATTATATCAGCCCGCAGGAGAGCGCCTATTCGGTAAGGGTCAACAGGATAGTGACCCTTCTGTTTGCGCTGCTGGCTCTTCTGTGTTTTCTTCCGGTCCTTTTAGTGATGATAGTTTCGGTATCGTCACAGGGCAGTGTCAATTCGGCCGGATACAGCTTCTTTCCGCGGGAACTGTCGCTTGAGGCCTACAGATATCTTGCTGCGTCGGGACCATATCTTGCTCGGGCTTTTTTTAATTCCGTTCTTATAACCGTGACCGGTTCTTTTCTGGGACTTGTGCTCATGTGTCCCATCGCTTATGTGCTTTCCAGAAAGGAATACCGTTACAGGACGGCACTTCTTGTTTTTATCATGATCCCCATGCTGTTTTCCGGCGGACTGGTGGCAAGCTACATGGTGAACACACAGATACTGCATCTTAAGAATACATATTTTGCACTCATTCTGCCGGGACTCTGTTCCACCTGGTATATTTTCATCATGCGGAATTATTTCACCGATTCACTTCCGGACTCACTGGTTGAGGCTGCCAAACTGGACGGCTGCAGACATCTGCAGATACTAACGCAGATCGTCATTCCGGTATCGAAGCCCGTTATAATGACCGTGGCCGTATTTCAGATATTTATGTACTGGAACAGCTGGTATCCGTCGCTTCTGTACCTTGACAGCAATCATACAGAGCTCTATCCGCTTCAGTACGTGCTTGTGAATATGGAAAGAAGTATCGATACGATCACGAGGGATGCCCAGTATATGTCGGGTATGCAGACCTACACACCTCCTGCGGTGACCATCCGTATGGCCATGGTCGTGGTTGTTATTCTTCCTGTTATGATCCTGTTTCCATTCTTTCAGAAGTTTTTAAAAACGGGAATGGCAGTCGGCGCAGTTAAGGGGTAAAGAAATGTACGGGGTAAAGAACATGACAGACAGGATAAAGCGTACTCTTTTATTTATCATGATAACAGCAATCGGGATCCTGCCGGCCTGCGGATGCAATAACGGGGACGGGAGAGGGGATTACGGTGATAAGGAAGTCATAAGGCTTCGCATGGTGACCTACGATAACGGAAACGTTCCTCTTGACGCAAAGGAGGTCATAGCGGCCGCAAACGAGGTCTCCGCGGAGAAGATCGGGGTCGTGGCGGATCTCGAATTTCAGCCGACGGAAAAGATCAACCTTATGATGGCTTCGGGTGAATACTATGACATGGTGTTCACAAGCTCCTGGCTCAATAAATTCGACAAAAATGCCTCGGCAGGGCTTTACCGCGACATAACGGACGCTGTCCGGAAAGAAACACCAAAGCTCTACGATATCATCGGCGATTACTGGGACTGTGCTTCTATAAACGGACATATTTACGGGG
>JAIKZD010000083.1 GCA_024682555.1 Lachnospiraceae bacterium | reverse complement strand
TCATCTTTTTCCTCATCCTGTAGTGCAATCCATTTTCTCTTTGAGTTATCGGGATCCCATGAGCATTCGTAAACCTTCGCCTGCTCGCACTCCTCTATGCTCAGTACCTCATAGAGGGCTGCATCATTTAACCATACACAGCCTGTATGCTTATTGGGTGTGGCAAAATACCAGTCACCATAGACAAGAGTGGTATACGGATTGTAATTACCGAAAATACTGTTTTTCACCCTTACGGTCCAGACGTCACCCTTATATTTTGTCCAGCCCGTGACTCTCTCGGCACCGGTTATCACCGCTCCCAGCGGCTCAGTGCTCTTATAAACGATCCTGTTCTCTTCCGTTCCCGGGTTGACGGGATTGACATACTCCCTGTATGTTCCCGGCGCCACCAGGATCTCATCTCCGGGCAATGCAGCTGCCGCCGCCTCGTTTATCCTTCTGTAGGGCAGCTGTTTACTTCCGTTTCCATCGTGTTTCGCATTAACATCAACATAAATAATCATAAAATACCTTCTTTCTTCTGAATTATTACAAGACATGAGGACGGTTCTTTTGTCCTGTCCGTCTCATCAGATCTTAATGAGAATCGGGGACGGTTCCTCCGTCTCAAAAAAATGAGACAAAAGAACCGTCCCCAAGTCTCACAGGGTCTCTTTCGCTTTTTCAAGTGCCTCTATGACCCTGTCGCACCACTCGTCAAACTCCGGATCTTCCTTCATGCATTCATCGGGATGGGATAATACATAATCAAGCGCGATCTTAACTCCCATGTCAAAGCGCACATTCGTCCTCATGTCGGGAACGGCTCTTTTCAGCTTTGTATTGTCAAATACCACCGACACGGACTTATCTCCGAGCAAAGACCCGGTGAAATCAAATCCGTACTTATCACCTGCCGCCCTGAGAAAATCCGTTGCAACATGATACGCATTGAGTTTTACTCCCAGAGCATCGGCTATGGTCTGATATATCTGATCCCAGGTAAGAGTCTCATCCGAGGTTATCTGGAAAGCCTCACCTATGGCATGCCTGTTACCCATAAGCCCTGTATAGCCTATGGCAAAATCCCCGTTCCAGGTGAGGGTCCAAAGACTTGAGCCGTCCCCCTGAATGATAACGGGCTTACCCTCCTGCATCCTCTTTATGACCTGATAGAAACCGTTTTTCCCATGGACACCCAGAGGTACATTCCTCTCATCATAGGTATGGCTGGGCCTTACTATTGTAACGGGGAAGCCTTCCTCTCTGTATTTTTTCATAAGAAATTCCTCACAGGCTATCTTATCTCTCGAATACTGCCAGTAAGGATTTGAGAGCGTGGTCCCCTCAGTGATGATATATCCTGCCGCCGGCTTGTGATATGCGGAAGCGGAGCTTATATAGATATACTGCTTTGTCATGCCCGCAAACAGTCTGTAGTCCCTTTCCACCTGTGAAACCGTGAATCCTATGAACTCGCATACACAGTCGAAGGTCATGCCCGCAAGCTTTGAGAGAACCGCCTCCTCATCATTGATATCGCAGGTTATAAGGTTTACGCCGTCCGGCAGAACATGGGTCCTGTTGCCCCGGTTTATAACCCAGACCTCCCAGTCAAGTTCATTCACCAGCCTTTTTACTATGGCAGTACTGATGGTACCTGTTCCGCCGATAAATAATGCTCTTTTTTTCATCTTTTTTCCTCCGTCATCCGGTCATCATACACCGGATGTATCTATCATCATGGCAAAAAACTTCCGTCCGGTACTCAGTCAAGTATCCCGGAAGCCTCTTTCATCAGTTCTATGATGGGAAGATGCTGGGGACATACCCTCTCGCACTGACCGCAGCCTATACAGTCGGAAGCCTTGCCGCTCCTCTGTATGAGTCCCGAATAGAAATTCTTTGATCTCCAGTCGTCAGGATAACGCCTGAGGGTATTTATGGTCCTGAAAACATCGGGAATGCTTATCTTCATGGGACAGCCGTCCACGCAGTATCTGCAGGCCGTGCAGCCTATCTGCGGCATGGAAAGCACCGCCTCGGTAACCTCATTTACGATCTTAAACTCATCATCCGCAAGAGGTTCAAAATCGGCAAAAGTATTTATATTATCCTCCATCTGCTCTTCCGTTGACATACCCGATAATATGGTCATGACACCGGGGAGGGAGCCCACAAACCGGAGGGCCCAGGAAGCCACGGATCTTTCCGGCTGTCTTTTCTTAAACTTCGCCTCGATCTCGGGGCCGAGGTCCGCAAGCATTCCGCCTCTTACGGGCTCCATTACTATGATGGGGATGTTCCGGTCATGCAGGATCTCATAGAGTCTCTGGGATCTGACAACCGGATTGGTCCTGTCAAGATAATTGAGCTGTATCTGGACAAATTCAACTTCCGGATGAGCATTAAGGATCTCTTCCAAAAGCTCCGGACTTCCGTGATAAGAAAAGCCGAAATGCCTGATCTTTCCCTCCGCCTTTTTCTGCATTCCCCATTTGAAGCAGTCATACTTCACATAGGTATCATGGTTTGATCCGTCTTCGATGGAGTGAAGCAGATAAAAATCAAAGAAATCGACCCCCGCTCTCTCTAACTGCTCGTTGAAGATCCTCTCTATGTCCGCTTCCTTTCTTATCTCCCATGCCGGGAGCTTGGTTGCTAACATAAAGCTGTCCCTTGGGTATCTCTTAACAAGAGCTTCCCTCGCCGCAACCTCCGATCTGCCGCCATGATATACATAAGCGGTGTCAAAATAATTCATTCCCGCCTTCATGTATTTATCAACCATCCTGCAGACATGGTCATGGTCAATAACTCCGTTCTTTTCAGGCAGCCGCATCAGCCCGAATCCGAGCTTCGGCATAACACTTAAGTCTATGCTCATGGTCATTTCCTCCTTTATCTGATCTGCCTTTTTATATAATAATATAACCGGCAGCCAATTATCTCACTCCTCACTCAATAAAAAAACTGCCGGTCAGGGAATTCCCATGTTGTAATTCTATCATACACAGCAGCTTTCTATTTAGAAAAAAACCTATTTAGTTTTTGTAAAAACCGCTCACAGCTCTCTTACCGAATCTCTCTCGATGAGTGTGGCTTCATACAGTTCTTTTTCCCTTATATCCTCTCCGCCGATCTGCCTCATCAGAAGATCGATGGAAGAGCTCACCATGGTCTCTACGGGCTGGACCATGGTCGTAAGTGCTGGATACAGATATCTGGTGACCTCGATCCCGTCAAAGCCGATGACGGAATAGTCCCCGGGTATTGTCTTGCCCGCATCATATATGGCCTTATAGGCTCCGATGGCGGTTCTGTCGGATATCACAAATACAGCGGTGAAGTCACAGCCGTCATCGATCAGATCCTTCATGGTCATGTAACCGTTTTCCTCGGAGTATTCCGGCAGGTCATCCCTCATGTATCTGATGAGGTCCTCATCAACCGGCAGCCCGTTATGTGCAAAAGCCTTCCTGTATCCGTCAAGTCTTATGCTTCCGACCGCCATATCCCGATGCTTGCCGGTGATTATCGCGATCCTTTTATGTCCTTTTTTTATCAGATAATCAACTACTCTGAAGCTTTCCTTTTCATCGTCTATGGAAACTATCGGAAGACCCTTTCCCGCTCCCGCCCTTACGGGTACGGAGCAAAGCACAAAGGGAACGGAAAGCTCCTTTGTATACTCGCTTTTTTCAAGCTTTCCTCCGAGAAAGATCACTCCCTTAAGCCTTTTTTCCTTGGCTATCTGAAGTCCTGCCTCAAATTCATTCTGATCCTCGAGTACGGTATATAGAAAAAAATCATACCCCTTTTCCTTCAGACCGTTTTCAAACAGATCGAACATCCCCTGAAAAAACGGATTATGAAGGCCCTTCACAAGCAGAGCCACCGTATTTGATTCGGACATTTTAAGGTTTCTGGCCGAGTTGTTCGGAACATAATTGAATTTTTCCACCACATCAAGGATCCTGTCCCTTGTCTCCTTATTGATGGTAGGATCGTTGTTTATGGCTCTTGAAACGGTGGAAATACTGACATTGCAGTAATGCGCTATGTCCTTGATAGTATACTTCGCCATTATTTTGCTTTTTTCTCCCCGGTATTCCTTCCGAACATGTCGGTAAGGTTTTTTATCTTTTCAGAAAGATCTGCGTTCAGGTCCTCTTCCTTAAGCCTCCATACCCAGTTGCCTCCGAGAGTTGAAGGGGTGTTTATCCTCGCACGGTTATCAAGCATCAGATAATCCTGGACCGGGATCACGGCAAGTTCCGAAACGGATGAAAGAGCAAGCCTTACAAGTGCTGCCGCGATCTTCTTCGCATCTCTTGTATGCAGATCAAGATACGAAAGAACTGCTTTTCTCACCTTCGGTGATGTGCCCTTAATATAACCCACAAGGGTCTCATTATCATGGGTCCCGGTATAGACCACGGAATTGGAATTATAATTATGGGGCAGGAATTCTCCTTTTCCCTTATGATCATTGGGATCAAAAGCAAATTCCAGTACCTTCATGTTGGGGAAACCCGTATCCTTTACAAGCTTTCTCACGGATGGAGTAATGAATCCCAGATCCTCGGCGATTATATTCATCTTTCCGAGTTCCTTCTTCATCACCTTAAAGAGCTCAATGCCCGGGCCCTTCATCCATACCCCTTCCGTGGCATCGGTTTTTCCGGCCTTTATCGTATAATACTCGTCAAACCCCCGGAAATGATCAATCCTCACAACATCATACAGGCGGATACATCTTCTCATGCGGGTGATCCACCAGCCATAACCGGTCTTTTTGTGATGATCCCAGTTATAAACCGGATTTCCCCACAGCTGCCCCAAAGGGGTAAAAGCATCGGGAGGACAGCCGGCCACATTTATAAGCTCACCGTTTTCATCCGTCTGGAAAAGCTTCGGATTTGCCCACAGATCGGAACTGTCCGGCGAAACATAGATCGGAATGTCCCCGATTATTCCTATGCCCTTTTCATTGGCATATTTTTTGAGCTTAAACCACTGTTCATAGAACTTATACTGTAAAAACCCGTAAAAATCCATGGTTTCGGCAAGCTCTTTTTCGGCCTTCTTAAGAGCCTTTTCATCTCTGAATCTGAGCTCATCCGGCCATTTTGTAAAACTTATGCCGTCATATTTATCCTTTAAAGCCATAAAAAGCGCATAATCCGAAAGCCAGTCGGCATTCTCTTCTTCAAAGGCTTTATATGCATCGGTTCCCTTATGCCTGCTGTTTTTAAAGGCTTTTTTGAGCACATTGAATCTCACCTTATACAGCTGTCCGTAATCGATGATCTCTTCATCCCTTCCGAAATCGACCTTCTTAAGATCGGAAGTCTCAAGCAAGCCCTCCGAAACAAGCTCCTCAAGGCTTATGAAATAGGGATTGCCGGCAAAGGTACAGAAGGTCTGATAAGGTGAATCCCCGTATCCCGTAGGTCCTATGGGAAGGATCTGCCAGTAGCTCTGCCCGGACCGGGCCAGAAAATCCACGAAATCATATGCCGCCTTTGAAAGACATCCTATGCCGTACTTCCCCGGCAGACTGAATATAGGTAATAAAATTCCCGCTTTTCTCATGTTTTTCTATTCCTCCGGTATTATCCTGCTGTTCTTATAAAACCTGCATTATCCTGTTGTTCACACAGAACCTGTTCTGTTCATACAGAATCTGTTTCGGTATATCCTCAGCCCTTCACCGCGCCGGCCAAAACGCCTTCGACGATATATTTCTGGCTCACGAGATATACAACTATTATAGGGATTATATCGATAATTATACAGGCCATCATTGCACCCATGTTAACTGTCCCGTAGCTTCCCCTGAAATACTGGATCGCCATGGGTATCGTTCTGTATCTTTTTATATCAAGCACAAGGGTCGGAAGCAGATAGTCGTTCCATACCCACATGACCTCAAGTATGGCCGTGGATACCACTGAAGGCTTCATGATGGGCATCACCACTCTGAAAAATGTCTGAACGGGGCTGCTGCCGTCTATCATCGCCGCTTCCTCCATCTCCACGGGAATCGATTTTACAAAGCCCGTGAACATGAATACCGCAAGACCTGCGCCGAACCCCAGATAGATTATGCAGATATTGTAAGGATTATTGAGATGAAGCCTGTCCGCCGTATTGGCAAGGGTGAACATGACCATCTGGAAAGGCACCACCATGCTGAAAATACAGAGGTAAAAAAATGTATTTGCAGCCACGCTCTTAACTCTTACGATATACCAGGCCGCCATGGAACAGCAGAGAATGATGAGCACAACGGAACTCACCGAGATAAAGAAGCTGTACCATAAAGAGGACAAAAAGTTCATGCTGGTGATACCCTCGACGTAATTGGATATACCGCTGAAGCTTACCGCCGTGGGAAGCCTGAAAACATCCGAGGTCGTGATGGATGAATTCTTCTTAAGGGAATTGATCAGTATGGTAAATATGGGATATACATAGGCGACACACAATACCGAAAGTATGATCACAGCAATGCTTTCGCCCTTTTTCTTTCCGATGCTCATATCAGTATACCTCCTTTCTGGTCGTAGCCCTGAGCTGGATCAGGGCTATTATAACCACCACAAGGAAGAACATAACGGCTTTTGCCTGTCCTATTCCCTTCCACTGGGGCCCCGAGCGGGCATAGAAGGTGTCATAGATATTAAGCGCAAGCAGCATGGATTTCTTTGCAGGCTCTCCGCCGGTAAGGGACAGGTTCTGATCGAACATTTTGAATCCGTTTGTAAGAGTCAGGAAGGTACATACTGTTATGGAAGGCATTACCATGGGAAGCTTTACCCTGAACAGGGTCTGCATGGCCGAAGCCCCGTCTATGGCTGCAGCCTCCAGTACATCGGAGGGTATGCTGTTCAATCCGGCTATATATATGATCATCATGTATCCAATCTGCTGCCAGCACAGTAAGATGATCATGCCCCAGAAGCCGTTGACCTCCGACAAAGCCAAAAGGGGCCGGTCAAGCTTTAACAGTATTCCGTTTAAAAGCGTCTGCCAGATGTATCCGAGGACGATACCGCCTATGAGATTGGGCATGAAGAATACGGTCCTGAAAATGTTCGTCCCCCTGTATTCCTTTGTAAGAACAAGGGCTATGATAAACGAGAGCACGTTGATGAGTATGCTCGATACAAGGGCAAAGGCCACCGTAAGCCAGAAGGAGCGCATAAACGACGCATCCTTAAAGACATTGATATAATTGGAAAACCCGACAAAGGTAACCTTTTTAACCGTGGTAAACTTGCAGAATGAGAGGTACAGTCCCCAGATAAACGGCCATAAGAACCCTATTGCAAAGGCGCACACCGTTGGCAGGAGAAAGACCGGCCAGTATTTTTTTATCGACTTTCCAACCATATCAAAACCTCTTTTCCGGAATCGATTTTTAGTGAAAGGGGTTGCTGCACTTTACAGCAACCCCGGTCATTTCACTGTTAAGTCACTATGCTGTTATGTATTCTCTGTGCATCTGTATTGCGGGTCAGACCCGCATTCATGCACACAAGAGTCCTTATTACTCTGAAAGGGCAGCCTCTGAAGCCCATCCGTCAACAAAAGCACTTACTACGGCATCCCACTCGCCTGTTCCTGCAGCATAAGCCGTAAGAGCAGATCCTACACCGTTCTTCCAGTTCTCCGAAGGCATTGTTGTGAAGTTCCATGATACAGGAGTGAGTCCTGCAGCGGTATAAGCCGCATCCTGCTTAACAAATGCATTGGGAGATTCCACTGCTGTCTTGAAGGGGATGGTAAAGCCCATGTCATTAGCCATTGCCGTTGTTCCTGTTTCGGAGGTTACACACCAGTTGATGAAATCAAGGGTAGCCTGGATATCCTCTTCCGAACTCTCGGCATTTACGCACCAGTAGTTCTCTGTTCCGGTGCAAAGACCTTCCTTTGCATCATCAACACCGAAGTATATGGGGATCATGGCGATCTCATCATCGGAATAGGTCTTTGAAAGTTCTGTGTATTCCCATGAACCGTTCTGATAGAATACCGCATCTCCGTTTACGAAATCAGCTCTCGAATCGTCGGCCGTCTTTGAAGAAAGCTCTTTGGGATCGGTCGTTGAATCGGTGATATAAAGGTCAAATACGTTCTTGTAGTTGTCAAGGTAGGTTCCCTTTATGGCATCCGTTGAAGAGATACCGTCTGCAAGATACTCATAGTAGATGGGAAGGTTTGCAAGATGGGTCTTGAATCTCCAGTCTGATGATCCGTCCATTCCTGCCGAACTGAAAGCACCCTTAACACCGATCTCATCTTTCCTTGCCTGAATGTCATCAGCGATCTTCTTTAAGCTGTCAAAGCTGTTGATATCCTCAAGAGAGTATCCGGCCTTCTCGAGAAGAGTCTTGTTTGTGATAATACCGTATGACTCGATAACATATGCGATACCGTCTATGGCATCTCCGTCCTTTAACAGGAACGAATCGGATGTGATGTTTGAAACGATGTCGGATCCCGTGAGATCATAGCAGTAATCCTTCCAGTTCTGAAGGCCTATGGGTCCGTTAACCTGGAAAAGTGTGGGAGCATCGGACTTTGCTATCTCGCTCATAAGAGTTGTCTCATACTCACCTGATGCAGCCGTAACAACGGTAACGGGAACACCGGTTTCCTCCGTATAAGCCTTTGCAAGTGCCTGCCACTGCTCATCGGCCTCGGGCTTAAAGTTAAGGTAATAAACCTTTCCCGAACCAGCTGCGTCCGTAGCTGCGGGTGCGCTTCCCGGATCTGCCGGAGCCGTTGCCTGAGGTACCGCACAGCCTGCAAGCATTGATACACAGAGAGTCATGCCTAAAACGATACTAAGTAATCTCTTTTTCATTTTGTCCTCCTGATTGATAAAATAATGTGTAAATTGTGATAATGGTATCGTTTCCCGAAAAGTCGATTCCGTTCAACTTTTACGGGATTGGAAACGTTTTCATAAACGCACTTTACCACCTTTTGGAAACGTTTTCAATACCCTTTGTAAATTTTGTATTAAACATACAATTCGTAACTCCGATTTTTGTACATTATTCACAAAGGCTCTGGTCCGGCTTCCTTCTTTTCACCGCTTCCGAACGTTTTTCCGCGTAAGAAGGCAAAAAACTGCCGGACCGCCGAAAATCAAAAAAAACTGCCGGACCGCTGAAAGCCGCGGCCGGCAGATATCTGTCTCAGGATTTAACCTTATTGAATTATATTACAGAGATATCACAAAGCGATGGTATGCTCTCCGTCTGCATCAACTATTATGAGTTTAAGTGAATTGATGGCAGATGCCGTTTCTTCGGGGATCTCAAATACCAGAACCGTATCCGTCGATCCGCCGGCTGCCACAGTTCCCTCAAAGGACTTCAGGTCATTTAACAGAATGGTCATCTGCTGGTTGATCCTCTCGGTATCATTTATAAGTATCCTGATCTTTACATCGCTTGAAAGGATCGAGCATTCCGCATCCTCACCGGTGTCATTGACAAGATCAAAATGAAGTATCAGAAGCTTTTTACCGTCGGAAGCCGACATGGAGAAAAACAGCCCGTCGCTCTGCTCTTCCGGGTACTGATCGCAGATCTCATAAGAGGTATATCTGATATCTACATTTCCCGCTCCAAGATACTCCGCTATGGAAGCAGATGAGGTCACGGCATTTTCTTCTTCGGGTATGGTCCCTATCTGTACCGCATCATCCGCATTGGCGACCTCGTTGTCCGATGATACGCTTATGGATGGGGTCTTTCCCTCCGAACCGCCGTCATCCGCCTTCGCAGGATCCGCTGTCTCGGGCACCGGTTCCTCGGTGGGTTCGGGAGTGGGTGTATAATAGGTCAGTCCGTTATGATTGCCCTTGTCATACTTAAGCAGCAGCCCGGCCGCATATTCTGCCACCAGCTTTTCCTTATATTCGATATCCTCTTTTGTAAAGCCTTCCTCTGCCTGTTCCTCTGCTTCGCCTGAGCCGCAGCCGGTTATCATGACCGCAGACAGAGCAAATATTAAAATGATACAGCCGATCTTCTTCAAAGGTTACACCTCACATCCTTATTCTGCCTTTACTCTTCGGACCCTGTCCCAAGGGTGCAAAGATTACTGCCCCATTTCCTTCAGCCTCTGGCATCAAGTTCAAACCAGAAGGCCACACCGTTCTCATAGTTTGTGACTCCGTATTTCTGATTAAAGGAATCCATTATGGCCTTTACTATCGATAAGCCTATCCCGCTTCCGCCGTATTCTCTGGTCCTTGCCTTATCGACCTTGTAAAACTTATTCCAGAGAAGACCGATCTCATTTTCGGGGATGGGATCTCCGCTGTTAAACACACTGATCTTTGCGGTATCGTCTTTCTTCTCTACAGATATTTTAATCACTTTTTCGTTCTTTGCATAGTGTATCGCATTTGAAATGTAATTATCAATAACCTGTCCCGTCTTATATTCATCTGCCCAGACATATACCGGCTGATCATTTTCAAAAATAAGCCTGATACCTTCGCTTTTTAACATTATGGCGGAAGTATTGACGCAGTCTTTTATGAGGCCGACTATGTCAAAGCGTTCGACCTTTACGCTGTCGTTACTGTTTTCGAGCTCATTGAGTTCCAGAAGACTCCGCACGAGCCTGTTCATCCTGCCTGCTTCATCCATTATAACATCACAGTAGAAATCCCTGCTTTCCTCATCCGTATTCACATTATCCTTAAGTCCCTCCGCATAGCCCTGGATGAGAGTGATGGGTGTCTTAAGCTCATGGGAAACGTTTGAGAGAAATTCCTTTCTCATTTCCTCAAGCTCCGTTTTTTTATCCAGATCCCGCTTGAGCTCGTTATTTGCGGTCTTTAATTCCGATATCGTATTCTCAAGCTTTTCGGAAAGCTTGTTGACATGATCCCCAAGAAGTGCGATCTCATTTTTTCCTCCGCTTGTATACTTTGCGTCAAAATCAAGATTGGCCATCTTCTCGGATATTTCCGCAAGTTCCAGGATAGGCTTTGTCACCTTCTTGGAAACGGCAAAAATAATGATCATTCCTATGATCACCGCTAAAATTCCCGTAAGGGCAAGAAACCTGTTGGCGATCCTTGCACTGTCCTTTATGCCTTCGATGGGCGTCCTCATGAGGATAAGCTTTCCGTCGTCAAGAAATCCCCACAGTTCAAGAAACTGCATGTTCACATCCGGATCGAAGGACTTCTGTATGCTGTATTTTTCGTTTTTCGATACCGGATCGGCATCTCCGCCGCCGTTAATTATAAGATCAAGCAGCCTTCTTGCCATCCTGTTGTCCCCGTTTGTGGACCTGATGGTAGCCGTATCGGTATCAAGTATGAGTATCTGTATGTTATTTTTTCCCGAAAGAAAATCAAACTCGGTATCATAGCTTCCGCTCCCGAGCCCGCCTTCTCCGGCGATCCCGTTGATATAACCGTACCCTTCCGCGAGCACCCTTTCCTTGTCCTTTATATAAAAACTGCCGGCAAAAAGAGTATTTGCAACATAGCATAATAACAGGGTCCCCGCCATTATGCCGCCGAATATGAGCACAAACTGTTTTTTTATCGAATGCTTCATATCACTCTTCATAACTTTATCCGTTTATGCACTCCCTCTGCATGATCACGCCTCCGGAAATTCTCTTCTTTTGATCTGCGCGGCGCGTTCTATTATCTTCTCTTCCCAGTCATCATCCTGTGCATCGAGCTGGTAAACATTAAAGCCGAACTGACGTCCCATGGTACAGATGATGGATTCGTCATCGATATGAAGCGATATCCTGTATCTGCTGGGAAGCTTCTGGGGAAGGGTTTCCGCATGCCCCTTCTGCACTTCCGCAAGATGCCTGTTTCCGTTTACTATACCGTCAAACTTAACTCCGTATAACCGAAACAGTGTCTTTATATATCTCTCGCTGCGAAAAGAGGATGTATAGACCCACACCTCATAGGAAAGCTCCTGCAGTCTGTTTATCAGTCTCGGTGTGCCGAGTCTCAGCCTTTCCTTATATATCCGGTCTAAGGGAAAAATAAGGGGCGGTTCCGTCTTATGGGTTTCAGGCGACACAAAGAGCACCTCATCAAGATCAAAGGAAACTCTCATCTTTCTGTTATCGATCTTTTTTGCCATCCGCATATCCTTCCGTCACACGGGAAATTTTTTTATCCCGTTAACGACCTCTTTGTACCATCCCCTGCCTGTATCTTTTAACTCCTGCTCAAAGGGATCATAACCCGCGCCTTTGGTCCTTACGATGCTGTCTGCGGATATATGCAGGGTCTCCGAATACTTTTTTGCAAAAAGGCTTTCTCTCTGTGCCCTCTGTTCCTTAAAGGATTTATTCTTCCTGCCGATACCCGTAACGACACCGGTAACTTCGGCATGGTATTTCCGGAGAAGATGCCTGATATAATCAAAGGAATAATAACCGTTTGAATATACCCAGATATCATACCCCTCCGAAGAAAGGAATCTGAAGAGAGCCGGGATCCCGAGCCTCAGTTTTTCCTTGTAGAAAAGCTTTCCGAACAACACTCCCGGCCGTTTTTCGCTAAGGCTTATGTCTTCAGGGGCAAACACAACCTCCTCAAGGTCAAATGTCGCTCTCTTTGTGTGATCGGAGCTTTTTAACATTTTTTCGATATCCTGCTGCTGGGTAAGATTTACGATATGGGCCCTGATCTTTTTCCTGCCGTACATCCTGCAGGCTGCCCATCTGTGGTGTCCGTTCAGCAGAAGATAGCCGTCCGGAAAGGTTTTTTCCACTATGACGGGATCATCCATCCAGGGTTCGTTCCCGTGATCCGTTTCCCTCTTTATCTCATCGATATATGAAGAGACGATCCTGTAGCTGGGTCCGATCTTCGGATCGCAGAATTCATCCTCAGGGTTGGGATACAGTTTGCTGCAGGCGATCTTAGTGACAAAAAATCTTTCGAAAACCGACGCCTTTATCACTACCCTCGTGTCAGCCATTATGTTTTTTTCATCTGCGATGAGTTTTTCAAGTTCTGTCTTTGTCAGATTAGCTGCCATTTTCTTCTCCGAGTTCGTATCTGTCATCAAGCTTAAACAGGAATTTTCGCTGAAATTCGTTTCTTCTGTATTATAGCCGTTAATATTATACCACAAAATCCTGCGGATCCCGACACATCGGAAATATGCCCCACCCGAAGGCAAAGAAAACGGGCCGGCAAGGCCAAATAACCGGCGAAACAGGCAGAAATCCGTATAAAAGATCCTGAAGAAGTTATCGAAAAAATCCAATAACACGGAAACTGCCCGACAGCTGTGCTGCCGGGCAGTCTGCCGTTACAGGGTATGGAATATCCTCCAAAGTACCGCCGGTTCCTATTTTTTAAATATCTTCGGTGTGATCTTAAACTTTACCACCTTGGTGTTTCCGTAATCACCCTTCCCTCTGAAGGTGATCGTTCCGGTCCCGACATCCTTATTCTCCCCGTATTCCACCGTGTAATTGTCTGCGGAAAGAGGGTTTTTATCCTTATTGTCCGGATAGATCACAAAACCGGCAAAATCAGCCAGAGTGATCTGTTTTCCGGTATAGGCAATGTTTCCTATGCCGACAGCTTTCGCGGAATTGATATCCTTATCATAGATACGGAAATATTTTTTGCATTCATTATCCACATCCACCCCATCGGTTGTATAGTTTCCCTTACCTTTGATCTTTACAACAGGCGCTGTCTCCGGTTTCTGGGACGGATCGTCATCAGTGAATCTATTCCTGTTCCTGTCATAGGTGACGGTGTAATCCGTATTGAGCTTTAAAGCCTTGCCGGTAGTCCTGTCGGTGACGGTCACCTTAGGCTTCACTTCATTACCCTTGTTATATTTGCCGTCTGAAACAGTGATATTACAGGTATCGTCGCTCAGTTCTTTCGGAAGGATCGTAAACGTATCGGTCCGGGAACCTTTGTATGCACCTTTGCCCGTCACTTTGAATCCGGGTGCCTTGTTCAGATCATGCCCTCCGGCACCTGTATTATTGCTGTATGTCACCGTATAATCCCTTCCGGGAACAAGCACATGATCATTCGCTCCGTCCACCGAAGCAGTCACGGTTACAACAGGACAGATCTTATTGCCCGTATAGACATAAACGGGTTTGCCGCCTTCTGTCGCTTTCTCCGTTTCCGCGGATACAGTGAAGGTTTCGTCCGAAAGATCCAGAATACTGTCGGCATCATATATGCGGAATCCGTAATCCCCGGATCCTTCATAATTTCCTCCAAGCACTATGGTTGCGGTCTGCATCTCCTTATTTTCATCCCGTTCAAAACTGATCACATAGTCCTTGTCTTCACCTTTCTTAAGTGTTGTTTTACCGAGCTTTACTACCGGTTTTAAAGTCGTGTCATCGATCTCCTTTCCGGTATCCTTTATGTCAGCCTGGGTGATCGTAAGCTCATCCCCGTTAACCGGCATGGGCTCGATCGTAAATGCCATTGAAAGCTTCCCTTTGTAATTACCCTTAAAGGTCAGTGTAGCTGTCGGTGCAATGCTCACCTCTTCACCCCTTACCTCCTTAGTGGCAGATTCGTCCTCAGCATTTGTATTCCTTATATACGAAACTGTGTAATTGGAGGCAGAGATCTCCTCACCCGTATCATCATCTGTCACAACAACGGCAGGCTTTAAGGGTTTTCCGGTGTATACCGGCTCCTCACCCTCCGCAAGCGCTGCAGTGACATATTCAATCTCATCCTCATCAACCACGGGCTTTGGCAGGATCTTGAAGCTCACTGTCTTCCAAAGCTCCGCGTGACCGTTTTTACCGTGAACGTTTACCTTTACCGTTCCTGCCTTAAGAGTATCCTTAGGATCATAGGTGACGTTATAAAGACTCGGATCAACAGGATCATCCTCTTTCTGTGCTGCCTTTGATTCATAAACAGTGATCAGCTCTTCCACTTCATCCTGCTCAAACTCCCTGCCTTTGTAGGTGGTTAATTCGGAATCCGTACTTACCACGATCACAGCATTCTTCAGATCGACCTCATCCGGATCGGTATTCTTTTCCACTATCTCATAGGTCGTAGCCGCACTTCCCGTAAAGTTTCCCTTTCCTGTCACCGTAACGGTAACTGTCCCGGGATCCTTGGGATCAGTCGAAGGCTCTCCGTCTTTTTCACCCGACCATGAGAGTGTGTAATCCTTTGTTTCCTTGAGGATCACGACTTTGCCGGCGCCGTCCTTAAACAAAACTACGGGCTTCTGTTTGATCACACCGCCTGTATAAGCCCTGTCTTCACAGCTTACGGTAAAGTCATCCGCAAAATCATCTCCGTTGTTGATCTTTCTTGGCTTTATCGCGAAAGGAACCGCCAGGGTGCTCTGATACAGTCCTTTTCCGGTCACGATAACGGTCGGTGCGTTTGCGGCCTCTTTTTCTGCCACATTGATATTATTCTTGTAGCTTAGTGTATAATCTACGCCCTTTACAAGCTCTTTTTCCCCGAACTTTACCTTCGGCTCCGGCGTTATCTGTGCCCCTGTATAGGTCTGGTTGCTTATAGTACTGTACTTAAGCTCCTCATCCTCCATAGGCTCCCATCCGGGATCCGGTCCGGGCACTTCCCCGCCGGTGATACGCCATGTATAGATATCCGGATCCGCTGCCCAGTCTGTCTGATCTGCGTATTCTTCGAGCTTTGATTCATCCAGATTTACGTATGCGCTCTGGTCAAATTCATAACCCATATTACCGGTCCTGTATGATCTCGGATCCGTATCGTAATACCCGCCGTACAGATTGAGCATTATTGAATGCATGTCCTCCTGAATATTTCCTTCATCATCCAGATAGCAGACATAATCCATATTACTTATCATGGCATCGCCGTAGATATTCGCCGAGATATCGGCTGCTCCGCCGTTATTTATCATACATCCGCCGAAGTTTACAGTACCGCCGGTTATATTGAGCGTGCCGCCGTCCATTCCGAAGCTGTTAAGGATCGTTCCGCCGGTTATATTAAACACATCCCCTGTCCACATGGAAAAGGCAACGCCTATGGTACCTGCGCTGTTTATCTTTCCGGGCACCGTACTGTCAAGGCAGATATTTGTGGGATATTCATCCGAATCGCCCGACAGTTCCCCGTCTTTTGTAATGGTCAGTTCTTTGCCGTTAAGATCCAGATACAGAGCCGTATCCGAATCCAGATCAATCTTATTGTCAACAGTCACATTTTTAAAGAGCTTTATGACCGGCGCGCTGTAATACCTGAAAGCCGTCTGATCCTCTGCCGGAAGCTCTTCCTTATAAGAGCTCTCGCAGGCCGCGTGGGCTGCGGCTTCAAAGGAAGAATAGTATGCGGTCTTATATACCTTGTAATCCTCAGTATTGGTGCAGTACCGCCAGGTAACGCTTGCGACGTCATCTTCGTTCTGTGTCGTCCTCTCATCCCTGTACACCACCGCATAAGGCGAAAACAGGGATGAGGAAAACGTTGCGACTGCCCCGTCAAGCGTCACATCATCAAGCACCTCCGCTTCACCGTTATGGTATCTGATTATCTGTACCGTCCTTGTTGTCCCGGCCGGCATGGGTGCCAGTTTAGACGTATCCACTGATATCCTTGCGGCATCTTCATCCGCCGCTTCACTCACAGGTCTCCTGGCGCATTCTCCGAGCTGGGCAAAAAGACCGATGTTCATGAAGGACAGATTTCCTCCTGCAGAAACATCTGCTTCCGCGGCTGCTTCTTCTATAGCTGTTTTCACGGTCTCTGCGACATCATCGGCACTTATCTCCGCCGAATCCACATACAGGAATGCTTCCCCTGCGATAAGACCCGCCTGTTCATCCGCGCTAAGTGAATCCTCCATTCCGGCAAGGTTTGCGATGATCCCCTCTGCAACAGATTCGCCAATTACGGCGGTAGTGGTCGCATCGGAAGATATCGTCCCCGATTTACAATTGATCTCATAATCATCGACTTCAAACAATGTCCCTTCACTGCCTGCAAGTGCAGCAACTGCCGCCGCGGAGGCCGCCGTATCTTCATCCTGCTCTGCGATCTCGGATACCACTACCCTGTACTGTCCCCGGAAGCAGGAATCCCCCATAATCGGAGAAGCTATGAGATCGAGACACCCTGGACGGAATCCGACTGTTTTGCCAGGACAGCTTCAGGTGTCAAGGCACTCATGACCGCTGTAAGTGACATTACTGCCGCTGTTATGGCGGCCTTCATCCGTTTTCTCCTCATTCTGAACATATCCTTATCTCCTTTCGACCAAGCTATCTTAATCCCCGCAAATATCATTTGTGTTTTCGGCAATGATCTGTCAGGGGCCTTCCCTCAACTATCGTTTTTTCGTTAAAGATTCCTTTTTCCTGCGAGAGAGCAGAAAAGGATCGGAATGTTACTCAACAAGCCACGAGAGCACCTTCGGAGCGATTATGAAGCTTACCGTCTTTCTGCTGCCGTAGGCTCCCTTTCCGATGATATATACCCGTCCGGTACCTGCTTTTATGTTTTCGTCATATATGATCTCATAATCACCGGTCGGATCCTCTTTTGTCCATCTCTTAAGAGGCACGGTGCTCTTATTGTCCGGATATACCACAATACCCTCCTGCCTTATCTGAGAGCCGGTATAAGGTACCGGAGACACGATCCCGGTAACCTTTACCGAAGTTATGTCCTTCTCATAGATCCTGAAGTATGCCCTGTATACACCATCCCTAAGTCCTGCGCTCTCAAGGCCCGCTCCTTCGGTCGTATAATTGCCTTTACCGGTTATGATCACCGTCGGACGTTTCTCCGGATCCGGATCGTCCGCTTCCGCAGGCTCTGTATTATTGACATAAGCAAGAGTATAATCCGTCCCGCTCTTAAGCGCCCTGCCCGTGGTCCTGTCTGTTACGGTCACCTTGGGCTTTAATTCTTTTCCTTTGCTCCACTTGATCTCTGCGACTGTTATGATACAGGTTTCATCGCTCAGTTCCTTCGGAAGTATGGTAAAGGTTCCGCTCTGACTGCCCTTATAGGCACCCTTTCCGGTCACCTTCCAGGACGGCGCATTTTTCGCTCCCGGCTTCCCGGCATTTGTATTATTGCTGCAGGACAGAGTATAATCCCTGCCGGATCTCAGTGTCTTTCCCTCACCGCATATCAATGCCTTTACCGTAACATGAGGCATCAGCTTTCCGCCGTTATAAACAGGATAAGTATCGGAAGCCTCCACGGTAAAGACGGTTTTATCGGATAAATCCACGGCACTGTTCTGTCCGTAAATCCTAAACGGAACGGTTATGGGATCTCCCTCTTTTTCCGCATAATTTCCTGTCGGTACAACGGTCAGGCTCTGCCACTCGGTATCTGCCTTTGGAACATACCTTATCAGATAATCCTTATCCTTTTTAAGCGTTGTCTTTCCGTATTTAACAACCGGCTTTAAGGAAGATGCATCGATCTGCGTTTTACCGTTATCCTTAATATCAGCAATTGTTACCGACACATCCTCAGATCCAAGCTTAAGCGGACTGATAGTAAATCGTCCGGTGAGTGTGCCCTTATATCTGTTCTTAAAGGTCAGGGTCACAGTCGGGGCGATGCTTACTTCCTTACCTCTCGTCTCCTTAACCGCATCTTTCTTTTCTGCCGCGGTATTGTTTGCATATTTCACGGAATAATCCGTCTCCGGTATCAGATTTCCCGGGAACAGCTCAGGATCAAGATCCGGATCATATACCGTAAAGGCGGGTTTAACGGCAGCTCCTGTGTACTCTGCCTCATCACCGTCCGTAAAGCGTATCTCGATCTTCTGCTCTTCCGGATCCTCAGATTCTGCGGGTCTTGGAAATATCTTAAAGGATGCACTCTTCCACAGATCGCCGTAACCTTCCTTTCCGTGTACGGTTACCGGGACCTTGCCGGTCTTTAAGGTATCGGCGGGATTAAAGGAAACCGTATAAATATCCTGGTTCACTATTTCCGCATCCTTTGCGGATGACTTCCTTACCGAAACCAGTGCCTCAACCTCTTCCTGCGTGAATGCACGTCCCTTGAATAACTGATCCTGATCCGCGATCACCACTACGGCATTCTTATATGCCTGATCATCACTCTTTTTGATGATCTTATATGCGGTCTTTGCTTGACCCTCGTAGTTTCGCATACCATGAACAGTTACGGATATTTCACCCTGAACAGGCTCCAAAGGATCATACTCCAGTGTATAATCCGTCTTTTCCTTAAGAGTCACGGTCTTGCCTGCTTCATTAACGTATTTGATAACAGGCTTTGAGAAAACAGTCTTTCCGGTATACTGTCTGTCCTCAATGTTAACCTCAAATCCCTCAGCGAACCCGTCAGTAAGCTCATTGCCGTCATCAATACGCATGCTCCCGATATCAAAGGTGAAGGACATCGTGCTCTTATAGACACCCTTACCCGTAACTGTTATCGTGGGCGGATTCTTTTCGGCATCAGCCGGTGCTGCATTTATATTGTTCTTATATGACAGAGTATAGTCAGTACCCTTTTCAAGCTCCATGCCGTTCCAGAGTATCACCGGGTCGGGCTCGATCTTAAGGCCCGTATAGGTCTGAGGCTCAACCGCCGAATGCGAGAACATATCGCCGGCCTGCCCGCTCTTTTCAACCTTCATTACCTTCCATGATACCGAAGCAGTTCCTTTATAATTCCCTTTTCCCTCTATGACGGTCCTGTAGGTTCCGAAAGCATTCACATGATCATCCGAGGCTTCGGAAACGGAATAATCCGTATCCTTTATAAGAACAGTATCTCCGTCCTTAACGGTAAGCACCGGGGCATCATAGATATTCTCCCCGGTTTCCCCGGTCACCTCTATGACGGTTTTCTCAGGTAACAGCATGTCTGCGGTAAGCGTCTTTTCCCCTATCCTCACATCCACATATGGAGCATTATTAACACCGGGCTGTGTATGATCCTCATCAGCTTCGGGCAGATAGAATACCCTGTAGATCCCGGCGTTTACCCCTTCGGGAAGGGTTTTGGAATAGGCCTCCTCATCCGGTTCCCCAGGCTCCGGACCTTCCGGTTCTTTTACTGCCACGGCATATTTCATCGCTCCGCCGTCAACCATTCCCGCAGTCACAAGTCTCTGCGGTTTCCCGCTGTATATAAGCCCGTCTGCTCCATCGGGAGCGGCCAGTATAACGGCAGGATCCTTTTCATAACCCTCTTTGCTGTATACGTTAAGAAGATCAGAAGCTCCGTCCAGCACCGTAAGGATAAATATACCCTTTCCGCTTATCAGAGCCGTGCTGTCCTTTAATCTGTCGGACGTCGTTTTAAGAGCGGTTCTTTCAAGAATGCCTCCGTCAGTCCCGCACTCGGTCAGATAAAGATTCTTCCCGTTCTGATCGGTATAGCTTACAGCCATCAGATTTCCGGAAACATCAAGTGAAGGATTCCCGGGACTCTGAATGGTATCAATGACTCCCCTGACCGTCCACTCTTCTCCGTCGTAACCCATAAGCACAAGCCCGGCACCCGTTTCGGCAATAAGATATGCATTTTCGTCATCGGAAACCATAGCTGTCTCACAGCCGGCTGCCGCAAACTCGTTATCAGTTACCGGGCCGTTCCACTTAAGGACATGATGGATCATATCGGAGGTTACGAAGGATACAAACAGGGATCCGTCTGCCGCACATGCAGAAATGCCATAAGCCGGCTGATCATTTGCAAGAGATGTTTCAGCACCCCATTTACTGTTCTCGTATCTGAAACCGCTTATGTTAAAATGCTCCGCAACGGGCCCCTCCGCAGTCTTAAGAGCCGCAAGATATATCCTTTCATTGTCACTTGTAAGCAGAAGCTTTGAAGCAACCTCGGAATTAAGCGTGGCAAGCACGCCCGAGCTTCCCGACCATTTTCCGTCACTGATGCTTCCCACGGAATATCTGATCACTGACGGAGGACAGGTCTTTAACATATTTGCCTGGGTTATCTCGGACCATACAGCCATGTACTTTCCGCCCGGAACTGAGATCACATCGAATGCGGGTATCAGTCCGTTTGTGGAAGAAATGCAGACAGGCGTTCCCCAGATCCTGTTGCCCTTATAAGGAGCAAGCATCAGGCGGACATTTCCGCCCTTTGCCGTCATGTCGGTATAAACAAAGGTCCCCTCTCCGTCCTCATCTGCGGCATAGCCTCCTATGGGAAGGAGATTCGACACAAGTGTCTCGGGTCTTCCGTTAAATACGGATATATCAAAATCATCCCTGCTCTTAATGTTGTTTTGGATGTTTATTCTTGTCAGAGAAAACTGTGTCTCGGTCCCGAACTGGTAGGAGAACGGTATGTCTAAGAAATCGAAATCCTTCTCACCGTTTATGAACCAGGTGTCGATCTCGATATGGGCATCAGCCTTGACTATACCGTCTACACTGTTCATATGGAACCCGTCCTTATCAATGGACGCACTGACAGTGACCATATCCTCAAGATTATCGTCAGCGCCGGAAAGCTTTAAATTAGCCTCCGCTCCGAGAGCTCCTCCGAGAGCCTTGGCGTATATGCCGAACCCGGCACCTGCACCGATCTTGAAGGTGACTTCATGGTTAGTCTCATCCCCGTTTATGATCGTATAGGTATAGGTTCCGTCCGCTCCCACGGCTACCTTAACCTGAGCACCTATATCCAGGGCTCCGCTCTTTTCAAGCGAAGCAAGGACCGGACCTACCGGAAGCACTGCAGCAAACGTCGAAAACGCGCTGGCCTGTGCAACTATATGTACCTGTCCGTTTGCATTGAAGGCATATTCTTCCTGAGTGTTGCGGTTATTTTTGTCTCTCGTATCCGTAGACGAAAGTGTGAACTTGCCCGTAGGCGGATTATCTTCATCAAATTCCACCTTGACAGGCAGTTTCTTTAACACCGACGGAAGGTAATCCAGGGCATCCAGATTCTGTGCCGAAAGCGCCACATCAAAGCTGTTTGAAATTTCACGGGACTTTCCGTTAAGTGCCATGTTCCAGCCGCCGGAAGCCGTCACTCCCAGCGTGCTCGGGAGAATCGACATATAAGACTTCTCTGCATCGGAAACCGACTTCTTGCCCTGCAGGAGCTGCATCTCAACTGTATAGTCATATGTGATGAACCCGTCATCATCGAGCTCCACCTTCGCCTCAAATGAGGGGAGCGGGATGATGGAACCTGTGGGCTCGGTAAGCTCCTCAAGTTTTTCGATGGCACCTCCGCCGAGTACCTGTGCATTTGCCATAAGAGTGATGTTATTGAGCATCGCGGCACAGTCGCCCTTAAGTCTCATGCCTATGAGCTGATCCTTCTCATTTTCACCCGTATAATCAAGATCATATATCTGTACCGCGCTGTTTGACGTCAAAGCTATAAGACATGGTTCAAATCCGTCGGGCGGAAGTTCCCACAGAGGAAGAGTCGCCTTTATGTCATATGTAAATCCGCTGTCCCCTGTATCTGTTTTCGGGACAAAAGCCTCTCCGTTTGAAAGCGTGCGGAAATAAATGTTTCCAAGCTCTCCCCTTGAAAGCTTTTCAAGCCAGGCAAGAGCCTCAGAGGGATTATAGGTATTCTCTCCCATGGCAGGAGTTGCCAGAGGATCCGGTATATCGGAAAAATCCGCATTACGGAACGTCTTTTTATCGACCAGATATACTTCCCTGAGCGGATCACTGTCTGATGTAGTCACCTGTGCGTTTACGGTATAGTATACAGGACTGTCCTCGGCATCCGCTAAGGCAAGGTCTAACAGGAATTCAACCGAATTACTGCTGCCCGTAAAGCTGACACCGGGAATGAAGGCACCTTTACGGTTGATGCTTACCGAATTTTCGCTGAATCCGGGCTGTGGCGCTCTTTGCAGACCGCTGTTTACCACATTATCGGACCTGACGTCTTCAGCCGTGATCACTGTGTTTACAGCTGAATATCCTGCACATGACACATACACATCATAATCCTGATAGTTAAGATCAGACGCTGCTGCTTTTCCGTCAGAATGCGTAAAGATATAGAACGGCTGCCCGTGTGATCTTCCCGTGAGCCTGATCGAAGCATTCGAGACCGGATTACCTGCCTCATCTTTTATCAGGAATTCTTTCGGATAGGCCTTTCTTGTCAGCGGTACAAAGAAGGTCTCTGTCTTAGTCCCGTCATCATAGGTGCTCAGGACTGAAAAGTCCTTATATTCCCATTCATATTCATCTGCCGAAACTTCCACTTCCGTCACGTTACCGAAGCAGGTCTGCTCGGCGGTGGGGGAAGCAGAACCGAAATTCCTGCCCGCGTAGGTAATGGTAACATCAACATCGTCAAGAATATTACTTTCATTACCATTTTCAACCGCTTTGACCACGATCGTACGAGGATTCAGCAGATGCTTTACCTGTTCCTGCGATAGTATGCTCACATTTGAAGAGCACTGATTCGGAAGCAGGAAATTGACATCACAGTTGATAGTCCCGTTATTGCTGTTATCAAGAGTTACACTAAACCATAGATCATCCAGCATTTCTTCATGGAGCTCCTGATTCCTTATGTATTCAAGATTATTAATGAATACATGTCCCTTTCCTTTGGGCGCACAGAAATACAGGGTTACCGTTCCGTCAGGAAGCGGCTTGGCTCTGTTGGAGACTGTATATTGATAATAAAACAGTTTGTCGGGTATCCTGCCGGTTGAATACCCAACGAGATATTTTTCAAAAAGGGCATAAGAATTACTGTCATAGTTTTCGTCCCAGCACGGACTGACGGCCAGATATTCATACCTTCCTCCTTCTTTAGGGAACCCGCGGTTTTCTTTTTCACTCTCCCACTGGGCATACTGATTCTGATAAGCCTGATACGCCGCCTCTCTGGCATTTTGCTTCTGTTCATATGAGGCGTCATCCGGGAGAGCAGCAAGATACTCCTGCAGGATTTCCACCTGATCAGGCGGATCAGGGTACACACCGTCCGCAAGCGTTCCTATTGTCCCATCGCCATTTCTCCACAACAGATCGCTATCCTCGCCGCCGTATGAGGAAACCTGCCTTTCGTATTCAGACTGTTCGATACCGCCCGTACCAAAATAATCGTAATACTCTGCGTTAAAGAATTTGAATCGTATGGAATCATGAATATCACGGAAAGTCCTGCGACCCTCTTTGGCATCTATGCGCAGGCCGGAAGACTTTGTCGACAGAGGCCAGGGGTTTCCTTTTTCTGCATAATCTTCCGGGAAGGAATCCGGCAGTTTGCCGGGCGCCGGGAATTCAAAGAACGTGATATTTCCGCCCCAGGAAACCGAACTCTCAAGCTCAGCATACGCATCCGATATGTTGTATTCCAGCCCGTAATCACCGGGAGACAGTTCATGGAAGACATAGGGGAAGGTCTTGCCGGTCATCGTGACCGTTTCCTGTTTATCGCCCGTGAGTTGAATACTCGCCCCTCTGGTTTCGGGATGGTAACTCACATATTCGTAGTTGTTATTGTAATAATCGTAATTGTTCCTGACTGTTGTACGATCATCAGGCGTGATCTCCTCATCCCTTTCACAGCCGATCATCAGGCGATACCATGTCAGGTTGTCGTATACGACCGGATTACCGGGACTGCACGCGCTGTAGCTGATCTTCTTTTCCATCATTTCAAGGTCAGCAACAACAGATCCCGAAGACAGACTCATCCCGCCAATGTCTCCATAAGCCCAGCTGTCATCCGAGGTCATCCATGAAACAGCCGAGGCATAACTGCCTGTCCACGTACCTATGCATGGCCATCCCAGGGTTCCGACATACCCGTCGGTATTGCCTTCATGATAAGTCAGGTGTCCTCCAAAATAATCATTATATCTGCTCTCCACTTCCACGCCGTAAAGACCCGGTGCAAGGGTAACGGAATAACGCCCCCGGGCATCGGTTGTGACCTCATATCCGTTTTCATCCACTCCCTCCTGCGGATAATATGCCGAAGGTTTGATGTATATCTTCGTATTTGCACACGGAGTACTTACTATCTCACCGTTTTCATCCATATCCGTTTTAAAGAGCGTTCCGGAAAAAGAAGCGGGAGCCGCGGTCATATCAACGGTAGCCGTTGACCGCATCGAAAGAGCAACTGCCGCCGACTGCGTACCTTCAAATTCCACATCAAAGTGTTTTTTGCCGAAACGGCTGAAACCCTCCGCACCTGTATCAGTAAAGATCTCCCGGCCATCACCCGCTGTTACCGAAACATAGCGTTTTGATCTTCCGGATGCACGCAGATTGTAAGAGCCCGGGAAGAGTCCGGTAAAGACCACCTTTCCGCTTTCATCAGGTGTCCCCGGACGGACTATGCCCTCGGTCATGGTCCCTGCAACACCCGTGAGCAGCACATCTAACGGATTTGGATTATCATCTGTTCTTTTGAATATATCCGGATCGGAATATACCGATGAAAATTCAACCAACAGGGATGAATCGATAAACGGAAGCGTCAGCGTGACTTCCTCCTCAGACAGATCACCTGAGCCGTCGGAATAGACAGTTTCCTCCTGCTCTTCATAGGCAAAATCACTGCAGGTTATCTTCCAGGTAATGGGAACGAGTTTTTCAATCGTGACAGAGCCGTCCTCTCCCGTATAAGCATCTATTGTGATAAGCACGTTCTCCTCATCCGCCGGGTCAACACCTGTCAGAGTGACTGTCTTACCCTTAAGAGGAGCGTTGGCAGTATTGGTTTTGGGATCAAAGCTTCCGAGGACATTGACCTTAAGGCTCTGATAATTGGGCTTCAAAGAACAGGTAAGCTGATAATCCCCGGTCAGATCCTTAGGTTCCGAGGTGTAGCTTTCCCATCCCGCTCTTCCTACATGGTTTACATAAAATGTGTATCTGCCTGCAGGAAGCTCAGTAAAGTTTGCAAGTCCTCCGTTTGAGGTAATCTGTGTATAAGTCCCGAGAGCACCTTCACCCACGGCCTTTACTTCCACCCCGTCAAGCATTATTCCCGAATATACGCAGTTTACCGAAACATAGATATTTACCGGGGCCGCTCCCCCTCCACCTCCGCTTTTTTTCGTAAGCGCGGCATCATATCCGAGAGACTTGTTTCCTACTGCAAATCCCGTCTTTATGGAATCGTTATAACCGGATGCCGATGCAGTGACCGTATAAGTCCCGGGATTCACGCCTGAAATGCGGTAATAACCGAATTCATCCGTTACCGCATTCTGACCGTTCGAAAGGGCCACGGAGGCATTCCTTATCCCATCCCCGGTGTTTTTATCCGTGATACGTCCCGAGATCGATACATCGGCTGCTTCTGTCCACTTTGCATAAAGCACCGTATCCGAATTAACCTCAGCATCAAAATCATAAGCCAGGCTGCAGTCGGGATCCGTATACCATCCTCCGAAGTTAAATCCTTTCTTTAAAGGCTCATCGGGAACTATAGCCCTCTCTCCTGCGTTCACTGTCTGAGGGTATATATAAGAGCCGCCTTTTGAGTCAAAACGGACCGTATATTTTATCTGCGCGGAGCCCTGTTCTTTCCATTTTGCATAGAGAGTAATATCTGATGTGACGGGTGTCGAAAAGTCATACTCGACAGACGGATCATCCGAATACCAGTATTGGAAGGTCTTCCCCTCCATAGTCGGATAGTCAGAAGGCTTTGATATCGTCTGTCCGCTTTCAACGGTCAGTGTTTTGAAAACGGATTCCCGGGACATAAAGGTAACCGTACAGAAGGTAACGGCCGCCTCAGTTATACCTGCATCCGCAAGATCAGGAAACCCGTCATTTTTATCCGCATCGAGGCTCCATTCCAGTGCACCGTCAATACCGTTTCTTCCCGAATTCAGCGTATTGACGAAAGAAGAAGCTTTCATGCCGGTCTCAGTCATATCTGTGCGTTCGAGCTTTGTAAGTCCGTAATAGTAATATCGTGGATCCGTTTGCACAAAGCTTTCGTTTTCAGGCAGCTTGAGATCAGTCTCTATCCAGCAGATATTTCTAAGCGTACAGTACCCCAGCGTATCAAGTGCCCCCGAAAAACCCCCGGCACCGCCAAGGTCCGCACGCACGATACAGTTTCTTGCCGTAAGGTTCATTCTTCCTTTGGGAGAATATGCAGATATGGGACCGGATTCAACCTTGGACAGATCCGCTCCTTCCGGAACCGAAATATGGACATCGGAAACGCAGTTCATTATCGTGGACGCAGTTAAGTGTCCTGCTACACCGGCGATGCCTCCCAGACAGCACTGGCCGTCTGTATCGGTCAGAGTGATATTCGCACTGATACGGCAGGAATCAATGACCGCTCCTCCCTGCATTTCTCCCGTGACTCCGCCGGCGGTACCGTTACGTGTTGCATTTACCCCTCCCGTAAATACAGAGCCGCTTAAGTCACAGTTTTTAACCAGTGCTCCACCGGCTAACCGTCCGGAAAGAAGTCCTGCGGCTGACTGATAGGTGTCTGATGGGTGTTCGGCATAGATAAGGGCTTCCGTGATCTTAAGATTGGATATGGGGCCTGTTACATAGCCGAACAAACCTGCATCAATCCCCGTATTATAGGGACTGTCCTGCGAACCCACGCGAAGCCCTGTTATGGTATGACCGTTTCCGTTAAATGTGCCTTTGAAAGTATGGGCATAGGAATTACCGATCGGTGTCCAGTAATGAGCCGACAGATCGATATCGGAAGTCAGCATAAAGGTCTCACCGGAATAATCCTCATTGTATTCGTTATCATTAAAATGCTCCGCCACCCAGGCAAGCTCCGATGCGTCGGATATGCTGTAAACATTATTCTCATCGGGCGTGACCGAATCTGATGCATAGTCCGTCCAGTTCCCCGCTGTCTGAACGGGATCCGCTAACACGGGATATACGGTCTCGGGTATAAGTCCCGCTATCATCAAAAAGCTGAGTATTATACTCACTATGGATTTTCCGATCCTGTTAAATCTGAACATACTGAAAACTCCTTTCGGCGTATATGATTAATCGTTGTCCTGTCACATTTGTATGGTTATGTCACCATAATCCGATAACAGGAAAAACTACGCAATAGAATTTGCCTAATCCGCTGTTTTTACTGTTCAATCGGACAAAAAAATACCTGCTAACCTGTCAGAATGACATTTTAGCAGGTATCCTCCACCAGACGGGAATTAACCAATTAAGCTTACTTGATGACCGAAAGGCTCTCTCTGTCTGCGAATACCGCAACAAAGATCAGGAATATAACACCCTGTATGAGCTGCATGGCCTGGGTCGTGAGGCCCATCATTATGAGTCCGTTTGAAAGAACGATATACAGAAGCGAACCTACGATAACATTTTCGAATTTAACCTTTGCGCCGCCGGATATGGGCATGCCGCCAAGTACCAGAGCTATCAGTATCTGTGTCTCTAACTGGTTTCCGACATTTGCCGTTGCGGAACCGACCTTTACTATGTTTACGAAGGCAGCAAGTCCGGTGATGGCACCTGCCAGAACATAGATCAAAAACTTCATCCTTTCGGTCCTTACGCCCGCAAACTTAACGGCCTTTTCACCGGCGCCGATGGCCTTTAAATGTATCCCGAACTTGGTGAAACGGAATACCACAAAGCTTATTGCAAGCACGGCGAGGGTAATCCCCAGTTTGATACCTGTCGTATCATAATCATAAACCTTCATATTAGCCGCAACCGGCGAGTTGGAAGCCATGTATTTTATGAATCCGCGGAACAGAAACATTGTACAGATCGTAACTATGAAGGATTTGATCTTTCTGTTTACATAGAAGAATCCGTTGAAGGCGCCTATTGCCGCACCGGCTAAGATCCCGCCTATGACCGCGAGAAACATGTTTACGCCGGAAAGCTTACATACAACGATGGAAGCTATACCCATTATGGATCCCTGGGAGAAGTCAAGACCTCCCATGGTCATTATGAAGAACACGCCCGTTGCAGCTATCATTACCACATAGATCTGATTAAGGATCAGTTTTTTGCTGTTCCACATTCCGCCCTTTGTCAGCACATTAAATACTATAAACACCACGATAAGACCGATAATGGGAAGTGATGAACGGACCATGTTTATGACTGACTGTCTTTTCAAAGCCTCAACTCCGGAGAGCTGTTTGTTTTCCTTTTCTAAATTAGCCATGTTCACCCCTCCTTATACCATCTTGGCGATGAGACTGTTCTCATCCATATCTTTATTTCTCTTAAGCTCGCCATTGATCTGACCATCCTTCATGATAATGATCCTGTCGCACATACCTATCAGCTCCATGAGCTCTTCCGAGATCATGATGATGGATTTACCCGATTTTCTCATCCTGTCCATAAGCTGGTAAATATCCTGCTTAACCTTGATGTCTATACCTCTCGTGGGACTGTCAAGCACAAGTATATCCGAATCCTTTCCGATCCAGCGTGCCAGAACCACCTTCTGCTTGTTTCCGCCGGAAAGATTAGATACAAACTGATCAACGCTCTGCATCTTTGTAGACATCTGGGCTGCATATTTATCGGCGAATTCCCTGAGTTTCTTATCATTCAGCATATGAGCCTTATTGGACAGTTCGTCAAGGGAAGGAAGACAGATATTATCTCTGATGCTCTGATTCATGACAAGGGACTCGTTATCCCTGTCCTTTGATGTATATGCCATGCTGTGGGCGATGGCCGTAGGTATGTCATTAATATGAGTTCCGTCTGCAAGGGTCACACTGCCTTCCCTGTCAAAGGATGCACCGAAGCAGGCTTTTCCGACCTCATGCATTCCCGATTCCGACAGACCTCCGAAACCTAAAATCTCGCCTTTATGCAGTTCAAAGCTTATATGGGAGATAAGCCCCGGAACCGTAACATTATCTGCCTTAAGAACTACCTCTTTTGATACCTCTTCATCATAATCGGCACGGTAATATCCTCCGGTCACCTCACGGCCGACCATCAGCTTCTTAAGGCCGTCCTCATCTATCTCGGAGCTCTTTACCGTATCGATATATATTCCGTCTCTTAATACCGTGATGGAATCGGAAAGGCTTAAAACCTCCGGCAGATCGTGGGAAATAAAGATAACGGTATTTCCCTCTTCCCTGATCCTTTTCATGTGTTTGTAAAGCTCTTCACGGCCTTCTCTCGAAAGCGCCGTGGTGGTCTCGTCAATGACCACGATCTTGGGATCAAAGTAGGTAGCCTTAACGATCTCTACAAGCTTTCTGTCCTCGAAATTGTAATTCTCTATCATGTCCGAGGGCTTGATACGGTCGAATCCGTATTTTTTCAGAAGCTCTCCGGCCTTTCTGTTCATGGCTGCGGTATTCTTGATCCCGAACTTAACAAAAGTATCTTCATGTCCCAGGAAGATATTCTCGGCAACCGTAAGTCCGTCCAGAGTACCAAGCTCCTGAACTATGATGGATATGCCCTCGTTATTGGCTTCAACCTGATTCAGGGGATGGATCTCTTTTCCGTCAAGGATGAATGTTCCGGTGTCCTTCTGATAGATACCTGCAAGGGAATTCGTAAGAGTTGACTTGCCCGATCCGTTCTCCCCGATCAGAGCATGTATCTCTCCCTTGTGGATGTTAAAGGAAACATCGCTCAGGGCTTTTGTTATTCCGAATGACTTGCTGACATTTTTTATCTCTAATCTTATATCACTCATGACTTCTCCCCTCCTACTTCACGATCTCGCCCTTGGCGACCTTGGTTGTAACCGTAACGATGATCAGAAGAGCAAATCCGGTGATAACATCCTGGATCGCCGTAGGTGCCCCGAGTGCTATGAATCCGAAGAAGATTATGTTGATAACAAACTCTCCGATGATGATGGCCGGTATGGGCATTCCGTATTTTCTGAAAGCCAGACCGAAGAAACATCCCATGGTGGGCACGAAGTTTCTGCTCATGGAAGCCATACCCGTAACGGCAACCATCGAGGATCCGTAGCTTATGGTGAGGACCGCCATGACTCCGAGGAAGGCACCGCTTATTATGAAAGCAAGCACCTTATATTTATTTACCTTGATACCCATATTCTTGGCAACAAATTCATTACTTCCTATCGCGTAGGTATAGGTACCTATCTTTGTATAATTAAGGATCAGATATGCCACAAGGAAAGCCAGCACCGCAAGGATAAGATTTCCCGGCATCTGTCCGAATGCTCTTAGATCAGAAGGAAGTGTCTGTTCAACACCGCCCGCAATATAATTGGCGATGGACTCGTATATGAGCGCAAGTCCCGTGGTAACGATCATTGACGGTATCCTCAGCTTTACATAGAAAGCTCCGTTTAACAGACCGACAATGGCACCCGTAAGTATCGCCCCGATGATAAGTCCGAAATATCCCATTCCGAAACGTGATGCAAAAACGCAGCCCACTATGGCCGACAGCATTATGTTTGCACCTATGGAAAAATCGAACATTCCCATAACCATAACAAAGTAGAAACCGACAGCACCCACTGCCGCTAAAAGGGAAGCCTCAAAATAACTCATCAGATTTTTCGGTGAACCGAAATTACCCGGTGTGATTATCTTAAATATTCCCCAGGAAATGATCACCAGAAGGATTAACAGAAGGTAGCCCTTGAGCTGACCTGACATTTTCTTTCCGGTTGTTTCAGTTGATACATTCATACCGATTTACCTCACCTGTCCGGATCCCGGAGGATCCGCATAAGAATTGCTGTCCGGACCAAACCGGATCCGTAAGAGAATGATGATTGTGCATAACAAGGCCGGTACCGCAGTATGCGATACCGGCCCCGATATCAATATTACTGACCGGATCTTGCTGCCGCATCCTCTATTGAAAGAGCTGCTGCTGCTGCCTTAAGTCCTTCCATATCAAGCTTTGACATCTCAACGAGTTCTTCGTCGGTGTACGGAAGCTGGTCTACGAAGTACTTCTCATAATCCTTATAATCATCTGCTGATGCTACATAAAGATAAGGGAACTTGATGTCTTCGAACTTTCCGCCGAATCCTGAGTAATTACCCTTGATTGCATTGTAAACTGCCATGAATGCGAACAGAGGATCACAGTAATGTCCGCCTGACTCACCTGCCATTGAACCGTTTTCAAGTCTCTCACCAAGGTCAGGTAAGAAATCGGTTGAAACGATGTCGATGGAATCTGTCTTTCCTGCACGCTCTACAGCTGCGATAGCACCCTGAAGGGGATCTCCGCCGCCACCTGCGGGAATAAGTGCATCAAGATCGGGAATTGCGCTCATAAGAGCTTCTGCTGCCTTGGAACCGCCTTCTGAAGAAGTTCCTGCATACTGAGGCTCGGAAAGAGTTGCCTGATCATCGGGATGCTCAGCATTCCACTTCTCAACGCCTGCTGTGTAGCCTTCAAGTCTTCCAAGCCATGTAGCATCACCCTGCTCCCAGCCGATAAGACCGATGTTTCTGTCACCCTTCTCAAGAAGTATGTTAACGAGCTTTTCGCCGTTCTCAGGCTCGTTCTCGTGAACTGCTGCTACATAATATTCGGAATCAACTGCTGCCTGATAGATGTCCGGGCTGTTCTGCTCACTGATGATACGGAAGAACTGTGCAAGATAAACGCCGTTATCGTTACAGGTCTTGATAGCTGAAGCCATCTCTGTATCGGAAGAGTTACAGATTATGATACCCTGGCATCCTGCTGCACATAACTGCTCTACAGAAGCCGTAACCTTCTCGGAAACGTGACCCTGGTCAACATACTGTACCTGAACTCCGAGAGCTTCTGCTGCCTTATCAAGGATCAGCTTACACTGTGAACCGAGTACATCGGTTGAACTCCAGATCGAAACACCGATCTTGATGTCGCCATCAGCGGTAGCTGTTTCAGCGGGAGCGCTGTCATCAGCCTTGGTCTCTTCTGCTGCCGGTTCGGATGTTGCCGGTGCAGTAGCTACGCCTGCGCAGCCGGCAAGAGTTGATAAGATCATTGCCGCACTGAGGATCGTACAAATCAGTTTCTTTTTCATAAAGAATATACCTCCTGAATGAATACATTTTTTCCGCGATCATGAACCAAATGCTCATTTTTCGGCGGATTGTCAATAAGTAGTTGTTGAATATTGTTTTCAGAGTACTCTCAACGATTACATGTTATGGCAATAATGTACAAAAAGAAATGTAAATATTTCGGTGTTTTGGTAATATTTTCCGAGGTGGTCACATGGATTTCCTGTATTTGCTGGGTGATATGCCTTCTATCTTCTTGAATACCTTGGTGAAGTAAAAATAATCATTATATCCCACTGTCTCGGCGATCTCCTGGATCGACATGCTCTCATCCCGCAGAAGCTCCTTGGCCCGCTGTATCCTTAAGGATGCTATATAATCGGAAAAATTGATCCGGAGATTCTCCTTTATCATCATGCTCAGATGACCCAGGCTGCTATTGTATTTGGCTGCAAGGGAGGTAAGGGAAATATCCTCGGTATAATGTTCCCTGATGTCCGCGATCACATTGTCTATCATCCTGTCAGATACGTGAGCGGGTTTTTCTTCTTCCTTTTCCTCCCCTTCACCCTTCTCTTCTGCCACAGAGCGCATCACTCTTTCGAGATCTTCAAGCTTGACGGGCTTTAACAGATAATCAAAGGCATGATGATGTACCGCCTCTTTTGCATAGGCAAACTCGGCAAAGCCTGTTATTATCACGACTCTGGAATCAGGAGACACTTCGGACATTGCCTTAAGAAGCTCAAGTCCAGAAAGCCCCGGCATCCTGATGTCGGTAAATACAATATCGGGCTTGAACATTTCGATCTCTTCCTTCGCGGTAAGGCCGTTATTTGCCGTTCCTATCACAAAGGAATCAACATCGATCTTTTCAAGCATTTTTTTGATGCCGAGTATTATCCAAACTTCATCATCGGCTATATAAACATTGATCATTCCGTTGCTTCCTCCCGGATCGTAATCCGCCCTCACATAGCTTTTTCTTATTATATGATACCACCGGAAAAACTGCCACAGCCTGTATGTAAAACCGGCCGCGCTTCAGCTCTCGGTGATATGGTCAGGCACCGATATATGTATTACTGTCCCCTCGTTTACCCTGCTCTTTACATCAAAGGTATAATCATTCCCGTAGAAAAGTCTCAGCCGCTGAACGATATTCGACAGGCCGATGCCGCTGTTCTCCTTGGGCTCCTCAAGCTGTGAGCGAAGGTTATTCAAGGTCTCCTCATCCATTCCGCATCCGTCATCCCTAATGGTTATCTCCACCCTGTCATCGACGCTTTCTATCTTAACCTCCACCGAGCCGTTGTCCATCTTGCTCTCAAGCCCGTGAAAAACAGAATTTTCCACCAGCGGCTGCAAAAAGAATCGGATCATAGGCTTGTCGAGAACATAGTCTTCCACATCCGTGGAGATCTTTATTTTTCCCATGAAGCGGTACTCTATGATACGCGCATATTTTGCGATATAGGACACTTCATCTCCAACTGTCACGATATTGCTTGCCTTAACCGCATATCTGAATATGTCCGAAAGAGCCATGGCCATCTCGGCTATGCTGTCCTGATCGTTTATCAGTGCCATGTCGCGCATGGTTGAAAGAGTGTTGTACAAAAAGTGGGGATTTATCTGATTACGGTAAGCAAGGATCTCCATCTTCTGCTGGGCAAGCTTTGTCTCATACAGTCGGATCTTGCCCTCTTTTATCTCCTCGATCATCCTCTGATTCTCATCAAGCATATGATCAAGACGCGCAGCCACCTTGCCTATCTCGTCGGTCCTTTTAAAGTTAAGGCGCCGCTCAGGATGCTTTATGGAACCGGCGATAAATCTGTCGATGGCACGGATGGGCCTGGCCATCAGGTAATAAGAGAAAAACAGTATGACCCCGAGGAACATAAGTGTGAGCACCGATGCCAGGATTATAAGATTCCTTATGGCACTGCTGCCCGAAGTATTGCCCGATACCGATACGGCCACGGATATTCTTATACCGTTCTGCCAGTTACCCTCCCTGTAAACATAATCATCATTGTTTTTCAGATCGGCCATGGTGGTATCTGCCGGAACACTTCCGAACACTCGAAATGAAAGATCAAGCACATGGGAATCGCTCAAAAGGATGGCTGCCATATTATCATTCAGGATATTATGAAGTGTACCGTCGATCCTCCAGGGTTCGAGAATAAACACACACATGCCCTGCTGTTTCATATTGGAACCGTTACCGCTGTAAACCGGATAGAAAAAACCGTAATAATAATTGTCATCTTCCGGGAAATACCAGTCCGCATTCAGATCGGCTTCTTTTCTCAGATAGGTCTGCCTGTCGGACAGCTTTGCAGGTTTTCCCATGGAAACAAGGGTGTTAAGGTCGCTGTCAAGGATTATCGCCGAAACGATCTCCCTGTTTCTCATGGCTATCTGCGAATAGTAGGAAGAAAGCTTTGCCTTTCCGGCATCATCCTTCACCGTATCCAAGTCATCCATTATCATGAACTGGCAGAGAGACTCCGCATTATACTTAAGACTCTCCTCATAAAGACCCAGAGCATTATCCGCCTGGCGCAGCAGACTGTCCGCCAGAGTCTCCGCATAATTCCTTGTGGTATCCTTAACATATATAAAAGACGTATAGAGCGTAACGGTAAGGACTATAAGAATGGCAAGGACAATACAAATGAACTGCAATAACAGACTGTTTCTTATCTTCTGTATCATTTCCTGCCACTCCTTTCTCAGACATGGGCAGGACAGGGGGACGGTTCTGCCCGGCCCACTGTCCTGCCCCTGTCCTTAGAACAGAGACATCTGCCTGTCTATGTTCGACTTTGCCTTTACTTCAGTGATCTTATCTCCCTTTTCTTCACTAACCTCATCGCAGAGGATCGGAGAATCGGGATCATATTTTGCCATATTGGCCTTTACAGCTTCCGGACTGTGATTGGCATAACAGTATCTGCAGCCGTTGGCACAGGTATTGTAGCTTCCTATCTCACGGCTCTCCACACACTGGCATTCACCGCGCTGGGAAGGATCTTTTTTGGCCTTGAGCTTTCCGCCGCAGATCCTTTCGATCACTCCCCTGTCAATGCATGCATTGTGCTCTATTCCTATGGATGAAAGGTCTATCCTTTCCGCGCAGGTAGCTATTACCATATCATTATCCGTGGCTATGTCATAAAGCTGTTTTGCAAATGAATACATGGTCTCGTCGGATGCTTCGGTAATGTGCATCTCCGTCATGTTTTTCTGTATCTTCTGATAAACATCCACAAAACTTATGACACACTTTTCGGTATAGCCCTTAAGAGCCTTTGCAATACTCTCACAGGCCCTGAGATGATACTCCGGTGTATATTTTTCGTTGAAGGCTATCGGATCGTACCGCCATATGACTTTTTCCGAGCCGATCTTATCCGACAGCTCCTTAAATGCCGGGATAAGCTTTTCCTTCTTGTCCGGAAGATTTGCTTCCATATCCTTCCCGTATCCGGTCAGGGTGAACTGGAAATAATACTTAAAATCCTTAAGCTCATCAAGCCATTTAAGCATAGGGATAGGATTCTTGGTCCAGAAAACAATACAGTCGATCACTTCCGGATCAAGAGGGATCCTGCTTACCTGATGCGCATTCAAGGGATTTCTGCTGTAAACAAAGCCTTCCCTGATCCTGTTAATAAACCATTCCGAATAATAAGCCGGGATATCCGTTTTTCTGCTGGCACTAATGATCATTGATCTGTTCCTCCGTTTCCGATACCTCGCCTTGTCAGTTTGAGGACCTGAAGGCATATCTGACTTCTTTTCAGGACATAACGGAACCCCGATACGGGGCTTTGCGTATTGTAAGAGGCAAAACGATGAGTCCCCGTAAGCTCTCTCCTGATCTGTGATCTCAGATCATCAAGGCCCCTTATCGGCGCAAAATCTCCATCAAGATAATCCTCGTCACCGCTCGAATAACAGTTCAGATCGGCCGGGGCACTGATGTCAATAAGGAACGGTACCGTATCTAACAGGTCATCTTTCACATCAAATTCCCCGTTTGCGTTTATTGCATCTGCTATCTCTCCGGCTATGGTCTTCATTCGGGGATTTGTTCTATAACTGGTGTATGAATGAGAGATGCAGATATAGTATTCATCTCTTTTAAACAAACCCATCGATGCCTTATCCCTTATCAGATCCACAAGTCTGTTAAGTTCGGGATCTGTGGGGTCAGTTGGATCATCTATCTCATTCAATATTTTTGAAAATACAATGGTATCGTAGCTTGCATACCAGGATTCCTGATCAAGGAAGCTTAATATATCCCTGGAGAGATTCTTTGCACCGCCCGGATATCTGGGATTGTCACAGGCCTGATATGCCTGCTCCATTACATTTCCCGCAGCAGATACAAACCTGACCGCCCATTCCTCCATGTCATTCCCTATATACCGAAGTTCAAGATCATTAACATCATTCCTGCCTTCATCCTCTGCAAGTCTTGCCTTTGAGTAGGCTAAAGACCATGCATCGATAAGGCTTCCGCAGCCAAGGCATGTCACGCCGAATATATTCCCCTGTGTAGCCCGGTAATCCCGGAGCAGAACATCATACATCACATGATACTCATACGCATACGCATATCCGTACTTAAGAAAATAAACCGCATCAACAAGTTCATCCGAGTAGTTAAATCTATGCCCTGCTGCAGCTCTGTAATCAAGGCATCCAATGGCATCAATAAGTTCCTGATCCATAACACCGCCCGTGATATGACCATTTACCAGGTCACGGCAATATTCCATTTTTTCATCCAAAAAACCTACAAGTTCGCTTTTCATATATCACCTCCGGACAGGGGGACGGTTCTGTCCTGCGGCCCCTTTATTTATCAAAATAACTGTCTATCCTTGTTTTCACATTCTCTTCAAGATTTCTATAGAAAAACTGGTAATCATAGATATGATACGCACCCTCGGGAAGGCCCGGTACATATGCCGGATAATCCACGGCGTCGACACCGGGTACTCTTACGATCCCCCGATCCTCATCGATATAACATCCGCAGAATTCCTTTTCTTCCTTCAGTATATTCGCTTCATAATCTGTGAAACAGGCCCCGAGATTCCCGGTCTTTTCGGCGATCGTCCCATCAGTCTTCCAGTTAAGAGGATTTATTGTATATGCCTTTGTTCCTGCCGGAACTATAAATGTGTCCGTAATACCCTCCGCTTCACAATCAAAGCTTATCACAACACCTGTATCATCAGCTGAGGCTGCGGGTTTTATCTGAGGATTCTCCCTGACCATTTCCTGCGTACATGGCCATCCGATGGCATATACCGCTATAAGCCTGTTCTGCATATCCTCATCCGCAAAATATTCCTTTAACAGCCGGTAGCACATATCCGCACCCTGCGAAAAGCCTGCAAGGATGATCGGACGACCATCATTCTCTTTTTCCAGATAATATGCAAAAGCATCCGAAATATCAGCATATGCTCTTTCAAGATAAGGTTCCCTCTCCTCAGCGGAGATCGAATATATCTTCATGGCACCCTGTCTGTAGTAAGGAGCAAACATCCTCGTCCCCTGCTCATAGATTCCCCGTTCCATATTAAGAGCGCCGAGAAAATCCGCTTTTGTCAGTTCATCGTCCATGGCCATATTAAACTCATCGTTCATATCAACCGTAGGACATATCAGAAAGAGATCGGCAGCCTTGTCCTCACCTATGCCATAATAAGCCCAGTTCTCTTCCCGGGAATAATCAACACTGTTCTCCGTATTGATCGTCTGTTCCGCAACGGGCACATAATAATAGCATCCCGAAGTCATGACGGCCAGCCAAACGGCTAAAATGATTATATACGGTCTGTTTCGCATATATACCCTCCTTACAGGACAAAAGATGCGTCCCCCGGTCTTTAATTCACCAGATTTTCCAGAATGTCGATCTTCTCGTCTACTTCTTCTTTGCTCATTTCAATATCGCGGCCATAGATGTCATACTCTTCGGATAACTCTCTGTAATACTCAAGAGCGTCTTCTATCCTCTTCATGTTTTCAAGAGCTTCGCAAAGATCGAGAAGCGCTCTGCCCGGCGCACATTCTTCGGTCCATTTTTCACCCGATCCGAGGATATCCCATATCCGTTCTTTATATTCAATGTATGTATCATAATCTCCGGCGACGGGATCGGAAAACCAGGATGCGGTATCTGACAATACCCTTACAGTATCCTTACTGTCCTTTCCGCCGTTTTGTTCTTTAAGTATCTGATACAGCTTTTCCGATACCTCCGCAGTTCTATCAAGGCGGTAAAAATGTCCGAAAACCGAGATCAGTGTTTCCATCCTTTTGAGCTCTTCCGTGCTGTATTCGCCGTTCTCTCGCTCTGAAAGATCCATAAACCAGTTATAGCCGCTTTCGATCTCTTCCTCCTCATCTGCATACATATCATCCATATTGTTTAGACTTTCCACATATTCCGGGTCATTAAAGATTTCATCCGATATATCGATATACTTACGCCACTCCCTGACTTTTTTTGCAATATCCGCCGTCCCCTCATCCATCTCATCTTCATGCTCTGCGATAAGCTTTTCAAGATAAGCAACAGGTTCACCGTCCTGCTCAGCCCAGGCATTCCAGATGTAATAAAGAAATGTTATGGATTCCTCCCATTCATCCGCATGTTTATCTCTTACCGTTTCATAGCACCAAAGCACAAGTCTTTCTATCTCATCATCCAGCCTGTCTCTGCTCTCTGTGCGGCAGTTTACCAGAGCATTCACAAGAGTCTTTTTTGCCCATAGTACCGACCAGTCATCCTCACCGTACAGCCGTTCATATATTTCAATCGTTTTCTTAATATGCTTAACCCCCGCTTCGGGATTCATTTTAACAAGCCGGGAACTGTACAGATAATCGTATCCGCAGTTAAGATGTGCTTCTGCGATCTCCTCGTCCGCACCTTCATGAGTCTTTGACCATTCATCCAGGCAAAAACAGATATTTTCCCTGTATACCAATGCATTCTCCCGGAAATCATTCTGTTCATATTCCCGGGCATAGGAGTCCTGTGCATTCAGAATGAGCATAAGCCTTTCTTTATCATTGAATCCTTTTGCGGTTTTAATAACGGACTTACGTACCACTTCATGGATGCGGTATACACCCTGTTCACAGGTAAAAGCAGACGTATTGGTCAACTCGTCCAGGAGACCCTGGTCAAGATGCAATCCATAACGCTCCCTGTTCTCTATCCTGTCATATAACCTGAAGGCAAGCTTCTCCGACCAGTTGTCCGGCAGGCAGCATAATATCAGCATCGCATTCTGCTGCTGTTTGGAATAGTTATTGTAAAAACGCTCAAGAAGCTCCTGAAGATCTTTTCCGAAGTCCTCCTGAGTCATGTGTTCTTTATCTTCCGACATATCATAATTATCAAGACACAGCCCGAGATAAAGCGGGAACCCGTTGGTAAGCTTCCAGATATGATCGATCATTTCCGAAGCAAGCCTTGGTGCTTCGTATTTATCCGAATACTTATCAAAAAATTCCCTGACCAGATCCTTTTTATCAAACTCCTTCAGATCTATCTCGAAGGGCAAACGCCGGTCATCTCTATTATATATTTTATCCCACTCAATGGGATCTCTTCCAGCCACGGTCCAGATGACATTCGGAAGCGCATGCATAAAATTCATAAGCCAGTTTTTCTTTGACTCTTCGCCTATTTCACCGCCCGGCCGTATATATCTTTCGAAATCATCGAGAAAGATCACATAAGGAAGTTTAAGCTCCGCAAAATAATCCTTGGTATCTTCGTAAAAATACAGCTCCAGTCTGTCCTTTATCTTATCTTCATTTAATCCGTCAAATTCTTTTTTTATTTTTTTCCATTTGACGGAGTTAACAATCCTCTTAATAATTCCTGCCATCACCGAAAAAGTATTCCCTCCCCTTTTCAGGAGATCGGAAACTATCGCCGTTCCGAGGCTGAAGATACTGTCTCCCCGTGTTTTTATTTTCTCCATGGCTTCCATGACAGCCCCGGCAGGGTCGTTGGAATTATGTAATAATCCGTATGCACAAAGAAATCTGTCCATATTCTGTCTGGGTTTTCTGCTTAAGATATGGCAGGCCAGGTCCATCAGCAGGTTTTCCTTTTCTTTATCCGGATTGATTATTCTGTCCTTATTCAGCTTATAATAGATAATGTTCGGGTTCTTCTTCTCAATAAGCTCAAGCATTAACTTTTCTATCAACGTAGTCTTACCGACACCCGCCATTCCGTGTATATATATGATGACATGCTGTTTTTCGCGATGGTCGTTATATTTGGACATAAATGAGCCGTCCTGTCCGCAGATCCCTTCGCGGTCCGTAAAAACATCCATTGGATTATAATTGGTTTTCTTTATAGGTTCTGTGTAATCCATTTTTTCCTCCTTATCCTTCGAATTTGTACCCCATCCCGCGTATGGTCTTTATCAGGTCGCCTTTTTCACCCATTTTGCTGCGAAGCTTTTTCACGTGGGTGTCGATGGTCCTTGCATCCCCGAAATAATCGTAATTCCATACGTTGTTTAAGATCTTGTCCCGGGAAAGCGCGATGTTCTTATTCTCCATAAAATAGGTCAGCAGCTCGAATTCCTTGAAGCTTAGATCTATCTGGTTTCCGTCTATGACAACCGTATGGGCCGCCTTGTCGATCTCTATCCCGCCCGAGGAAAGCTTCACTTCCGGTTCTATCACATTACTCCGCCTTAATATGGCATTAACTCTTGCCACCAGTATCTTCGGGGAAAAAGGCTTGGATATGTATTCATCGACTCCGTATTCAAACCCCTGCAGCTCATCCCTTTCATCACCTTTTGCGGTCAGCATGATAATGGGGATCCTTGAATTCAGCCTTACATCCCTGACTACACTCCATCCGTCAAGCTTTGGCATCATGACATCAAGTATGATCAGTGAAATGTCCTTATCCTCGTAAAAAATCTCAAGAGCTTCCTCCCCGTCGCCTGCTTCCAGTACGGTATAGCCCTCCTTTACAAGAAAGTCCTTAACCAGTTTTCTCATCCTGCTCTCGTCATCAACGACAAGAATCTTTATGGTATCCATCATCAGTCTCCGGCTCCTGTTTCTATGTCAATTTCGGGTTGTGTGCCCGGTTTTGAAGTATCTTCCTTATCCGTCAAAGGATCGATGCCAAGCTCCTCCTCCTTTTCACGGATCTTTGACTCTCTCTCGGTAAGCTCCTGCTCCCAGCCAGCATATTTATCCACTATGGCATTTTCATAATTGATTATGTTGGGATTATCGGATCTCAAAGCTATGGTAAACATTGATATTATCACAAAGATCAGGGCCCCTATGACTCCAAGCGCCACCTGGTATTCCCTCTTGAAGGTCTTTACCTTCCTTCTCTCGGCCTTTTTTTCCTTTTCCTTTTCTTTTTCACTCTTGAGAGCCTCTGTATAAGACACGACCACAGGCACATCTTTTATCAGAGAATCATCTATCTGAGGAGATTTATACAGATAATCCCTGAGCGTTCCGAGATACTCCTGTCCCACAGGGGTAACAAAAGTCCGGTTCTGCACCATTCTGTCATATACAGCAAGGATCGCGTTCGGATTGTTCGCACTCATCCTGGATGAGATGTAATTGATCCGATCCACCTCTTCCCTTGCAAGGGCGGCATCCTCTTCCGACAGAAAAAGATACCCTTCCACACTTCTTCCTATATCTGCCATATCCTCACTCCCTTTATCGCCCGATAAACCGGTCATCCCGTCATTTTCATATCGCCGGGATCATTTTCTCATACCTTCACAACATATAGAATAATAAAAAAGCCCCGACAATTCAAGTTGAGGCGCCGGGCCCGGTTGACAGGAGAAAAAAAAGCGCTATAATAATCCGGAAAACAAAAAGCTGGGGGTGCGAAAGCTGAGAGGCAGTTCATGCCAACCCTTATCACTTGATTCGGTCAGTACCGACGTAAGGAAGCTGTTTCAATTTCCGGTCTCCCTGCTTTTTATCATCAAAGGGAGGTTTTTTTATGTCATTCTTTGCAACTCTTAACGAGGACGGAGCCTATGATCTTACCGCAGCCGGCTATGCGGTACTTGTTATCGTTATGGTGGCTCTTATCATCTTAGCTTCCGCTTTACAGAAAAACAGACGCCGCATGAGCACAAAACAGCTGGCCTTCTCCGCCATCGCCATGGCGCTTGCGGTGGTCACCTCTTTTATCAAGGTCATTCATATGCCCATGGGCGGCGCCGTCACGCTCTGGTCCATGCTGTTCATTGTCCTTGTGGGATACTGGTACGGACTGTCCGCAGGTATCACGACGGCTGTGGCATACGGAATACTGCAGCTTATACAGGATCCGTATATCATAAGTCTTCCCCAGCTTCTCACCGACTATATCCTGGCCTTTGGATCCTTGGGAATATCCGGTCTTTTCTGCGGAAAAAAGATACTATTTGTAAATGAAAAAAAGAACAGCACCCATACCATATCCGGTCTTGTCCCCGGTTATATCCTTGCCGTTCTTTTAAGACTGTTCTTTTCAACCCTTTCAGGAGTGATCTTCTTCGGGATATATGCACCCGATAATTTCCCGAATCCCCTGATCTATTCGCTTGTGTATAACGGATCCTATATAGGCCTTGAAGCCGTCATGACCCTCATCCTGATATCACTGCCTCCGGTAGTGTCCGCCCTTGAAAAAGTAAAGAGACTTGCAACGACCGATCAGGCTGAAAATACACGCAAACCTGACAAAAGCTGAGATTTACGTTACCCATATATTGTAATCCGCATAACGTTTTTTCAGATAATACGCGATCTTTTCCATTGGGATCTCTTTCGAGAAACAGATAAGCGGGATGAGCTGAATGCTGTTTAAATATTTCTGCTCTTCTTTTGTATCAGTAAAATACATGAGCTTCAGTTTGTCACTCTTAACTCTTCGTTCGATCGTATCTAACAGGATACCTACATCCATAAGAGGGAGCTTCATTTTGACATTCATCAAAAGGATATCCGCATTATTAAGATACCTGACCACGTCCTCCAGACAGGGCGTGGTCACGGTTACGTTGAAGCTGTTCTGCAGCATTGAAGAGAGCTGTTTGAAATAGATCTTGTCATCATCGATCATGACCATTGTCGGCTTGGACTGGGATTGTGAAACGACCAGCAGTTCCTCTTTGAGGGAATTGACAAAATCCCCGATCGGAACCATCGTATTATAATAGACCCCCGATATGAAAAGTTTGGGGATTATTTTTCTTACGGTCCTGACCATTTCCTCATTGCCGTACAGATAAAGATTTTTCTCTTCTTCAAGACAAAGATCCCTCAGGTAATGACATATCTGCTGAAACTGTATGTCAAAACCGGAAGGCAGAAGGATGATATAGGTATTTACGAAGGAAGCAACGCTTGCTATATCGGCAACCTCATAACCGCAAAGTGCAAAAGTCATACCGACCTGCTTCATGCATTCCATGCATCCCTGCCTGTATCTGTTTGATTCTCCTGAAACAATTGCCACCGGACGTACCATATCCTTCCCTCCTAAATCTCCGTACCCGAATCAATAACCATACTATTGCCGTAACTTATCTCTGCGCTTAATCCTGTCTCAGCACAGAACTTATCTCTTGCCCTTATCGTATATCTCACCGAGAGCTCTGGGACTTCTGTTGTTCCTGCCGAAGAATACAAGCAGAAGAAGCGTAATAACATACGGAAGTATCCTCACAAGATCATTGTAGGATGACGGCATCCCCATCCGCTGTATTATCGCCTGTCCGGCACTCCTTGCAAACCCGAACAGAAGGCAGGCGCCGAGAGTCGGCATTATGGACCAGTTTCCGAAGATAAGGGCCGCTATTGCGAGATATCCGAATCCAAGATAGATATCAGGTGAAAAATTAGCCGATATCGAATACGCAAAACTCATTCCGCCTACGGCCGAGAGTCCGCCCGACAGAACCACAGCTATCGTTCTGACCCTGTTGACATCTATTCCCGCTGCATCCGCCGCATGCGGATTGTCCCCGCAGGCCCGAAGATGCATGCCGTAAGGTGTCTTATACATCACATACCACATGATAACGGCGATGACGGCGATCATGATCTCGAAAGGATACACCCTCTTAAAAAGAGCACCTATCACCGGAATGTTCGAAATAACGGGCACGGTAAATCTTACGCTCGTACCCAACACAAACTTGTTTGATTTCTGGCCGAAGAAAGCCATGTTAAGGCTCCTCGTGAAAAAGCTGGTAAGTGCCATCGCCAGGATATTTACAACTACACCGCTTATGACCTGATTGGCCCTGAATCTGATGCATAGAAGCACATGCACGAGGGAATACAGCATGCCGCCCAAAAAAGCCACCAGAAATGAGACATAAAAAGGAACGGAAGATGTAGGTCCTAAAAGCGTGGCAAGCACCACAGCAATGAATGCTCCGGTGAAAGCGCCAAAGCCCTGCAGTCCTTCAATTGCCAGATTTGTGATTCCGCTCTTTTCCGAGAAGATACCGCCTATGGCCATAACAAACATTGGAACCGCAAAAGCAAGTCCGTCTATTATTATTGTATCCAACATACCGATGCCTCCGATAATACCTGTTCTGTTTTATTTACTCTCTCTGTCCGACGTCTCCTGATCTTTTGCGGCTCTTGATACATACATCCTGATAAACTCGGAGCATGCCGCAAATATCAGTATTACTGCGGTTATGAGATCGGCTATCTCAATATCGACTCCCTGCTGGGAACTCATATAGATCGAGCCCTTTGAGATCACGGTGATCAGGAAGGAAGCAAAAATGCAACCTACCGGATCGCTGTTTCCAAGCAGTGCAACCGCGATGGCATTAAATCCCATACTCGGAACAACTCCCGGCTGTATGGATCCGTAATATCCGCAAAAATAGGTGACACCGGCAAGACCGGCAAGACCGCCCGAGATAAGCATTGTCAGCATGATATTCTTCTGTATGCTGATACCCGCATAATTTGCCGCTTTGCGGCTTAAGCCCACCGCCTTTATCTCATAGCCGATGGTGGTCCGTTCCATCAGGAAACGTATAAGGATCCCCATCAGTATCGCTATTGGGAAAGCCAGAGCAACGTTGAATTTCAGGGAAAAAGCGTTTACTTCCGTCAGGGTTAGCCTCGCAGCTGTATTTATGGGATTGCTCTGTCTCGAAACAGGATTAACAAATTTTGTATTTATGAAAAAGGTGATCACATACATCAGAATGTAATTCAGCATTATGGAGGAAACTACCTCGTTTATGTTGAACTTATATTTTAACCACCCTATCACAGCACCTACCATACCGCCGGTGATGATACCGATCAGGATCACAAGAGGTTTTGCCAAAGCCGCATTCATTGAAGAGTAACCGACCATGACCGTTGCCGCAAAACCGGATGCCATCATCATTCCGGACACACCTATGTTAAAGAGTCCGCCCTTTAAGGCAACGGCAACGGAAAGCGCGGCAAATATCATGGGTGTCATGGCATCAAGAAAACTCATGAAATCCGTGAACATGCTCTGACGTCCGGCATAGGCCTTCTTGGGGAAAAGTCCGGAGCCCTGCAGCAGATTTATATAGGCGGCAGCCGGATTGTTGCCTAATAAGGCTAATATAACGGCACAGGCAATAAGACTTATGATTATGGCAAATACCGATATCTTTAACATCTGATTTTTTTCACCGCCAAGAAGTTTTACAAGAATTTTTTTCATCTCTCAACCTCCCCGGTGACTCCCATCATGAACTCACCTACTTCATTTACGGTAAGAAGCGATGCATCCGAGATCTTGTTGATCCTTCCGTCAAAAATAACGCCTATGGTATCGGCAAGATTCATTACCTCGTCAAGCTCCAGAGATATGAGAAGCACTGCCGCTCCTCTGTCCCTTTCCTCCACGATCTGTTTGTGGATATTTGAGATCGCACCCACATCAAGGCCTCGTGTGGGCTGCATGAATATTACCAGTTCCCCGCCCAGATCGATCTCTCTTGCTATGATCGCCTTCTGCTGGTTTCCTCCGGACATGGAACTTACTATCGTTTCGTTACCCTTGCTGGTCCTTATATCATAATTATCAATGAGATTGTTTCCGTGAGCCTCAAACTGTTTTTTGTTAAGCACGGCATTGTTTGAGAAAAGCGCCGAATAATATACTTTGAGTGCAAGGTTATCCTTCAGGTCGTATCCCATTATCAGACCGACATTCTGCCTGTCCTCGGGAATATATGTGATGCCTCCCTTGATCCTGTCACGTATGGGAGCATCGGTTATGTCCTTTCCGTTTAAGAAAATCTTTCCGCTCTTTGCATGTATGAGCCCTGCTATGGCATCGGCAAGCTCATTCTGCCCGTTTCCCGATACCCCCGCCAGGGCAAAGATCTCACCGGAACGGATGCTGAAGGAAACATCCTTTACGGCCTCGATGCCAAGCTCGTTATTTACGGTAAGATTCTTAACATCCAAAACGACCTCCCCGGGCTGGGCCGGTTTCCTGTCAACGGTAAAGGATACCTCACGTCCCACCATGAGCCTTGCCATTTCCGCAGTCGATGTGGCTGCAACATCCTTGACATCGATGAGCTTTCCTCTGTTTAAAATGGCACATCTGTCGGCTATGGCCTTAATCTCTTCAAGCTTATGCGTGATGATTATTATGGTCTTTCCACCGTCCCGAAGTCCCCTTATGATATCCAGAAGATACTCTATCTCCTGAGGCGTAAGGACAGCCGTGGGTTCGTCAAAAATAAGGATCTCCGCATCACGGTAAAGCATCTTAAGGATTTCCACCCTCTGCTGAGTGGAAACATTAAGATTGCTGATAACGGATTTCGGATCCACCCTGAGGCCGAATTTTTCCGACAGGGCTGCGATATCCGCATTCGCCTTTTTCAGATCGACCCTCGGAATAAACCCCCAGAGCTTATTCTGCGGTTCGATCCCAAGTATTATGTTTTCAGCGACGGTGTAATTTGAAACCAGCTTGAAGTGCTGATGAACCATGCCTATTCCAAGACGTGTGGCATGACGTGGTGAAGTTATGTTAACCTTTTCTCCGCGAATGAATATCTCACCCTCGTCAGGTTCGTACATACCGAAAAGAACACTCATGATGGTAGACTTGCCTGCGCCGTTTTCACCGAGAAGTGCATAAATCTCGCCTTTTTTGATGCTGATGGATACATCATCGTTAGCGGTTATTCCCGGGAAGCGTTTGGTGATATGCTTCATTTCAACGATATATTCGGAACTTTCCATTTCTGCTCCTGATCTGTTTTTATTTTGAAAGATCACAGAATATAGCAGACGGCAGCCGCCAAAAGACCGCTGCCGCCGCTGTTTTTTATTTATTCTGCATCGATACCCGTGAAGTCATCGGGTGTAAGTCCGTTAAAGTTAGCTGCGGGAACGATGGTTCCGTTCTTGATGAGCTCATAAGCCTTGTCAAGCTTTTCAACAGCATCGGCGCTTAACTGATGTCTTCCTTCAGCACTTACATAGCCTGTGGAATCGGTATCCGCACCAAGGAGATAGTTGCCTCCCTTGAAGGATCCGTCAAGAACCGTCTCAAGTACACGTGCATCATTTACGCCCATAACCTTAAGGCCCGATGTAAGGATAACATTCTCGCTTCCGTTTGCACCGTCATCATACTGATCGGTATCGCATCCGATTACGAAATCCTTCTCGGAACTTTCCTTAACAGCCGTGAAAACTCCGTTTCCTGAAGCACCGGCCGCAACAAAGATGACATCACAGCCTTCCTTGATAAGGGCATCGCCTACAACCTTGCCGTTTGCGGGATCAGCGAAAGAACCTACATAGTTTCCGCCTACATTTGCACCGGTAACATCGGTTCCTGCATAGGAAGCAAGCTCAACGATCTCGGTGTTTGTATCATAATGCTTGTTGGCATAGTTGACACCTGACATGAATCCATACTGATAGTTAACGTTTGAAGGATAAGCAATACCGTTTACAACAGCAACCTTGCCTGTCTCTGAAGTAAGAGCTGCAGCAAGACCTGCAAGGAACCCGCTCTCCTGCTCTTTGAACTGCATTGCATAGATGTTTTCAACTTCCTTCTCGTTTCCGTCTGCATCACTCGGATAAGAATCAACAAGGATGAACTTCTTGTCCGGATTGTCTTCCGCTACAGATGTGATGGCTGCAAACTGGAAGCCGTCACATACTATTGCGTCATAATCGGCAACGATATCCTCAACAGCCTTGATGCAGGCAGCGGTATCACCTGTTGTCTCCTGAACGGGTGTAACGGTGGAGCCGGGATGAGCATCGCAGAATGCTACAACTCCTTCGTAATTCTCCTGGTTGAATGAACCGTCATCAACGCCCGAAGGTGAGCTTACGATGGCAATCTTTAAGCCTTCGCCTGCCTCGGCATCCGAAGCCGTCTCGGTCTCTGCAGCTGCAGAATCAGCGGGTGCGGGTGCGGGTGCCGTAGCGGCCATACATCCGCTTATAGCCATGGATGCAAGCACTGCGCATAACAATGTTGAAATAATCCTTTTTTTCATTTTCTGTTTCCTCCCATGTTTTTTACAGATCATCCGGCAGAAGAACCGATACATCTGCCTGTCAGACTTCCCTCCGGTATAACCTGCGACTAAATTATTGTAGCATACATAAGACTCATTTACCATGATTTTATTATCCTTCGGAAAGTGCATTGACATATATTCCGGTGTGCATATATGATGGCAGGGAATGAAAGAGGCTGCCCGTCTCCGGACAGGGCCGGCGGAATGAATAATCTAAGTCCGGAGAATAATCAAGAACCATGAATAATCAAAGACCGTGAAAGGATAAGATCATGAAGATTTCGATACTTGAAAGAAACAGTGTTGGAACGGATGTCTCCGTATCCTGCTTTGAGGAGCTTGGTGAAGTCACCGCATATGAAAATACCGTCTCCGCCGATGAGATCATCGAAAGGATCCGGGACGTGGATTTTGTTATTGCAAATAAATCAAGACTCAATGAAGAGACTCTCAAAAATGCTGAGAAAGTCAGGTATATAGGCGAATTTGCCACGGGTTACGACAACATAGACCTCGAATACTGCAAAAGCCGCAATATCCGCGTCACTAACGTCAGGGATTATTCCACCGCAATGGTCGCTCAGCATACCTTTACTCTTGCGCTGACGCTTTCCCAGAAGATGATACATTACGACAATTATGTAAAATCCGGACAGTATGCCGCCCAGAGCAGATTTTCCAATTTCGACATTCCTTTTTACGAGCTTGATAAAAAGACCTGGGGTGTTGTGGGTATGGGAAACATCGGAACAAAGGTGGCAAAGATCGCCGAGGCATTCGGCTGCAGGGTCATAACCCATTCCATTACGGGAAGAAACCATGATCTCCCCTATGAACGCGTCGACAAGGATACCCTGCTTAAGGAAAGCGACTTTATCTCCCTTCACTGCCCCTTAAGCGATCTGAGCAGAAACTTCATAGACAGTGAAGCGCTTTCAAAAATGAAGTCCTCTGCCATTCTCATAAATGTGGCCAGAGGACCCGTTGTTGATTCCAAAGCATTATATGACGCCCTTACAAAGGGCGAAATCGCAGGTGCGGGACTTGACGTTCTTGAAAAAGAACCCATAACCGATGAAAATCCCTTAAGTCTCATAAAGGACAGCAACAAACTCATCATAACCCCTCACCTTGCCTGGGCAAGCGTTGAAGCCCGCACAAGATGTGTCGAGGAAGCCTTTTTGAACCTTAAAGCCTTCATTAACGGCGAAAAAAGAAATGCGGTCTGCTGACCGGATCTATCCCGTTATTTAAGAGCATTCAGTTTTTCGGCCTTCTCGTTCATTCCGTTTACAACCTTAAGAACTTCCCCGACAAGCATCTCATTCTGTTCGGTGATGTTGCAGGTATTGCTTGAATGAGCCGAAACCTCCTCGGTGATAGCCGAAATGGTCTGTACACTTTCAACTATATCACGGTTTGCATTTGCCAGATTGCTGACAACATTGGAAAGGGTTCCGGAATTGTCGCGGATGGATCTTATGTTTTCCACTATCTTCTCAAAACTTCCTTCGGTGATATGAGCCGAATCATTCTGCAGTCTGTTGCTCTCCACAAGGGAATTGATGGAATTGACAACTCCCGTCATCTCCGAGGAGATATTTGAGATAAGATTGCTTATATCCCCGGTTGCCTTCTGGGTCTGATCCGCAAGATTCGAGATCTCGGTAGCAACAACCGCAAAGCCGCGCCCCGCTTCGCCCGCGCGCGCCGCCTCGATGGAAGCGTTCAGGGAAAGAAGGCTTGTCTGGGAAGCAACATTCTGGATGAGCTCAACGATAGACTGCATCTGGGCAGTGGCAGACTTCAGTTCGTCTACTTCTTTCATAACCTCAGAGCCGGCACGTTCGGACAGCTGAACCTGCTCCATAAGCTTTCCGATATTGTCCCTTCCTTCGTGACAGGCATCAACGGTCAACGTCACGTTTCCGCTGATACTGTCGGCCGCATTGGTAACAAGCTCGATCTGTGACTGGATCTCTTCTGTCTTGTACAGCTGATTCTGCACCGAATCTGCAGTGTTTCCGGTACCGGACTGGATCTCCTGCATCGCGGTGAGGGTTTCCTGGCTTGATGCGGCGATCTTTGTCATCTTATCGGAAACCGTTTCCACATCATCAATGATACCGTCCGAAACCTCCATTATCTCTTCGAGCATGGCACTTGTTTTACTGCCTGCTTCGTTTATTTCATTCATGCGTTCGGTGTTGATCACCGTGATCACTTTGTTAACTACGATTGAAAAAATCGAGCAAAGGATCATTATGAGTGCTTCGATCTCAAGATCAGCCACTGCTCCGCCTTCCCAGTTGCGCGAAGCCGCAAATTTAACGGCATGTATCACAGCGATTATCGATACTCCGATGCCGCTTATCACCGAAAGTTTAAAATCATCATACATGGAGACCATTATCACCGTAGGCAGCGCATATACAAATACCAGGATGGTATTTGTGGATATCATGCAAAGTACAAGATAGAATACGCCGTATCCGATTGCGATGATGTGCTTTATAAGATCAGACTCCTTATTAATCCTGTATACGATCCAGCAGGCGATCATCGGAATAAGGTCAAAAATCTCTATGGGAAGAAACAGTCCCATATCCGCTTCACCCTTAAGAAACTGTATTATGTATGCAACACTTATGATCCCCGTCAGAACGGTAAACAGGATCAGGGCAGTCTTGTTTACATATGCTTTTTTTGATCTGCTGTCATTCATAGATTTCTTCCTCCGATAGTATCAGGCTATGGTTATGTATCACATACAATGATTATATCATACTATCCGGTTTTCTATATATAAATCCTGCGCTCAGAAAAGATCAAAAAAGCCTGCGATAAGGAAAAAAACATAAAACACAAGAAGTGTGGGAACGATCCCTTTAGACAGATTCTGCATATCCTGTCCGCTTAAGGTCATATGCAGCAGTATGGAAATCATTAAGTAAAGAAGCAGCGCATATTTCCACCGGCTGTCACAGACCGGAAGCACATGTGAATATAAAAGGGCTTCGGTTATCACTCCGCATACTATGGGTGCAATGGAGATAATGGCCATCTGGAACCCGATAAGTAACCTGCCGCCTCTGGCGATGAAATTAACTTCCCCAAGCTTATCTCCGTGACGGACAAGGGATATCCTCGTCACCTTTGCACCTGTCAGAACAGCTGCCAGCGCATGACTGAATTCATGATGGACCGTCCCCGGCCAGGTAATGTAATTGCAGAATAAAAGTGATGCCCGCTCCCCGACAAATATCGCAATGACGAGAGTGATCATCTGACTGACAAATCTTATGACAAATCCGGTGACAAGCAGTATAAGAAACAGAAGCAGCGTTTTGATCCCTGCATCCATAAATATGTTTCCGGTATTAAGATGAAATCTCTGACAGGTCTCACCCAAAAAATCTGATCCGTTCAATTCTCTCTCCCGTGGTGCCGTTACCCGGATGAACCTTCCCTGTCCCGTTTCATTCAAGCGCCCTAAGGTCCTTCCATCCTGCCCCTGTCCCGCAGACATTCCCTTATCCGTATCTGCAGCCTGCCCGGGGCCCTTAGCAGGCCTCGATCAGGCGTATGTTGTTTCTGAACAGTTCAACGTATCCGTTCCTGGTCTCAAGAATAATTGAATCCCCGTTCAGATCGCACTCGTTATTGATATCGTCGCAGTATCCGTACCAGTCCCTGTTGTTTCCGTCAACGATATGTAATCTCTTTGCCCAGTAAACCCATAAATTCGCGTTCATACTCTTACCTCCTGTCCGAAGACCTTTCCTTGATTTATCTTACAGACATAAGGTATCACAGTATGTGTCCCATTAATTACCCTTCAAACGAAAAAAAAGAAGCCTCAGGAAAGAAGTTCCTTAAGCTCCTTATACATTCTTGAGGCAGGCAGTCCCATTACGTTGTAGAAATCGCCGTTTATGCCCCTGATATGCTTTAAAAATGCCCCCTGTATCCCGTAAGCCCCCGCCTTGTCCATGGGCTCGCCGGTGTTGATGTATTTGCGGATCTCCTCATCACTCACGGGATAAAAGGTCACATCCGTTGCCTCGGAAAAAGAATACTCTCCCGTTCTTCCGTCCTCCCTGATGAACACAAAGGTGACCCCCGTGTATACGGTATGGGTATTGTCCTGTAAAAGCCTTAACATCCTAAAGGCATCATCCTCATCCGCCGGCTTTCCGAGAACTTTAAAACCGTCCGGAGTTCTCAGAACCACTATGGTGTCTGCCCCTATGACAAGAATATCCCCCGGGGTGGTGATATCTGGATGGGTCTCATTATAAGCCGTGATCCTTTCCGCCACATCCATGGCTTTCTGCCCCGACAGGGATCTGCATATCTCGTCCGGACTTTCGCCTTTCATTTCCTCGGAAACCTCAGAGGGAAAAATATCGAACTCAAGCCCCATCTTTTCCATTATCTCTTTACGTCTCGGAGACGCCGAGGCAAGCACTATCCTCAATCCTCCGGTATTTGACATCCTACTGTTAAGCCTTTCTTCGGTCGTTTTTCTTATGCATTTCCTTTTTTATCTCATACATCTGCCGGTCCGCTTCCCGGATATAATCCTGAAGGTCCGCATCCGGACGGTTTTCGGGATCGGTAACCACATATCCTATACTGACGGAAATGTCATAAGGCACATTTTTCTTTTCATTCAGTCCGTTCAGATGCAAAAGGATGGAATCCCTGATCTTTTCCGCACCTTCTTTGCTGCTGTCCGGAGCTATGATCAGAAATTCGTCTCCGCCGAACCTTACGGCTATCGAGTCTTTGGAAATGTTTTCCGTTATGGCCGAAACCACCGTCTTTATCGCATTATCCCCATGCAGATGTCCGTACTCATCATTGATATTCTTCATATAGTTGATATCAACGAACATCACCGTGACCTTTGTCCTGTCATTCAGGCTCTTTTCATACATCGGAAGGGCAATGTTTTCATAGCCGAACCGGTTATAAAGCCCGGTCATCTGATCTCTGTCGTACAGGGCCTTGAGCCTTAAGTTAAGACGCATGAGCCTTATGGTCTGCTGGAGCTTTTCCATATAGGGATAGGACTGGTTTTCATCTATGATGTACGGAAAATCGGTCACAACCACATAGCCGTAATTAAACTCAAAATAATGCATCGGCATGAAGAAGTATATATGCTGTTCTCCGTCTTTTTTGCGATAGCCCGGGATAATGGTTTTTTCATCGACATAAAGGTCATTTACTATCCTGCCGTTTACCAGGGAAACCAGAGCCTCCATGTTGTTTCCGATACCCTTTTTTAACAGTTCCTCTTCGCTTGACAGAACATCGCGAAAATATTCGTCATTGACTACGATATAAAACCCCTCGCCCTCAAACTGGTGATTTCTGCCGTAATGACCGCGAAGGGTCTCTTTGATGGCACCGTAATTCGGCACGTCTGCCATCCACTGACGCATCACCCTCTCATTCTGTTCAAGGAGTTTTTCAAAAATACTCTTTCTGTAGGTATGTCTGCAGAACTGGATCCTTATTTCCTCAAAATCGCCGCCTTCGCATCCGCAGCTGTTTCCGCATACCATGCGGGAATTGACCGTGTCCCGTATGACAGTTTTACCGTCCGATCTCTTTTTGAGCTCATTGAAGATGATATCGCAGGCTTTGTAGCCTATCTCTTTATAATTCTGCTCAACGGTAGTAAGGGCGGGATAAAAGATCTTCCCCTCCCCGATATTATCAAATCCCGTTACGATAACATCCTCCGGGACATTGTAGCCGAGCTCTTCCAACATGGTACAGGCTGCAAGTGCGGTTATATCATTCACACAGATAAAAGCATCCGGAAGTCCCCGGTTTTCGATCACTCTCTTTACGATCTCTGCCGTGGCCCCGTTTGACCAGTTTCCATAATCAAAATCATCCTCACCAAAGGGTATGCCGTGCTTGAGAAATGTCTCTTTCGTCACTGAAAGCCTTGCCACACTGTCCACATGATCCGGTGTGCCGGCTATAAAGAAGGCTTTCCTCACGCCATGCCTGCTGATAAGGTGCTCGGTAAGATCACGCATCCCCTCGGCATTGCTAATGCATACGGAATGGATCCCATCCATCTCCATGCCTATGCTCACAACGGGCAGTCCCTTCTCTTTGGCCCTGTTACACAGAGAATTTGCCGTCTCCGCGGAATTTAATGAGGTTGACATGACGATCAGGCCGTCATAATCCTCCGGCTCA
>JAIKZD010000026.1 GCA_024682555.1 Lachnospiraceae bacterium | reverse complement strand
GGTTATGGGATCGTACTGTTCCTTCGGTAACTTTGCGCCCTTCTACGAGATTGGCATTTCGCTTATGTTAGACGGGATCAAAAAGGAAGTGTTCCTGCTTCCGTTGTTGATCTTTAACTTCTATTTTTACATGTGGGCCATTACTCAGGGATTTTTTGATTCTATCTGGGATCTTATAACCAAAAGAAAGATCACCTGGGCAAAGACCGCAAGATTTGCAGGACAAGAACAGGGGAAAGAAACAACGTCATGATTGTAATGCTTGTTTTGATCATAGTATTTTGCATATTGTTAACCGCTCCGGTGGTCTTTGCGTGGGTCTATCGCCTAAGCACCAAGGGAGAGGTCATGAGGATCGATCAGAATAAGGTAAGGGATCAGAGGTATTTTGCCCATTCCTTTGCCCGTATGATCGAGAAGGCGCTGCCTGATGCTAAGGACAATGAGATAACTCTTTCAAGAAAAGAAATCTATCTTGACCGCACATACCTAAGCTACAAGAAGGGTTCTGTAAATGAAATGGTGATAATAGATAAGGATGATTTCTATTCACCGAGGAACATCAAGGAATACCAGAAGGAGATATACGTAGCCGAGAACGCGTATTTTACAAATAAGGGTACGAGCATAAGGGCCGCATACGCAGCGAAGAAAATGGTAATCGGTAACGGCATCACCGTGGGAAGATGGGTGGATGCCAACGAGTCCCTGGCGGTCTACGATGATTGCGATCTGGGAGTCAGCGCAACCTCGGGCGGAATCCTGAGCATAGGAAAAAACACCAGATTTATGAGGGCCTATGCCCCGGTTATATATTTCGGGCAGTATCCGGGAGCCTTTATCGATCCCATGAAGGGAAGGGACCCAAAGGCCTTCCTTTTGCCCATCATGAAAGAAAAACAGGATATAACCTATGTTACGGGGGAGAAGATGACCGAGGATCGTCTGGCACCCTATTCCATTGTCTCCGAAGGCGATACCATGATAGTGGAAGGCGCCATATTGCAGGGAGATATCCACACGAACAAGAACGTATGCATCGGCTCGGATTCGGGAGTGCTGGGTAATGTTTTCGCAGAAGGGAACATAGTTATAGAGAGGGGCGCCTTTATTGCCGGCAATGTATTCTCACAGGAATGTATCGAAATAGAAAATGATGTTCTCATAGGACGGGAGGACAGCATTGTTTCCGTGATCTCAAGAGGAAAGCTTACCATAAAGGAAAACACGGTAATATACGGATATGTGAGCAGTGAGACCGGCGGGGTCGTATGCCCCCTATACTCCGAATATGACAAAAGAAATGAAAATGAGCCAACACTTATCGAGTACAGGGATAAGGTACAGGATGTAGCGTTCGACAGTCTTAAAGAATATGAAAAGATAGACAAGTCGGCCTTTAGAAAAAACGGAGCCGTAAGATCGGTTGTATTGCCCGATGGCGCAAGGGATATCGGAAGAAGCATGTTTTTCAGTTGTAAGAACTTAAAAAGAATAAGCCTTCCGAGCTCGTTAGAGATCATTGACAGCTTTGCCTTTGCAGACTGTCGCAGCCTGGAGGATATGGATTCGCTGATAATAACAAATGTTAAGCGCATAGGCGTTTCAGCCCTCGAGAATTGCGAAAAGATTCACAAGCTGGCCTTTCCCGATACCTTAGAAGAGATCGGGGCGGCCGGATGTGCCGGAATGAGTGCGTTAGAGGAGGTTTCCTTCGGCCGGGGCCTTAGCCTTTCAGCCATTAAGGACCATGCCTTCAAGGATTGTAAGAGCTTAAAGAGGATAACACTTCCGGATAATGTCACAAGGGTCGGGATCAGCGCCTTTCTCGGATGCGAGAGCCTTGAGTACATCTCGGTTCCCGCCGCAGTGGAGAACGAACCGGGAATTGCCGAGATCAAAGACATTTTAAAGGACGCGGTCCTTGAGATAAGACCGGAAGCCGCGGCGGAGCGCTCCGAAACAGAAGGCGAAGCCGGTGGTGGCATGACACCGATCGATAAAGAAGAGATATCGGAAAATGAGTAGTGAAAACAGTGTGATCAAAAATATAATGATAGTTATTGCCTTTGTGGTGGGGATCTTTCTTCTGGGGCTGGTGTCTTTTTATGTAAACCGCATGATGAGCGGCGAAGCCAAAAGAAAGCAGACAGAAGAAAAGGAAGCCATCCGTAAGGAATTTAATCAGTATGGGCTTTTGGGAAATGAGGTCCTTTCAAAAAAGGTTCTGTATGAGCCGGGTAATTATGTTATCTACAGCGACCGTATCCTGAAGAAATTATCCATATCGGAAGAGAGTGCGCAGGGAGCCTTATCAAGAGCACAGGCTCTTTCCGAAATGTTTCCGGAGAAACCCGTGGTAGTGCTTCCGGTACCGAAAAGGATCATGACAGAGGAAAGATCCTTTGGCAGCCGCGATATATATGATGGTTTCATAAAGAATCTGCGAAGCCATAATGATAATAAAAACATCCGTATAGCCGATCCATCCAAAAAGCTGGAACAATCATCGGAATTTACTTACTTCAGGACAAAAGACGGATGGACCATGAACGGTGCATATTACGGCTACAGGGAGGTTATGTCTCTTCTCGGAGGCGAAAGCCTTGGCTTAGAGCAATTTATTTATTTTCAGAGCAATGATTTTTCCGGCGGGCTTAAAAATGACTGCCGTGCTGCGAAGGATTTCACGCCCGAGATGGAGGAAGTAGTGGATGTTATCCCGAGAGACCCGTTTGTTTACAGAGTTTCCCGTGGTTTTAAGGATTATGAAACGTATTATGATAAGAAAGCGGAAAAAGAATTAAAGGGGCCGGTCATTTCCCTGTTATCTCAGGGAATAGTCGGAGACGGGATCGACTATGCAGTACTTGAAGGAAATGGCTCAGGGATTTTGCTTATAGTCGGAGACGGAGAGTCGAAGATGATGGCACCTTATTTTACAGAGCATTATGAAAAGGTGATCCTGATAGATGTGGGAGAATGTAAAACTGATGATTTTACTTCCATGATATCGGATATAAAGGTTGACGCAGTGGTTATCGCACAGGCAGTCGATAAAATAGGATTATCGGCATATTCAAAGACTTTGAACGGACTGGTAAAAAAAGATGGCAGCAGTGATTGATGAAGCATTGG
>JAIKZD010000010.1 GCA_024682555.1 Lachnospiraceae bacterium | reverse complement strand
ACGACCTGTTAATCACACCCTGACAGAAAGGATATCAGAATGAGTATCATCATAGCCACATCAAGACTCAAGGTATACGAAGGCTTTGCAAGCATCTGCGAATATGCGGGAATGAGCGTGGAATGGTCGGACAGACTGTGGGGCGAGTTAAGCCTTGATAAGGCTCTTTACGACGAGTTCGTCTATTATCTGTGCAACCACACCTTCTTAGACGAAATGAAGATCAGCGGGTATTCCCTGTCGGATCTCTACGTATGGCAGATGGACAAGTATAATCTCATCCGGGAGATCGGCAAAAACCCCGTAAGCTGCAATAAAGAAACCATGGTAATGAATGCCTTCATGACCATGGCAGAGATGAAAAAAAATCCCGATGTCTATGTGAAACGAATAGAATCGGGACGCGGAAACGATATTAAATTTGATGTTTAGGATTTGATGTTCAGTGTTTTCCGATCACGGGCTCCGAAAAGTCAAGGGCCCCGGCATTTGACACATCCTTATCCTTGAGGGCCAGAAGCTTCTGGGACAGAACCTTTGAAAAACCCGCAACTATCACCGACGACCAGATGAGATCCTCCGGGGTATTGGCTCCTATCTTTGAATCCGTCTGCGGATCCAGAAGGGGCCCCGCTATGAGCTTCATCTGATCCCCGAAGTATTCCACGGCGATATTATGCCTCTCGACAAAGGCCGTATATCTCGACCGTACCTCCTCCTCGGATTCTTCTTCGGGCAGAAGCCCCTTTATCATGGCTATGCTCAGGGACTGCTTCAGGGTACAGATCATCAGCAGATATGCAAGATGCAGTCTGTAATAGCGTTTCTTTACCGGCTCGGGCATTACCTTCGTACGGACATAATTGTTTATCGTTGCCGCCGTTATCAGCGATTCCTCCTTGCTGATGCTTGGCGGAAGATAATTGAGCTTCTGGGTAAGGTAGGTTATGACCTGCTCCATATAGAGTCCCATATCGGGGATCTGCGCCCAGTCCGGAAGAGCAAAATTCTTGATGTAATGATCCCATCTCAACAGTTTTTTCTCTACTACCACTTTATCGTACGGCATGGAATTACATCTTCTCCTTACTTCAATCAGTCCTCATCCGAATCATCCCTGTAACCCATGATCTCCGGTACACCTGCCGCATTGACAAGTCCCATATCGTCATCGGACAGGGCTGTTATGGATCCGCCCTTAAGATATTTCTGTGAAACCGCATCCGTCATTGCCTGTATTCTTGAATTTCCAGCTATCCTCTGATAGTCAAAAAGCTTTGACAATTTCTCCTCCATGGATTTTTCCTCCTGTCTTTCTGTATATATATACGAAAGAAAACCCGGGCGGGACAAAAAATCATACAAGTCCCTTCATAAGGCTCTTAAGTTCCATCAGCGCGCTGTTATGCATCAGCTTGCACTTTCCGTAGGAAATGTCCATTTTCTCGGATATCTCCTTTAAGGTAAGGTCATGATAATACCTGAGTATGATGAGATCGCGCAGCTCTTCGTCCAGTTTTTCAAGTGCATCCGCAAGCTCATTAAGAGTTTCTTCATTGAGGATATCATCAAAACCCGCATTCTCAAACTCAATCTCCGAATTCTCATCAAGTTCTTCGGAAACATGTCTCGTCCTGAAATAATCTATCACCGTATTATTTGCTATGGTATACAGCCAGGTGGATACGGCAGACTTCGCAGGATCAAAGATCTCGAATTTTTCCAGGGCCTTGGTAAACACCAGGGCCTGCAGATCCTCCGCATCCTCCTTACTGTTTATCTTTGAACGTATGTAGCTTAATATCTTTGCGGAATATTTAGCATAAATCTCTTCAAAAACCCTGTTATCCTCTGACATACCGCCACCTCATCGCCTCCGGCCGCAAGGCTTTCAAAAAACCGCACCGCCAATAAAATATGCTCCAAAACAAAAAACATGTTAATGACCAAACATTAACATAATACCACGCAATCAGCCGTCAAACAAGAAATCTCTTCCCCCAGGGCGCATAACCTTCCAAAGCCCTGACTTTTAAACCGGCCCCGGATCATCTCCCTTAGCCCTGCCTCATCCATCACAGATCATCTATATCCGCAAAGGAATAGGACGGGATCAGGATACCTGCCCCGGGCATCTTGTAATAATCCCTGAAGATCCTGTTGACCGCAGTTCTCACTCCGTCACTGTCGGTTCCGAGCATTATCACCAGAAACTGCCTGTTTCCGTACCTTGTCATGACATCCACATCCCTTATTGTCCTGCGCAGGGACTGCTCCATATTGGCCATGGATCTTTCAAATTCCGCCATACCCACGTTTTCGTTATCTATTGCTTCCAGACTTATCACAATGAGCTTGAAGGAATAGGCAAAACGCTGTTTCAGATTGTTCACAAACTCATAAAGCCTCGTAAATTCCCTGTATTCAACGCTCATAGCACCTCTGTAGCTTCCGCTCTGCTTGATGCTGTTTAAAAGCTTTCTCACGTCAATGATGTCACCGTCATCATCTTCCGTCTCCTCATGATAAAAGCCGTAATCTCTCTTTCCGGTGCTTTTCACATGATACAAAGCCTTATCGGCCCTGTTGTAGGTATCGGTATAGGTGCTGTCCGGTGAGCACATTACAAGGCCTGCCGAGATCGAAGCCGGGGATAATTCGATATCATCCTTCTTATGCTCCTCGAAATCGGAAAAGATCTTTTCGATCCTCTCTGCCGCATCCTTTTTTGTCACATCCTTAATAAACAGGATGAATTCATCTCCTCCCAGCCTACAGCACAGGGCACCTTCACTGTTCTGCTTAAGGGTCTCCCCCATAATATGCAGAACCCTGTCACCGGCTTCATGACCGTAGGTATCGTTTATCTTTTTGAGATTATCAATATCCATGAAAGCAAAACACCCGGCAGAAGTCTTCATCATCTGGGCGATGGCCGACTCACCTGCGCTCCTGCCCATGATACCGGTGGTTATATCCTTATCATCCTTGGCATTCTGGGTAACAAAGGATTCAACAACCTCCCTGAGAAGAACGGAGGAAACTTCACCGCCTTCGACTTTTTCAGGCTTATTGTCCTTCAGGATCCCGTTAAGATATCCTTCGTCCCAGAGCTTTATGAAAACCGGAACGATATCGGGATCAAACTGCTCTCCCATGCCTTCCGTAAGCTCTTTCCTGATATAGGCCGTGTCATAGGCTTTTCTGTATGCCCTGTCCGAACTCATGGCATCGAAAGCATCAGCTATGGCAACTATCCTTGCTTCCTCGGAGATCTCTTTTCCCTTAAGGCCCTGCGGATATCCGGTTCCGTCGTATCTCTCGTGATGGCTTAAGGCAACATCATCCGCCATATTGATAAGTATCCTGTCTTTGAGCATATCCCGGCCCATGGTGGTATGGGATCTTATTATGTCGGCTTCTATATCCGTAAGAGCCCGGGGACTTGTGAGGATGGAGTCCGGGATACCTATTTTTCCTATATCATGCAGAAGTGCCGCATATTCCAGTTCCTGTACCCTTGTTTCATCCCAGGACAAGGCACGGGCTATGAGTTCGGAATAACGGCTGACCCGGTAGGAATGACCCTTGGTATAAGAATCCTTTGCGTCTATGGCATTTGACAGAGCCTGTATGGTCTGAAAAGACATCTTTTCGATCTTCTGACTCTGTTCCTTTATCATGGCTGTCTGTCTTTCAACCTCCTCAGCCAGGAGGTTTGCGTGATCTATCTCAAAAAGAACGGTCCGGTGATACTGTACCATGGCCATTTCGGTAAAAAGAGACAGTCCCGCATACATCAGGGGAAAACGCACCATGAACTCGCTGGTATAGATGGCTGAAAAGCGGGCATTTAAGGGTGTGTAAAAAACGATGATATACAGAACCGTATAGTAGCCCGCTACGATTATCCCGTATTTAACGCTAACGAAATAACTTACCCCTATTGGTATCATGATGGACCAGAGGATCGCAGAACCCTGTGCCGCACCGGTAAAAATGTAAATGGTGCAGAAAAGCACGCAGAAAACCATGGGAAACCAGACGGCCAGATCCCTGTTTTTCAGCACGTGGGCCGAAAAACCGCATCCGACACCCGCGATCACCGAGCAGGTGGAAGCAAATATCAATGAGGGATCATGTAAGGATATGTTAAGGATAAGCATGATGAGACCAAGGGAGGCCCCAACGATACTCACAAAAGTAAGTGCCCGTATATTGGATCTTAAGCGGTCTCCGGTATATATCGGCTTATTCAGATTAGCCCAAATAGTCGCAAAAGAATGATCTGATCTGTTATCCATATAATAAATGACCGTTTTGAAAAAACATAATTACAAACACGGAAAGTAATTTATTATATATCGAAATCCCGGGATCCTGTCAATATTTTTAGCCTAAACCCGCAGCTCTCAAAAAAAAAGGACGAATACGTGTGTTCACGCTCCGTCCTTACACTGTGTGATTGTTCATCCGATCTCTCCTGTTGTTATACTTTAAAATCTATGGTGCCGTGCTCTGTCAGATCTTCGTATTTGTCGCTTTCCTTTCCTTCATTCTGGGGTCGTTGTTTCGGTTTCACATATCCGGGGGAGGAATTTGGCGAATCATAGCGGATCCCTGTGTATGCTTCAGGTTCAAGGACCTTAAGTATCTGACCGTATCTGTCCTTATATACCTGCTCCTTTTTTTCGGCTTTTTTCTGATCTCTGACCGCCTTATCCATTATGGTGCAGAAACCCGTTATGGTCGTTCCCTCACCGGGCGAGCCGTCCAGATATCTCTGCAGTGCACCGGTATCAAATGCTATCACGGGTGGTCCTTTAAACTGGGTCATGGTATCCATCATGGTATTTTCCTCCTTTCCCTGTTTTCTTCTCTCAACACTTATATCGGCATAATTTACATAAAACCTTAGTTTTTTGCCTGCCTTAGCTTAAGTCCCCGCCTGCCAAAGCTTTGATCCCCGCAAACAACCCCTTTGGAAACATAAATCACTTGAAAATCGGCCCCTTAAATATATAATAGGATAGGACCGCGGTATCCGGACCGGATAATCGCAGGATA
>JAIKZD010000142.1 GCA_024682555.1 Lachnospiraceae bacterium | reverse complement strand
CACACCGTGAAGAGATATATGAAGCCAATGCGAAGGATATGGCCGCCGCAGATGAAAGCGGGCTGCGGGACGCGGTGAAGAAACGTCTGAAATTCGATGAAGGAAAGCTTTTTGCCTGTACGGAAGGATTAAAGCAGCTTTCGGATCTTCCCGACCCCATAGGAAGGATCACCCTGAAACGTGAGATGGACAAAGACCTTGTTCTCACAAGGATAACCGTTCCCATCGGTGTCATCGGAGTGATATTTGAGGCACGTCCCGATGCACTGGTACAGATCTCAGGGCTTTGCATAAAGAGCGGTAACTGTGCGATCCTTAAGGGCGGAAAAGAATCAGGGGAAACCTGCATGGTCCTGTTTGATATAATCCTTGATGCCGCGGTCAGGGCCGGGCTTCCCGGGAATGCTCTCATGCAGGTTTCAACGCATGAAGAGATCGATGAGATACTTAAGCTTGATGAGGATGTGGACCTTCTCATACCCAGAGGTTCCAATGCCTTTGTAAGATATATAATGGACAACACGAAGATCCCCGTTATGGGACATGCGGACGGCATCTGCCATATCTATGTGGATGCATCGGCCGATGAGGAAATGGCAATACAGGTGATCCTTGATGCAAAGACCCAGTATCCTGCCGCCTGTAATGCGGTGGAGACCGTACTTGTATCCCGAAAGATCGCAAAGAATTTTCTTCCGAAGCTAGCTGCTTCGCTAGAAGAGGCGCATGTAACCCTTAAGGGTGACAAAGAGGTTTCCGGGATCATTGACGTTTCGGGTGAGCTGCTTACGGATGATGATTATCATACGGAATACGGTGATCTGACCCTGGCCCTTAAGATAGTGGAAAATGTTACGGAGGCAGTGGGGCATATAAATACTTACGGTTCGCGGCATACGGAATCCATCATCGCAGAGGACGGAGAGGCCGTAAGGATATTCTTTTCGCTGACAGATTCGGCGGGAGTTTTCCATAACTGTTCAACGCGTTTCTCTGACGGTTTCCGTTACGGCTTCGGAGCAGAGGTAGGTATTTCCACCGGAAAGCTTCATGCCAGAGGACCTGTAGGATTAGAAGGGCTGACGACCTATAACTACCGGATCGAAGGAAAGGGCCAGTGCGTCAGGGAGTATGCCGAGGGTAAACGTTCCTTCCGGTTCCGTGATCTGTAAGTATGAGGCCCGGAACGGGACCGGACGGGGTATCAGAGGCAGCCGTTAAACCTGCATGATCAGCCCGGGGATCGCTGCGGCGGTCCTTTTATTATTTTCGCTTCTATTATGGAGCTTTTATTATGGATCGATTACCCGGATTCAAAAAAATCAAAAAAAGTGATATAATATACTTTACATTTTTTATACTGAAAAACAGTAGAAAAAGGAGGCTTATGAATGGAACTCGTAAAAACGAACAGTAACTGTATAGGATGCAACCGGTGTATAAAGGCGTGTCCGAGCCTCGGAGCGAATATGGCCGTTGAGATAGAGAACAGAAACGTTATCGAAGTAGTTCCCGAGAAATGTATAGCATGCGGAGCCTGCATAGATGCCTGCGAGCATGATGCCAGGGAATATATAGATGATGTGCCGCAGTTCTTTGAAGACTTAAAGCGCGGGGAAAAGATCTCCGTTCTCATAGCGCCTGCATTCCTTGCAAACTACCCGAATGATTATGAAAAGTATCTCGGGATGTTAAAAAAGCTCGGGGTAAACAGGTTTATAAGCATATCCTTCGGTGCAGACATTACCACCTGGGGATATATCAAATACATTACGGAGCATAAATTCTTCGGCGGCATTTCCCAGCCCTGTCCTGCGGTAGTCGGATATATCGAACGCCATCTGCCGGAGCTGCTTCCCAAGCTCATGCCGGTGCAGAGCCCGATGATGTGCGGCGCGATCTATGTTAAGAAGTATATGAATGTTCCGGATAAGCTGGCATTTATAAGCCCCTGCATTGCCAAGAAGAACGAGATCGACGATCCCAACAATAAGGGAATCGTATCCTATAATCTTACTTTTTCACATCTTGTCGAGTATCTGAAGAATAATCCGGTAACCGGCTATACACCGTATAAGGATGAGATCGAATATGGTCTGGGATCCATTTATCCCATGCCCGGCGGTCTCAAGGAGAATGTGTACTGGCTTCTGGGAGAGGATGCTCTTGTACGCCAGATGGAAGGCGAACATCATATGTATGAGTATCTTGAACGCAATAAGGACAGGATCCGCAGCGACAAGACACAATATCTTTTCATTGATGCATTAAACTGTACCAACGGATGTTTATACGGACCGGGTGTAGATGCAAGAAAGACCATGGATGAGAATACCTTCCTGACTATCCAGAAGATAAAGGCAGCCAGCAAGAATGATTCCAAAAAGTCTGCCTGGGGAAGGAAGCTTACGCCGGAGAAAAGACTTGAGGCGCTCAATAAGCAGTTTGAAAAGCTTGACCTGAATGATTTTGTCAGAAAATATACCGACCGCAGTAAAACCTGTTCATATAAGGAGCCGACGGAAGCCCAGATAGAGGCGATCTTCAATGATATGGAGAAGAACACGAAGGAAAAGAGGCACATCGACTGTGGCTGCTGCGGATATCATACCTGCCGGGATATGGCACGTGCCATCTTTAACGGCATCAATCACAAGCATAACTGTGTCCACTATATAAAGGACCTGGCTTACGAAGAAAAAGAAAAGGCAGTGGCACTTGCCGATGAGGTTCAGGCTACAAGAGAAGAGATGAGGGATAAGAAGGCTTCCATTGCGGAAGAGATCAATCAGAACTTCCAGCATCTCATCACATCCATCGAACAGATAGAAGATGCGAGTGCGGATAATGCGAAGCAGACATCGGGTATATCCGATGCCATGAACGAGATCGAAAGATTTACCGAGGATCTTAAGGAAGTTCTTTCGACCATAGAGGGA
>JAIKZD010000137.1 GCA_024682555.1 Lachnospiraceae bacterium | reverse complement strand
CCCCGATCATGTCTTTGGCATTTTTGATATTGCAGATATCGGCAATACGGAGCACCCATTCATTGAACAGATCCCATATTTTCTGTTTGAAAGCCGGGATTGCCCTGTATTTTCGGATATACAGATTCATTCCGTACAGGATATCATCGAAAACCTTTTCATTTGCAGTCTCCGTTACTTCGTGCCAGGCATATTCACCCATGGCCTTCTCTATCGAGGCAGATAATCCGTCTTTTCTGTATCTATTGTCTCCGTCCATTATTCTGAACAGTAATTCCTCGTCAAAGGGACAGGTTTGCCGTAATGTCTTTATTGCAAATTCGATCCTTGTCATAGCGGTGTCTCCTTATTTTTTGACCTGCATAATGTAATATACTACCCGGATTTTTTCGCTGCCTCGCAAATAGAATACCTCTTAGCTCATTCCGTTGTGCCATGGCTTTCCGTTTCTTTTCTTTCTGCCCATGATTCATAGTCCTGTATGAACTTCCCTAAAAGATCCTTCGTCATCGTAAATGCGCTTCCAAAAGGATTGATCACGACTCCCTTCAGATCCTCTCCGTGCAGGCCAGACTTCAAAACATCCAGGATAGATACTGGCATGATCACGTTTGCCGTCTGTCCCTTATTCCGCTCACTGTCGTTAAGAAATAACGGAAGCCAAAGATTTCCCTCCCCGTCAGTCATGGTATCCATGCGCAGCCTGACATCTTTTTGAAGCTCCACCGTATCTCCGGCCATCACATGATCAATATCAATTCCCTCCATAAGAACATTGTTGACATCTACGAAAGGCATTGGAACAACCGCATCTTCAGAAATCCTCTTTGCCATAATGTTCAGGAATGTGAAAAAATCATTGACACGTTTCTTTTCATCCTCTTCATTAAGGAACAACTTAAGTGCTGCACCAAGAGGCGCATTGTCAGCATACGGATCCTTGTTCTCCTCAGATTGCCTTCCAAGAAAATCATCAAACCTCTTCATTACTTCAAGCATGTCATCCTCAACACGCATCCGGCATTCACTCTTCAGCATAAGGGGCATGTCATAGAATGCTTCGGCCATGGCACCTGCAATTGCTGCAAGTGTGTCTGTATCTCCTCCGAGAGAAACAGCATTTCTCACAACATCCTCATAGCTTTCGCCATCCATAAAGCTCCTGAGTGCCTTAGGGAGTGAATCCTGGCATGTTTCCACATGTTCATGTCTTGCCCGCATCTCTTTAAGTGATTCCGAGAAATCATAACCGAATTCTTTTATGACATAATCAGCAATCTCTTCCTTTGTGGCTCCTGTCCTGCTCATAAATATAACCGCTGCGGTACATTCGGCACCCTTGATCCCTTCCGGATGATCATGGGAAACACTTGCGGTTGCTCTTGCTGCTTCTCTTGTTTTCTCAATAGAATCATAAAGCCAGCCTGCTGCCGATACACGCATCGCAGAACCGTTTCCGTAACTGCCATAAGGTCTGGGATCCGCGGAAATGACCCAATAAATGAATCTTGCGCCGTATCCCGCATCAGGATATCTCTGGCCCCACTTTTGCATAGACCTGATACAGGCTGCCTCAATCTCTGTAGCTCCTGCATCTTTTCCGGCATCCATAAGCGCTTCGGCTACCGCAACAGTCATGACTGTATCGTCTGTCCACATATCTTCGGCTGTGAGAAGATCAAAATCTTTTGTTAAACCGCCTCTGTCAAATTCAAATCTGCTGCCTATGATATCTCCCAAGATCGCTCCATACATGATAAATACCTCGCTTTCTTTGTACTGCGGGAACCGTTTCCCTTAACCTGATTAAAGAATACATCGAAAAAAACTTCATATGGTCACTCGGCAGGAGACAATTTAAAAAGACGGAAGTTTATCCTTCCGTCCTCATTGAATACCGGCTTTTCGTTATAATGCCCTTCGGTTTCTATCGTCTTCATGGATCATCACTTCTCTATCTTTCCATCCCAGTCAAGGATCCCGCCAAACGAATATACATTGGTATAACCAAGCGCAGCAAGCTTGGCTGATGCGTCCTTGCTCCTTCGTCCGCTTTTACAATAGACATAAATAGCCTGATCAGGATCAGGAAGTTCTGAAGGCTTTTCCGCTCCGATATCTTCATTTGCGATATTGATAGCACCGGGAATATGTCCTTCAGCAAATTCATCCGCTCTGCGAACATCCAGTATGATATAATCGCCCGGCGTCGCAAATATCTTCTTTGCTTCTTCCATGGATATAGATGTGTATTTTGCCCGTTCTCTGTCAGCAGGAACCTTACCTGCCAAAAACACTGATGTCGGACCATCCGCACCACCGATAATATGTACATTATGATTTTCTTTATCTATGCTGATAGAATTCTTTGCTATCAAAACACCGGCAATTACGACTCCAATAGTCGACCCGGCGATAATCAGTTTTGTACTCGTTCTCATAATAATCTTCTTTCCCAAAATAATATAAACCGAAATAATTATAACATAGAATCGTATCATATCTCTTTGCGAATATAGATTCCGGGTTTTTTCATATTTTTCCCGGACCCCTACATATAGAATACCTCACCCCGTGCCCTGAAGGGAAGCCTGCTGCCCGCAGGCAGGATATAAGCATGCTCTCTCTTTATGTCCAGGTGGCTTTCTATGCCTCCGTCTGTGATTATAAGGACCGGTCCGTCCTTCGGAAAATCCTTTGCACTCTGCAGCAGATCGACGGCCGGCTGTAGACGGGTCCCGCCTCTTCCGATGACCTTTACTCTTCCTGCGATATCATCGGGCGACAGATAGCCGGCATCATAAGCCGCTGCATCACAGAATACCACCCTTGCCGCAGGAACCTCCCTTGAGGCCGCATAGCTTGCCACTGCGCCGAGTGCTTTTCCTATATCGGAGGGAGCCATGGATCCCGAAGTATCAATGATCACCCCAAAGGTCCTTGACGTATCATCGGATTCCGTTTTTATATATCTTGCCCTCGGAATATCGGGAGTACAGCTCTGCCGCCTGCTCGGGTGAGCGTAGCTTCTGTGTTTTTCCACGGGCCTTATATGAGCGTTAAACCACTCCGAAAGCCTGACATCCCAGGGTATGGGCGGAACCGAAAGGGCTCTTATCTCCTCGATGAGACCTGCGGGAAGGAATCCACGTTCTTTTTTTCCCAGCTCGTATTCAAGACCCTGGGAGAGCGCGCTCCTGTAAAACTCGTCAAGGGATACGCCCCTGTCCGTTCTGTCAAAAGAAGAAGGGCCCCTGCGCCCCATGATATCTCCCTGACCGTTGCCCCTGAAGGTACTTTTTTTCATATATTCCCTTATATTCAGGCAGATCATGTCATAGATTTCTTCCGCAGACCTGTTCTTAAGGGAGGGATCATATAGAACGCCCTCGGGCAGGACCCCGATCTGCATCTCGAAAAGCCAGTCGTTGATCACATAGTCCGTTGCGATATTCCAGAGATACGGCTCCTTACCTGCAGACCTTTTGTGATGAAGAAGTGCCGCATGCAGGAATTCATGGGCCATCACAAATCTCCACTCTTCATAGGACATGCGCTTTGCGGTGTTTAGATAGATCACGCCCTCATAAGCATCGACTGCTGCCACGCTTATATCAAGTTTTCTGCATTCTTCGATATCCTCAACGATCTCAAATGAGGCTGCGATGGCCCCAAGAAGGGGAAAAGCATTGATAAACCAGCCTGCGATCCGTCTTCCGAAGGAGTTATCTTTTTTTTGCTCCGAAACGGAATTGATCGCCCTGGATACGGAAACTGCCAGGTTGAATGCAAAGTCTTCCGAAAACTCGTTTTTTTCCTGCCTTCCCCACCTGTCCTTTCCGTATTCAAGGGGTTTTTCAAGGCCCCTCATATCCATATCGCCCACTGCCCCTACTCCGTAGACGTTATTATTCTCGTCAAAGCCTTCCCTGAGAAGGTAGTCATATATCCTGTTTTCATCGTCAAGGATGCCTGCGGGAAGCATGCTTAACGGGGATTCCGTAAGGGGTTTTCCGAACTTTATCTCATCAAGGAATCGGTCTATATAGATGTCGCAGGCCATATTCCAGAGTCTTTTGCTGAAGGATGGCTTTTTTATTTTTTTCCCGGCCGGAGTTTCCTGTGTGTATCCGGGAACTTTATAAGGATCGTCATGTCCGGCACACGGAGCTTCCTCAATGTATCCGGGCACTTTATCAAGATCGTAATGTCCGAAGCAGTTATGCAGGATGCAGTGGGCAATGGCATAGGCCCACTGTTTCGGCTCTAGGCTTACCTGTCTGTTTACGAGTATTTTTCCTTCCGAGGTTGAGCAGGCGGGCGTGTTTTTCCCAAGTTCCTTTTTGTCCGTGATCAGCAGGCATCCCATTATGAAGCCGCCGAAAATGTCGTTATCGTATACCAGATTGATGCCTTTTTTGAGATTTGTAAGATTGGGGTCTTCTTTTTTCTTAGGCTGGGTTTTCATTTTTCTATTTCCCTGTCGTTATGCGGGGGACCTGTCATTCTTTTTTTCTTATGCGGGGGTTATGCGGGTTTTCCGGAGGTCTATTTTCCCTGGGCTGCAAGCCTCGGAAGATCCCTGACGATCTCGATCATGAACCACTCGGGAAGGATCTTTCCGTCATCGGCAGACACCACCAGCCGGGCCAGCTCATAGTTGATCTTTGCAAGCTCCTTTAGGAGAGATTTGGCCCTGTGGGTAAAGTACTGGTTCTTTCTGTCAAGCCCGGACTTCTGCGTGGGAAGGTCGTGAAGGAGCCTTGCCCTGAAGGACTGGGCCAGAAAATACAGAACATCCCTGTCTTCCGGTTTGTCAGGCCATCTTTTTTCTCCCTTAATGATGTCTTCCAGAAGGTATTTGTTATCAAGCTGCCGGACAAAGGCCGCAAACATGCCGGCGTGGCTTGCGGTGATACAGCCGTAGGCGAGCATTCTGACAGTTTCCGCGGGTACTTCTTTTTCCCCTGCACCGAATTCCCTGAGGGCATCGCTGAGCATATGCCAGGACCTGGGGGTTGAGAAGGGCTCCTCTGTCTTGGGCGGTTCGGTAAAAAGATGATCCGGTCTCTGGCTTATATAATCGGTGACCCAGCTGTGGATCCCGTTTCTGTAGGCCCAGGAGAGCCAGCTCTTTACATCGGGTTTTAACTGTACGTGGAACATCCTGTTTATGAGCGCGCTGGACATGGTTTTGACTATGGCCGCATCCTGTGCCCTGTTGCCCGCTCCGATTACGACGCTGCCCTCAGGCAGTCGGTATTCTCCGATCCTTCTCTCATAGATGAGACTGTAAAACGCCTTCTGTACCTCCTGGGAGCAGGCGTTCAGCTCATCAAGGAACAGGACGTAGGGCTCTGTTCTTGCTATCATCTTTGGCGGCAGAAATTCAGAGGTGTTTCCTCTTATCTGCGGGATCCCGATGATGTCCTCGGGGGCAAGCTGGCTCCCGAGAAGGGATACGCATTCAAGGCCCACTTCCATTGCGAACTGTTCCACAAGGGCGGACTTGCCGATCCCCGGGGCTCCCCAGATGAATACGGGGCGGGTCGGGGCTATGTTTAGCAGTATTTCCATCAGGTCTTCCTGATCTGCTGTTATTGGTAGATTCATGATTTGGTGGTCTCCGTTTTTTGGTTTTCCGAGGTTTTTGGGTGTTTCGAGGTTTTCCGGGGTACTGTTTTTTTTTCTCCCGGGGCCCTGCCTCAGTTATATGCTTTTATTTCACACCTTTATGTGGTTCATGCACAATAAACCGATGGTTTAAAAAGAGGATCAGTGTAATGTGATCGGGGTTGGATGCAGGGGCTGGATGTCTGGGTTGGATGTCTGGGTTGGATGCAGGGGTGAGCATTCTGTCCGGCAATAAAAATGACCGAAAATACTGCCGTAGCGGCATTTTCGGTCATTTGTAATTTTATTATGCTTGTTCGTCGTCAGGCAGTTATGCTGTATTTTTTGTAGAGTTCCTGACGCTCTTCCTCGGTGGCATGCAATGCCCTGTTGAATTCATCGCTTCCGGGTTCTAGTTTTTGCAGAAGCTTTGAGAGCATATCCGCGCCTTCCTTATGACC
>JAIKZD010000028.1 GCA_024682555.1 Lachnospiraceae bacterium | reverse complement strand
TGAAAAAGAGTCTGACAAGTAATTTAGGCCTTAAAGTATTATCGGTTCTGGCTTCCGTAGTCCTCTGGCTTATCGTTGTCAATGTGGACGACCCCACCATCACAAGGACTTACGCGGGAATACCCGTGGAAATAGTAAATGCGGGCGTGATCACGGATGAAGGAAAGACCTATGAGGTTCTTGACGGTACGGATTCCGTCTCGGTGGTGGTCACCGCCAAGCGTTCCGTTATAGAGTCCATGAGCAGGGACTACATCAGGGCCACTGCGGACATGAAGGATCTTTCTTTTATGAATACCGTAGCCATTGAGGTAAGGTCCGCGAGATACTCCGACAGGATAGATGCCATTACGCCCATAACGAAAAATCTGCGGGTCCAGATAGAGGAAATGCAGAAAAAGACATTAAGGATAGGCGTTGAGGTTTCGGGTGAGCCAAACAGCGGTTTTGTAACGGGAAATGCCAAACCGTCGGTCAACATAGTTTCCGTGTCCGGTCCCGTTTCCGTTGTGTCCGGTCTTTCCTATGCCATGGCATCCGTTGATGTTACCGGAATGAGCAGCAATATATCCACCAATTCGGCAATATATCTGTATGATGAGAATGATGCCCAGGTCACGGATAAAAGACTTGAGCTTAGCATAAAAGAAGTACACGTAGACGTTGAGATCCTCACCGCCAAGGTCGTACCCATAAGCTGCGGGCATATAGCGGGTTCTCCGGCGGATGGCTTTATCTCTTCGGGGATAATAAGCTTTGATCCCGATTCCGTCAGGATAGCGGGAAGCGGCAATGTGATAAATGACATATCAAGCATCGAGATACCTTCGGATGTTTTATCCATACAGGGAGCCACCGGCAGTGTGACCCACGAGATCGATATATCCCGGTATCTTCCAAACGGGATAGTGATAGCGGATCCGGATTTTGACAAAGTGGTGAAGGTGACCTTATATGTGGAAAAAGTAAACACCGCGGATCTGGTTGTGCCTACCGGCAATATAACACTTTCAAATGTTCCTGAAGGATATTCGGCCGTTATTGTTGATATGAGCGGTACGGTAAATCTCAGGGTGTCCGGATTGAAAGCGGCTACGGATAAAGCGGACGTCAACTCCATAAAGGGAGTCATAGATGCTTCCTCGATGATCCCGAAGGAAGTGCAGGAAGGTACCATTAGCGGAATATATGACGGTGAAGTGGTATTTACCCTTCCGGGAAATCTGACGGTCTCGGAACCGGTATACATGCAGGTGATCTTAAGCCCCATCGGTGTTTCGGAGACGGTCCCGGAAGCAGCGGCAGGAGAACTGCCTGCGGAGACTGCGGGGGAGGTTACGGAGATCACGGAACCAGTTGAAGGCCAGCAGTGATTTTTGTAAAAAATATATAAAAAAATCCAAACAAACGTCAATTTACTTGTGAAACTTTATAATAAATGCTATAATCACTTAAAGTATTCATGGTAAATGAGGATGCCGATCCCGTTTATCATAGGTTTTAAACGGAGGAACTGAACTAATGGTTAGCCGGAAGGTCGTGATAAAGAATCCGACTGGTTTGCATTTGAGACCTGCAGGCATTTTGTGCAAGGAAGCAATGCAGTATAAATCGCTGATAACCTTCAATTTTCATGATAATACAGCGAATGCTAAAAGTGTCTTAAGTGTGTTGGGGGCATGTGTCAAGTGTGGGGATGAAGTCGAGTTCGTCTGCGAAGGCGATGACGAGGAAGAAGCACTTGATGCGCTTGTGGCCGCTATAGAAAGCGGACTTGGAGAATAAGCCGGATCTGCCGGCTTATTTTTTTGATATAAAAATCCACGGGTTTGTGATATCATATGATGGTCAAAAGCATAAAAACATAAGATAAGCGGATCAGATCCGTTTGCAATAATACATATACGGAGGAAAGCCATGCTGAATTATAAGAGATATATAAAAAATCCGGTCCTTAACTATCCGGAAAGGGAATGGCCGGACAAGGAGATCCTTAAGGCCCCGATATGGTGCAGTGTGGATTTGAGGGACGGAAACCAGGCCCTTATCGATCCCATGATAGTAGAGGAGAAGATCGAGTTTTTCGAACTTCTCGTAAAGCTCGGATTTAAGGAGATAGAGATAGGTTTTCCCGCGGCCTCCCAGATAGAATTTGATTTTTTAAGGCAGCTTGTGGACAGAAAGCTCATCCCCGATGATGTTAAGGTCCAGGTGCTCACCCAGTGCCGTAAAGAACAGATAGAGAGAACCTTTGAAGCCATAGAAGGCATTAAAAACGTGATAGTCCATATCTATAATTCCACCTCCGTCCTTCAGAGGGATGTGGTCTTTAATATGGATAAGGAAGGCATAATCGAGATAGCAAAAAACGGAACGAAGTGGGTAAGGGAGCTTAGGGATTCCTTCCCCGGAAACATAACCCTTGAGTACTCTCCCGAAAGCTTTACGGGTACCGAGGTGGAGTTTGCACTTGAGATCTGTACCGCTGTTCAGAAAGAGTGGGGTGCCACAAAGGATGATAAGATCATCATCAATCTCCCCGCAACGGTTGAGTTAAATACACCGAATGTCTATGCGGACCAGATCGAATGGATGAATAAGCATTTTGAGGACCGTGAGAGCATTATCTTAAGCGTCCATCCCCACAATGACAGGGGTACGGGCATCGCAGCAACGGAACTTGCGATGCTTGCCGGTGCGGAAAGGGTAGAAGGAACTCTTTTGGGAAACGGAGAGAGAACCGGCAATGTCGATATCCTGAACATAGCCTATAATATGTTCTCGCAGGGAGTTGATCCCGGACTTGAGATCGAGGATATAAATGAAATAACGGATGCATACCAGAGGCTTATCAAGATGCCCATAGATGACAGACATCCCTATGCGGGCAAGCTTGTATTTACGGCTTTTTCAGGGTCCCATCAGGATGCCATCAACAAGGGCGTGAAGGCAATGAAGGAGAGAAACAGCCAGATCTGGCAGGTTCCCTATCTTCCCATCGATCCCTCCGATATAGGCAGAAAGTATGAACCCATAGTCAGGATCAATTCGCAGTCCGGAAAGGGCGGAGTTGCCTTTATCATGGACACCTATTTCGGCTTCAAGCTTCCGAAGGGAATGCACAAGGAATTTGCGGCAGTTATTCAGGAGATCTCCGAGAAACAGGGTGAGGTATCGCCCGAAGAGATCATGCAGGCCTTTAAGGAAAACTATATCGAGAAAAAAGAGCCCCTTCACTTCAGAAAACTCAGGGTGGATGACAGGTCCGATACGGAAGACAGCGAATTTGATACCCATATTGAGCTGATCTATACCCTCAATGATAAGGAAGGACGTTTCGAATCCGTGGGTAACGGTCCCATTGATGCGGTTCTCAGAGGACTGAGGGAAAACATGGATATCAACATAAAGGTTCTTGATTATGAGGAGCATGCCCTTCAGGGCGGTGCCAATGCGCAGGCCGCCGCTTATATCCATCTTCTGGATGCGGATGACGGAAGGGTGACCTATGGCGTTGGAATAAGCTCAAACATCACAAGAGCATCCATAAGGGCCATCTTCAGTGCAATAAACAGACTGAACCCTCAGAATCCCCGGTAGATCCGTTCTTTGAAGATCTGTTCTTTATAAAGGACATGATAATGAGCATCAGATAGAAGTACCCCATTATGTATACGGGGAAGTAATATTTGAAATAGGAGGCCGGAGCGAGAACAAATACGATGAACAGATGGGATAAGAGTCCTCCTGTTACAAAGAACGTGAACCACCGCCTCTTTATGACCGAATAAACAAAGACAAGAAGAATGATGATGACCGGTATGAACAGGTTGTACATAACGGTTTTTACGATGCTGATCCCGAAGCTTAACAGAGCTTTGGGATCGGTGCCGTTTAAGGTAATGTGATAGGGAAGGGCAGCATACAGAAAGGCCCCCGTTCTTGTCCTGAAAAGTACCGGAATATTGTTCATGAAGAGTTTCTTACAGGCGTTTGCAAAGTCGAAATACTCGGTAAGGCCTGCTTCCTCCCTTACTCCCACGAAACCGTCCATATACAGTATCAGCACATCCTCATAATTGATATCGCCGTAATAGTCATTGATAGCATCTATCTTTTCGATGGAGATATATCTGTCTATTATTTCAAGCTCATCCCTGTTTTTATCCCTGTCAAGGCCGTTTCTGAACATGTTCGTGACCGTGTAGGCATAGAAGGGCTTCATTCTGTCGTCTGCGGCAGCAGAGAGTTCACGGGCGAAAAACCCGTTTTGCGGAACGGATACAAGATACTGGCAGACAAGCACAAGGATGAGGGTAAGTACAGCCCGCTTTCTGTCTTTATGAAGGTCATAGGCCATGAACATCAGTATGGTGGATATGACTATCAGATAGATACCCTCGGTTCTCCACTGGGTAAGGATCGCGGAGATGAAGATGAGCCACAGTTCTTTTTTTAAGCTTATGAGCGATCCTTTTTTTGCTGACAGCGGCTGTTTATCATCATCAGGGGCCGAAACGGACCCTGCGGCTTTCTTCTGTGTAAGATCAAATATCAGGGTAGAGAAAAGGTAAAGATATACAAAGAAATACACGGGAAGCCTGTGGGCGCTTGTGGTATAGGCTATCACGGGATACAGGAGAAAAAGCATATAGGAAAAGATACCGTATTTTTTTCCGAATATGCGGTTTATCCTGAAGGTCACATATCCTGTGACGCAAAGCTCTATAAGAAGCTTCATGATAATGGGCCCGTATTTGAAAGGAATGAGCATCAGCGAAACTATGTAATAATAGGTGGTGATGTAATAAAACCAGGTATAATGCGTCAGTGTGACCGCATTTTCATAGATCAGGTTTTCGTCATTGCTCAGATACCCGCCCGAAAGCTTAAAAAAGCATACGGGAATGACTATGAGAAGATAGGGAAGGGACCACTTTATGACATTAAGGATAAGGGGAGGTTCTCCGCCTTCTTTGCGGATCAGATGGTGAATCGTTATGAATACCGCACTGTACAGGGCAAAGAGGACAAAAAAGGCTATGACCTTGCAGATGATATAGTCAGAAAGATTTTCGGAAGGGGAGACCGTAAAAATATGCCTGTCAGTGAAAAAAGTAATGATGAGATGAAAGGCGGATACGATCAGAGCCGCAATGACCTCCTTTCGGATGGTATTCCGATCTTTTCCGTTATCTGAAACCGAAGCTTTGTTATCCATGACTTTCCCCATCTCTCAGACCCTTTGTTTCAGGTGTGCTGCCCCTTGTTTAACCGTTTTTATGCTATCCGCTGTATGCAGCCGCTAAAACTGTGTTATACTGAACGTAAGTCTTCTGACGATATCATCATATCATAATTTACTGAAAAGAGGCACGCCATGAAAAAAATACTTGTCACAGGATGTAACGGTCAGCTTGGAAGGGCTGTGAACGGAATATATGCAGGAAATGAGGATGTTACGTTATTTAATACCGATTTTAACATCGAGGGCATAAAAAGCGTGGACATAACCGACATCGATGCGGTCCTTAAACTCTGCAGGGAGGAAAGATTTGATTCCATCATAAACTGCGCTGCATATACGGCCGTGGATGCCTGTGAGGTCAATGTCGATACGGCTTACAGGATAAATGCCATAGGACCGAGGAACCTTGCCATAGCAGCAAGAGAGACCGGGGCAAAGCTCATGCACATCTCTACCGATTATGTGTTTGCCGGGGACGGGAATAAACCATATACGGAGTTTGATCAGACCGGACCGAAGGCCATGTACGGTATTACCAAGCTCAAGGGTGAGGAGTTTGTAAAGGGATTTGCGGACAGATATTTCATCATAAGGACAGCCTGGCTTTACGGAGACGGAAAGAACTTTGTAAAGACCATGCTGAGACTGTCCGAGGATCATGATGAGATAACCGTCGTAAATGATCAGATCGGATCCCCTACCTCGGCTTCGGAGCTTGCAAGAGCCGTAAAATACCTGCTTGAAACCGAAAACTACGGCCTTTTCCACGGTACCTGCGAGGGACAGTGCAGCTGGGCCGATTTTACAAAGAGGATATTTGAAAAAGCGGGGAAGGATACAAGGGTCATTCCCGTTACCAGTGAGGAATATAAGATATTAAACCCGAAATCAGCCGACAGACCCAAATTCTCGGTGCTTGACAATTATATGTTCAGACTGACCACCGGCCATACGTTTAAGACCTGGGAAGAAGCCTTTGATGAATGGTTTAATACACTAAAGACAGTATGAGGGCGATGACCACCCCGAGCACGGCACCGATGGATACCTGCAGGGGGGTGTGGCCTATGAGTTCCTTTAAATTGTTCTCATCGAAAAGATCCTTTTCGGGATGTTCGTTCGAAAAATAGTCCATCATCTTGTTGAGGACCACGGCCTGATTGCCGGTTTCTCTCCTTACACCCCTTGCATCATACATAACGATGATTGCAAGAATAGCCGATATGGCAAATTCATGGGAGGAAGCCCCGCATTTTATCAGTGCTGCCGTGGCAAGGGCGCTGACGGTTGCGGAGTGTGAACTCGGCATTCCGCCGGAGCCGATCATCCTCTCAAGTGAAAGCTCCTTTGTTATCACAAGGTCTAAAGCGGTCTTTATTATCTGGGCAACAAGCCATGCTGCCGCCGCCGCTATGAAAAGATAATTCTCAAACAGTTCGGAAAAAAAAGACATTTCTTAAGCTCCCCGGTATCATCACGTTGTTTGCTATAATCATATTCATGTGATAGAATACTTGCGTGTTACATTATAGAATAATGGTGATTATTTTACCACAAAAAAAGGAGAAAAAATGCGAAACGTAGCATTGATAACCGGTATCACCGGACAGGACGGATCATATCTTGCAGAGCTTCTGCTTGAAAAGGGTTACGAGGTTCACGGGATCATAAGAAGACATTCCAGCATAAGTACCGACAGGATAGATCATCTTTACTATGATAAAGAGATAAGGGATAAGACCATGTTTTTGCATCATGGTGATCTTACCGATTCCAGCAATCTTAACCGGCTTATTGAGCAGGTCCAGCCCACCGAGATATATAACCTGGCGGCACAGTCCCACGTGGCGGTATCCTTCGAGGTGCCGGAATACACGGCTGAGACCACGGGAATAGGAACGCTGAGGCTTTTGGATGCCATCAAGAAAACAGGCGTCAACTGCCGCTTTTACCAGGCATCGACTTCGGAACTCTTCGGAGGACTTCCGGAAACGGCTCCTCAGAGCGAGAAGACTCCGTTCTATCCTAAGAGCCCCTATGGTGCGGCAAAGCTTTACGCATACTGGATCACGGTCAATTACAGAGAGGCTTATAAGCTGTTTGCCTGCAACGGGATCCTGTTTAACCATGAATCTCCCAGAAGAGGCGAAACCTTTGTTACAAGAAAGATAACAAGGGGCGTTGCCGAGATCATTGCCAACAAGAGAGAAAAGCTTTCCCTCGGTAATCTGGATGCAAAGAGAGACTGGGGCTTTGCCGGTGATTACGTGGAAGGAATGTGGAGAATATTACAGCAGGATAAGCCGGGGGACTATGTTCTTGCCACAAACGAGACCCACACGGTAAGGGAATTTGTCGAGCTGTCCTTTAAGGAGGTCGGCATTACCATAGAATGGAAAGGCATGGGCGTAGGAGAAAAGGGTTACGATTCCGAAACCGGCAGGATCCTTGTGGATGTCAATCCCAGATATTTCAGACCCGCAGAGGTTGAATTTTTGTGGGGTGATTCCTCAAAGGCGGAAAAAGAGCTGGGATGGAAGCGTAAGGTGGATTTCAAGAGCCTGGTTGCCATGATGGTGGATTCGGATATGAAAACGATAGCGGGGATCAGCGCGGAGGAGTACAGAAATGGAAAAGGATGCTAAGATCTATGTAGCCGGGCACAGAGGCCTGGTGGGATCGGCTATCGTAAGGAATTTAAAGAGCAGGGGCTATACAAATATAATCGGAAAGACGCACAGTGAGCTCGATCTTACGGATCAGGCCGCTGTCAGGGCTTTCTTTGACAGGGAGGAACCCGAATATGTGATCCTTGCCGCCGCAAAGGTAGGAGGCATAAATGCAAACAACACCTCGCCTGCGGATTTCGCATACGAGAATATGCAGATACAGTGCAATGTCATCAAATGTGCCCATGATCATAAGGTTAAAAAGCTTTTGTTCTTAGGAAGCACCTGCATCTATCCGAGAATGGCTCCCCAGCCCATACCTGAGGATGCGCTGCTTACGGGTCCTCTTGAGAGCACCAACGAGGCCTATGCCATAGCTAAGATATCGGGTCTTATGATGTGCAGATTTTTCAAGAGACAGTACGGGGACGACTTTATCAGCTGTATGCCGACAAATCTCTATGGCCCCTATGATAATTACGATCTTAAGAATTCACATGTGCTTCCGGCCATGATCAGGAAATTCCATGAGGCAAAGGTTAAGGGCAGCGATCATGTTGAACTCTGGGGAAGCGGAACCCCTTTGCGGGAATTCCTTTATGTGGACGATATGGCGGATGCCTGCGTATTTCTTCTTGAGAATTACAGCGGGGAAGAGCATGTCAATATCGGAACGGGAAAAGAAGTGACGATAGAGGAGCTTGCCGGGATCGTCAGGGATACGGTGGGATTTGAGGGCGATATTGTCTGGAACAGCGACATGCCCGACGGAACACCGAGGAAACTGACAAATGTGGAAAAGCTTCATTCCCTCGGGTGGCATCATAAGACAGAGCTGGCGGAGGGCGTAAAGCTCGCCTATGACTGGTTTGTCGATAATATCGATATCAGCCGGGGCATGTAACGGGAAATAACTGTATGAAAGAATCATTCTCCGATCTCATGAACTTCTGTGAAAGATACAGAGGCTGTCAAAGGATCTCAGTCCTGTTTCTCATGGCTGTTCTGGTTATCCTTACCGTTAACAGGGAGAAGAAACAACAGGAAGAAGAACAAAAGGACAGTCGGGTGTGCCCGGCTGTCTTTGTGTTGTCGGTATATACGGGAATAGCATATGCTTTTTCCCTTCTGCTTTCAAAGATTGGGAAAAAAGAAGGAAAGGGACGCAGCCTGTCCATAGCCGTCATATCCTTCCTTCTTGTGATCACGGCTCTCCTTTCGGGAAGAAGGGTTATGAGCGAGGACCATTTTTCCCCTGCGGAAAATGCACTGCATCTGAGAACGGAACATATCGCCGTTATGGACAGGATCATCAAAGATGCCGGAAACAGGCAGGTGATCAGGGTGGCGGGGCCCATGGACATATCCATGATCTTTAACGTTTATTCATCAAGATTTGCTCCCCTTTATTCTTCGGATGACGAAAAGTACATCGCATCCCTTTCAAAAGATGCCCGTGCGGTTTACGAACAGTTTAAAAACAAGGAACCTGATATGAAGAAAGTCACCGATGCCCTGAGACGATCGGACTGTACCTATCTTGTGATCAATACCGATAAGTATTATCCGGAATTCAAGGCTGCGGAATTCGGATTCGATCTCGTGGAAACCGTGGGCTTTTATGAGATATACAGAATGCCTGGGAATACCGGAGGTGATGCGGATTGATATATCTGATATCTCTGGTGATCGCGGTCATGTTCTTTGTAATGTCCCTGATAGCAGGCTATGTGATCTTCATAAAGACAAGACATATGGATAAATCCCTGGTGACGCTTTATTGTCAGGGAATGGCTGCGGTAATGGTGATCTTTGCCCTGTGCAATACCGTGGCCTCGCTGTTTTCCGCAAGCGTGAGGTTTTCCGCGGCCCTCTGGCTTTCGGTGCTCCTTATCCTTGAACTTGTATTTGTTTTCAGGGATACAAGGCTTTTTCCGGTGTTTTTAAAGGAACTGTGGGCGGATACGAAAAAGAGGTTAAAAAACGGCCCCCTGACTTATATTCTGGGATCTCTGGTATTTTTGTCCCTGGTATTTCAGATAATCTTCATAACCGGAAATATGAGCGGCGATGCAGCCCTTCTTTCCGGAGTCGAAAAGGCAGTAAGGGCATATGAAACGGGGATCATAGACATTTCCTCCCCTATGATGATGCTCTGCGCAGCCCTTTCCATCCTGACAAAGATCCATCCCCTGACCTTCATATTTTATGCCTGGCCCTTCGTCATACTGCCGGTATATTACGGTTTCGAGTGGAGTCTCTCGGGAAAGCTCTTTAAGGATGATATCGATCTGAGACTGTTCATGATGGTGATATTCACCGTATTGCAGGTCTTCGGATTTTATTCGGACAACACCGCAGAATATACGCTCCTTCTGTCATATTTCAGGACAGGCACCTTTGTACTGTATGCCATACTTCCCATGGTTTTATGGTTTGTCATACATTTTTTGGGGAAAAGAGAAGGGGTCATCAAAGATACCGACAACATAGATGAATATACTGATCCGGAGGAAGAGGATATGAAAAATCACAAGATCGTAAATGCGAGGACTGTGGGAGTCCTGCTGCTTTTGTTCATGATCATTTCCGTGGGCTTTATCTTTATTCTCAACAGAAAGATTAACAGCCTTCATGATGTTGTGGCAGGCATGCAGGATGAGAGGGGAACCTCCGTAAACATGAAGGAATTCGGCACTTCCGACGGACAGGGAGTGATGGTCATGGAAAAGAGTGAGAGCATCATTGTCATCGGAGGAACGGATGAGACCGTAAATCCCGAGCTTTATGAATATCTTTCCGGCTTTGACAAGGATGTGGAGGCCTGGTATATCCATGAAGGGGAGGCTTACGAGAGATCTTCTCTCGATTACTGCAAAAAGGCGGGTCTGTTTGTTGATAAGGTATATGTTATCAGGGAAGCGGAGGACTGAAATTGATAATTGCGGTCATAATTGCCGGGGTTTTACTTAATTTCATACTGTATCTTTCTTTCGGATCCCTTATACTTTCGATCCCCTGCAAAAAAGAGGAAGGGCAGACACGGCTTTCGGTACGTCTTCTTGTGGGATTTTTCTTTTATTATACGGTTTTCTTTGTGTTCTGCGTACCTGTCATGAAGCTCTACAGGCCACTTTCCCTGCTTTCGCTCATATGGGGCGTAACAGTCCTTTCGGTAACGGCAGTTTCCGCTTTTATCAATCACAGACTCTGGTATGAGGATATAAAAGGGATCCTTAAATTCATTAAGGAAAACAGGCTCCTCTTTGCCCTTATGCTCCTTCTTGTTGGTATCCAGGTTTTTCTTACCGTCTGTTCCTATAATTTTACCCTTGACGCAGCCTATTATGTGGCAGGTGTCAGCACAAACGTGGATACCAATATGATAAATGTCTATGATCCTTTTACCGGAGCATGGCAGGATCACTTTGAAATGAGATACTTTTTTGCCACCTATCCGGTTCAGGATGCGGTGGTCTGTCAGATCTTTAAGATACCGCCCCTTATCTGGACCAAGTCCGTAATGGCTCTCACCATCGTTATCTTAACAAACATAGTTTATTATCTTATTGCGGATAAGCTTAATAAAAAATACAGGGATGACAGGGATAACGGCAGATCATACACAAAAGCCATGGCCCTTACCCTTGTGATGATCCTTTTTATCAATCTTACCTTTAATACGATCTATTCATCATCGGTATTCCTGCTTACAAGGACCTATGAGGGAAAAGCGATAGTCGGAAATCTCGGTATCTTTTTCATCTTTTATCTTTTCATCCTGATAAATGATGATGAGGCATTTTACGGGGCGTGGCTTTCGCTGTTTTTTGCATGCTTCGGAGCATCCACCGTATCATCGACGGCCAATATGCTGCTTCCGGTGGAAATTACGGTGCTGTTTGTGCCCTATATACTAAGGAACAGAAAATACAGTAAGATCCCGGGTTATCTGTTCTGCGTAATGCCGGGAATAGTCTTTTCCCTTCTGTTTGTGCTTTATGTGAAGGGTAAATTTGTATTCTATACTTATCCGAGATAGAGAGAATAAATGCAGAGTATCAATGTTTTCGAAAAGGGAATAGGATATCTTGAAGAGGTGCTTTCATATTACACCGGAGGCTGTGCCTATCTGCTTTTGTATGTGCTGTGCCTCGCTGTTTTGTATATAAGGGGTACCGAAAGGGAAAAGAAGATCTTCATACCCCAGGGTGTTTTTTTGCTGCTTACGGTCTATAATCCCGTGGCTCCTTTGCTCCTCGACAGATTCTTTGACGTAAACAGCGAGTATTACAGGTTTTTCTGGCTTGCACCCCTTTTGATCCTGATCCCCTTCGTATTTTCGGACTTTATTCTAAAGGCAGAAAAGGGTGAAAGCATCACGGTCATCCTGATTTTAGCCGCCGTTCTCCTTATGTCGGGAGATTTTGTATATAAAAACGGGATAAGACTTGCGGAGAACATCTACAAGATGCCGGATGAGCTCATATCGGTATCGGAACTCATACATGAGGACACTGACAAAGAGTATCCGAAGGCCTTTCTGGAATATGAATACAACATGCAGATGAGGCAGTATGATCCGAAGATCCTTCTGACGGTAGACCGTGAAGACTACCTCTATGCCGTAACGAACAATTTTACGGATGAAATGCTTAAGGATGAGACCCATCCCCAGTATAAGATCATAGCCGCCCTGGTAAAATACCAGGAGGTACAGGAAGAGGAGTTTAAAAATGCCATGGAAGCAACCCATACGGAATATGTGGTGCTTGATAAACAGAATCTGAGACTTGATTATCTTGAAAACTGCGGACTGAAAAAAACAGGTGAGACCGAAAATCATTATATATACAGATACCCCTTAAAGGATGACGTGGTCTTTGAACTTGTTGACTATTCGGTAGTATATTGAGGATAGAGACATGCCCCATACTCTTACGGTTTTTACCCCGACCTACAACAGAAGAGAGCTGCTCTTAAGATTATACGAAAGCCTGAAGAGACAGAGCGTAAAGGACTTTGTATGGCTTGTCTGCGATGACGGTTCCACCGATGATACCGGGGAGCTGATAAAGAGCTTTATGTCCGAAAACATCATTGACATAAGATATGCCTATTTTGAGAACGGCGGAAAGATGAGGGCCCACAACAGGGGAGTGGAGCTGTGTGATACGGAACTTTTCGTCTGCCTTGATTCGGATGATTTTTTTACGAAGGATGCTGTCCGTGAGATACTGAAAACATACCGGGATGAAGATAAGGACAGGTTGATAGACAAAAAAAAGCTCGGAGGTATAGTGGCCCATAAGGGAGAATCTGAAGATGAGGTCCTTTACGGACAGGAATTTCCGCAGGTTTCCCATTCCACCCTTTATGGTCTCTATTTAAAGGGCTTTAAGGGCGAGACCACCCTTATATTCAGAACGGAAGTGTTGAGGAGATTTCCCTTTCCCGAAATAGAGGGGGAAAAATATGTGCCCGAAGACTACATTTATGATAAAATAGACTGTGAATATGTTCTGAAGGTGCTGCCTAAGATAATCACTGTATGCGAGATCGTTTCGTCAGGCTATACGGATTCTTTAAAGAGATTAAAAAGGGAGAATCCCGTTGCCTGGTATCTGTATTACAGGCAGAGGACTGCGATCACTCCCGTATCCTTATTGAGATTTAAGTATTCGGGATATTATATAATATATGCAATACGCACGGGTCACAGGCTTTTTGCCGGGGAAGACGGAGAGCCGGAGATCGGCGTATTCACGGTTCTTACAGGTTTTCTTTCCGCCCTTCTCATAAAGCTTTTGCATAAAGACTATTAGTCCGGAAATTCCGAAAAAGGATCAGAGGTCTGCTTCAGTGGACAGGAAACGGTTTGAAACAGTACAGATGAAAAAAAGAATATATAGTTTTCTGATGGCATTTCTTATCGTTGCCGTGGAAACGGGCATCATGGCCTATGTCTGGGTGGTTTACTACAATACGGAGCTTCCCAAGGCCTATTATTTCTGGGGACATGTATTTATATCCGTTGTTTACATGCTGATCCTGTTTTTGGCATCGATAATGTATTCCGGTTTAAAGATCGGTTCTTACAGGATGCTTGAACTTCTGTTTTCCCAGGCATTTTCCACTGTTCTTACAAATATCCTCTTTTATGCGATAGTCTGTATGTTAGCCTATCATTTCCCCACCCCGGTTCCCGTTATTCTGGCAACTTTTGCCCAGGGGATCTGCATCGGGGCATGGATCTTCATATCCACGGTCATTTACAGGGGGCTGTTTCCGCCCCTTGATGTGCTGCTCATATACGGCGGAAATCACAAGGACGTTTTTGTTGAAAAGGTAAAGACCAGAAGACACCAGTTCAATATCACAAAGGCAGTCAGCCATAAAACGGATATCGATGAGATAAAACATGAGATAGATGACCATGAAGCCGTATTCCTATGGGACGTTGAGTCGGGCATAAGAAACGAGCTGTTTAAATACTGTTATGAGAATTCCGTGGAGACCTATGTTATGCCCAAGATCATGGACATAATACTTAAGGGCTCACAGACGCTGCATCTTTTCGATTCACCTCTGCTTCTTACCAAAAGTTCTCCGATCGAGGCTGAACAGCTTCTGGTAAAAAGACTTTTTGACATACTTTTTTCGCTTCTTCTTATCATCATCCTTTCACCGGTGATGCTTCTGACCGCGTTATGCATAAAGCTGTATGACAGAGGACCGGTTCTTTATAAGCAGATAAGGCTTACAAAGGGCAATAAGGAATTTTACATGTATAAATTCAGGAGCATGATAGTCGATGCGGAAAAAGACGGAAGGGCAAGGTTAGCTACAAAAAATGATCCCAGGATCACTCCCGTGGGTGCCGTTATCAGAAAACTGAGGATCGACGAGATACCCCAGCTTTTTAACGTGCTGACGGGTTCCATGTCATTTGTGGGCCCCCGTCCCGAGAGACCCGACATCGCAAAGCGTTACAAGCTGAAAATGCCGGAATTTACCTACAGGACAAAGGTAAAGGCCGGGATAACGGGATATGCCCAGATCTACGGCAAATACAATACCATGCCTTATGATAAGTTAAAGCTGGATCTGTATTATATTGAGAATTTTTCCGTATGGCTTGATCTCAGGCTCATAATACTGACGGTAAAGATCATTTTTTCCATGAGCAGTACCGAAGGGATCAAGGAAGGGAACATGACAGCTTTGTTTGAGGATGAAGATGATGAATGATGAGCTTGTGAGCATAGTTGTACCTGTGTACAATGCAGGCAGGATAATAGAGGATACCATACAGTCGGTAAAAGCCCAGACCTATGAAAACTGGGAGCTTATCATGGTGGATGATTCCTCCTCGGATGACAGCATACAGATCATAGGAAAGCATGTTTCCGAAAAGATCATCCTTTTAAGAAATACGGAGGGCAAGGGTGCGGCCCCGGCAAGAAATACCGGTGTGAAGGCTGCATCGGGAAGATATTTATGCTACCTTGACGCGGACGATCTCTGGGATCCCGAAAAGATCGAAAAGCAGCTTGCACATATGAAGGAAAATGACTGCGCCTTCAGCTTTACGGGTTATGAATTTGCGGACGAAAACGGTGTGGGCATGAGCAAGATAGTCCATGTTCCGAAAAAGATCGATCACAGGCATGCCCTTAAGAATACAACTATCTTTACAAGCACGGTGATGTTCGATCTTTCGAAGCTTTCAAAGGAGGATGTCATGATGCCCCCTGTTGAGAGCGAGGACACTGCCGCCTGGTGGAAAATACTGAAAAAAGAGAAGTACGCCTATGGACTGGATGAATCCCTTACTCTTTACAGAAGGAGCAAAGGGACTCTCTCCTCCGACAAGCAGGTGGCGATAAAGCGGATATGGAAGCTTTACAGGGAAGTTGAGGGGCTCTCGGTGATAAAAAGTGCTTACTGCTTCGTGTTCTGGGCTTTTCACGCGGTGCTTCGGAGGATATAGGATGACCTTCTCCGTTCTTTTGTCGGCAATGCATTTAAAGGATGCTTCATATACGGACGGCCTGAATATCACTTCGGATGCGGTGGTAATAAACCAGTGTGATGAGGAGAGTAAGGAGATTATAAGGAAGGACCTTAAGGATGGGGGAAAACAGGAGATAACCTACATCTGCTCAGGGGACCGGGGACTCAGCAGGAGCCGCAATCTTGCACTGAAAAATGCCTCTTCCGATATCTGTATCCTCTGCGATAATGATGTCGTATATGAAAAGGGTTATGAGAAGATCATTCTTAATGCCTATGAAAGGCACAGGGATGCCGACCTGATCGTTTTTTTCATAAAAAGAAAGGAAAGAGGGACTCCGGTATTTAAAAAAGACAGGAGGATGAGCTATCTTTCGGTCCTTAAGATCTTTTCACCGGAGATCTCCTTTAAGAGAAAGAGCATTGAGGGGATAAGTTTTAACGAGGATTTCGGCGCAGGCGCCAGATACATAATGGGTGAGGAAAACATCTTTTTGTATGAGTGTCTTAAAAAACACAAAAAGATCTGGTATGTTCCCGAAAAGATTGCAGAGCTCAAAGAGGAACCCTCCACCTGGTTCAGGGGTTATGATGAAGAATTTTTTGTTTCCAGGGGAGCCAATTATTCCGCCATGTCAAAACACTTTTCCCTTCTGCTGATACTGCAGTTTGCCATCAGAAAAAGAAACCTTTACAGGGACAGGATGACCATGGCCGCTGCTGTTTTAAAGATGCTTCAGGGTAAACGCGAATATGAAGGTATTTGTGGCAGGTGACTACTATTCCGGCACGGGCCCCGCTCTGGTCACCGCAGAATATATAGAACACATGGGGAAGGCGGCCATGTGCCAGAGATTTAAGAATAAGGCATTAAGAGCTCTGGAACTGGTAATTAAGGTTCCTTTTTCTTCCGTGATCCTCTGCTCGGGACATTCGAAGCAGAATATCCTCGCCATGAAACTTGGAAAGCTGTTTGGGAAAAAGAGCGCTTTTCTGATGCATGGCTGCGTTGAACATGAGAACCGCATCAATCACCGGGAAGACAGCGGGATGAACAGGACCGAGAGGGAGACCATGCGGCTTGCCGACATGATCATCGCGGTTTCCGAATACTTTGCCGGGTGGCTTAAGGAAAACTATCCGGAATATGCTGACAAGACCGGGGCGGTACCTAACGGCATCGGTCTAAGGGCCGGAAAATCCCCCGTCCTTAAGGATCGTGACGGAAACATGATACTTGCGGTGGGCGGCGGAATGCCGAGGAAAAGGATAGTAAATGTCTGCAGGGCCCTGGCAGAGCTTCGCAGGGAAGAGGAATATAAGGATCTGTACCTTACGGTGATAGGGGATGAGGGTGATGATACCGCCCTTATAAACGGCTTTGATTTTGTTGAGAATAAAGGGATCGTAAGTCACGAGGAAGCAAAAAGGCTTATGGAGAAGGCTTCGCTCTTTGTGCAGAACAGCTGTTTTGAGACCTTCGGGATGGCGCCCCTTGAGGCTTTGAGCCATGGCTGTGACCTTTTGATTTCGAAGGAAACAGGTGCCATCGGGATCTTTGAAGGGATAGATGACAGATTTATCATAAATGATTGTGAAAACACAGATGAGATTAGGGAGAAGATAAGGTTTATGCAAAACTGCCATAACAATGAGATCCTTATCTCATCCTTAAACAGGGAAAACGTATCATGGGAGAGCAGGACAAAAGAGCTGTTACAGAAGCTTTACAGCCTGAAAAACGACTGAAGAATACTTTCCGGTTTACGGATACCGATCAGGATCTGATGAACTTCCACAGGGGAAGGGATATGATCAATATGGCCGTGGCGGCCGTTCTGTTTGCAGGTTACTCGCTTACCTTTCTGGTGCCGAAGTTTTACGGGGCAACGGATAAGTATGTGGGTGTATTTGTGTTCTTCTGCTGCATGGTCCTTTTTTTCAACAATCTGAACCTAAGGCAGATCATAAGGAAAAAAGACCGGGAATTCATCTTCGTTTCGGCTCTTCTTACCCTGTGTCTTGTCAATCTCATCATCGTAAGATCGGGATTTGGCGCCTTTTTCGTGGCATCGGATTTCATACTGATCTTCTATCTGTCTGCCTATATATCTTTTAACGAAAAGTATCTGTATATCATGGCAGGCCTGTATATGTTACTGTTACTGTACTGGTTTGTCATCGCATATCCGAAGCTCTTTTCCGATTTTGCATATTACGGATACAACACAAACACTGCGGCTACCTTTACCATATATACGTTATTATGTGCATTACTGCTCCTTGAACTGTTAAAGGAAAAGAAACCCGCCGGGATATTAAGGAAATACCCCGAGATCCCCGGCTTTTTCATGACCCTGCTTTTGATAAAGGGCCTGCAGCTGTCCTTCTGGCACAGAGCGAGAGGGGCTTTTGTGATGCTCATAATGTTTCTTCTGTTTAAGTTTGTCCTGAAAAAAACCCTGTGGTACAGAAAGGGCTTTTATAAGGCTGTCTGGGTGTTTGCAACTCTGGGTTCCCTTCTGTTTGTTGCCCTGTATATCCTGGTCTCATTTACAGGGGTCAATTTTAAACTCCCGTTTTTTTATAAGTCGGTTTTTTCGGGGAGAGAACTCATATGGCGGGAATTCTTTGAACTTTTTGTCAAAAAGCCCCTTACCGGCATAGGGACCAATGCCGTGATAGAATCATTTTTTGAATTCAATGTCCATAATGCCATGTATAATTTTCTCGTAATACACGGGATCGTGGTATTTGCAGGGATCCTGATCCTTGTTTTCAAAAGGGCGGGATATTTTTACGGGATCATCAGAAGATCGGGCATTTCGCTCTGTGCACTGATCGTCCTGCTTTCGGTATTTATCGAATCCTTTTTTGATGTGGATCTGATATGGGCGGATTATTCTCTTAATCTTTTATTTCTGTTGATATTTATCAATTCGGGGAAAGCGGAAAATGGGGAAGTATAGGTATTTTGCCGGAAATATGGCTCTGTTTTCGATCAGCAATTTTGTATCAAAGCTCCTGGTCTTTCTGCTTGTGCCCTTTTATACGAATGTTCTCTCCACAAAGGACTACGGTATCTGTGATGTCATGCAGACGACCCTTTTGCTGCTGGTGCCTGCTCTTACCGTAAATACCGGGGAAGCGGCGCTCAGATACGGGATAGAATGCTCGGAAAAAAGGAGTCAGATACTTAAGATCGGGATCCGGTATACCCTGAGAGCTTCCTGTTTCGTCATTGTTTCCTGTACACTGTTTTCATTCTTTTTCCCTGCCGTGAGAGGATATTTTCTCATATTCGGACTGCTTTTTCTTGCAAATTCATCCTATGAATATCTTGTCCTTTTCTTTCAGGGCTGCGAGCAGGTAAAGATAGTTGTAAGCGGCAGTATCTTTTCAACGGCGGTATTGATCGCTTCAAACCTCTTACTGTTACTTGTCATAAAGATGGGTATCTACGGATATATACTGTCACAGATTGCGGCCTTTTCCCTGGCCTGTGTACTGATGTTAATCCTTTCGGGACATTATGCCCCTTATCTGTATGAAAAGGACGGAGAAAAAGGAGGTATCGGTTCCTTAAGGAGGGTTATCGACGATCCGTCCTTTGAAAAGGAACTGCTTGACTATGGGGTGCCTCTTATCGCATATTCCACCGGTGCATGGATAAACAATGCTTCCGACAGATATATGGTCTCCGCATTTTGCGGGGTGGCCGTAAACGGGATCTACGGAGTTGCATATAAGATACCTGCCATCTTAAGTGTGTTTCAGAGGATATTTGCCCAGAGCTTTCAGATGTCCGCAACCAAAAGCTTTAATGATGAAAACAGTGAAGGATTCTTTAATGAAATGTTCAGGTTTTATAATGCCTTCATGGTTACGGGCAGTTCGTTCCTGATACTGACGGTCAGGATCTTTGCGGCCTTTATGTTCAAAAAGGATTTTTATACGGCCTGGACCTTTGTCCCTCCCCTTCTGATCTCTGTCGTATTCGGCGCCATGACGGGTTTCTTCGGCTCTATATGTCTTGCGAACAAGGATTCAAAGGCAATGGGGATTGCAACCTTTGCCGGTGCCGTGATAAACGTGCTGCTAAATCTGATCCTCATAAGAAGACTTTCGGCCATGGGTGCGGCTATCGCCACTGCGGTATCTTATTATATAATGTTCATCATGGCCTATTTTATGGTAAAGAAATACGTCTCCTTCAAAAAAGCGATAATAAAAAGCCATATATCCTATATCCTCCTTGCCGCGGAGGCTTATATAATGATAAAGGGAGGGACGGACCCCTACATGATCTGCGGGGTATTGTTCATCCTCATACTCGCAATGTACCTGCCGGAAGCGGTCAGTATCGTAAAGAAGTTATCTGAAACGGTGAAGCAGAAAAAATGGAAGAATTAAAGCAGGAAGAAAAACAGGAAGAGACAAAGGCGGAAAAAAGGCGGAGGATCGGAAATCTTTCCCTTCTGTGCGCTGTTTTTGTGCTTACAACCCTTTATTTTCATTTTTATGACTGGTATATACTTACGGCCCCTTATGGGACCCTTATCGCGGGATTTTTTCTTGCCATAACCCTTTTCTGTTATACGGACATCAGATATTTGATGCGGGATCCCGCTTTTTATCTGATGGTATTTGCGGATGTGTATGCCCTCATAAATCTTTTTTTGATAGGTTCGGATAAGGGAGCCATATTAACAGCAGCGGATTTTCTGCTCATATTCTATCTGGCGAACAAAATAAGGCTTAATGACAGGGAGATGATCATCGCAGCCCTGTATACGGGGGCCTTCTTCATTTACTGGACGGTGGATGTCAAGGGATATTTTAAGGGATACAACACCAATTACGGGGGCCTTGTGCTCATTACCGGATTCTTCTTTCTTATTTTTGCCGTTGAATATCTTGCCCCGCGCATAAAGGATAAGAGGTGGCGCTGTGCCTTAAGGGCTTTCGAGGTATTTCTGTTTGCCCTTTCCTTTAACATCATTTCCTGGTACAGATCAAGGTGTGCCCTGGCAGGGCTCATAATGTTTGTGATACTCTATCTTATTCCGGAAAAGGTCTGGAAGAATAAGATACTCTACGGAGTTTTATGCCTTGGCTCAACCCTGGGAGCGGTTGTCTTTTCGGCCATTTATGTATGGCTTGGCAGGATGAAGGAAGTATTCTCCGTAAGGATCTTTTACAAGGATCTTATTTCGGGAAGAGAAGAGATCTGGCAGGAGCTCTGGGAGGCCTATCTAAGGATGCCTCTTACGGGCATTGGGTCCTCCTATCAGATGAAGCTTGACTGGATGGAGGGTCTTTTCGAGGTGCATTCGGGGTTTCTTGATATTCTCATTGTACACGGGATAGTGGTTTTTACCGTAACCCTTATGTTTGCGCTGTTTCGACTATACGGAATAAGGGAGCGGGTATCATCGGACCGCATCGCAAAGACTGCCATGGCGGGAATATTCGGCATGCTTTTTGCGGCATTTATGGAAAACTATATCATAGTGGCACCCTTCTCCATAATGCTTCTTTTGCTGTTTGGGTTTATAAATAACAGAAAAATGGTATAATCATGGATATGTTATACAGAAAATATATAAAACGAATACTGGATATCATCCTTTCGCTTTCGGCAATGATCATTCTGTCCCCCGTATATCTGGTCCTTTTTGTCCTTATACGGGTAAAACTCGGAAGTCCGGTGTTTTTTTTCCAGGACAGACCGGGTCTTAAGGGACGGGTCTTTCATATGTATAAGTTCCGCTCCATGACGGATGAAAGAGATGAAAAGGGTGAACTTCTGCCGGATGAAAAGAGGCTTACCCCCTTCGGAAAGAAACTCAGGTCCACAAGTCTTGACGAGCTTCCTGAGCTTTTTTGCATACTTAAGGGCGATATGTCAATAGTCGGGCCGAGACCCCTGCTTGTACAGTATCTTCCGCTGTATAACGAGAGACAGAGCCACAGGCATGATGTGAGACCGGGACTTACCGGCTGGGCCCAGGTCAACGGCCGCAACAGCATCACCTGGGAGGAAAAATTCGAATATGATGTGGAGTACACCGAGAAGTATTCTTTTCTCATGGATTTAAAGATCATTTTCATGACGGTGGGAAATGTCCTCAAAAGAGACGGTATAAGCCCTGAGGGTGCAGCCACCATGGATTACTTTAAAGGCAGCAGATGATATGGCGGACAGGATCAATATTCTGATATTAAGTGCAGGCAGAAGAGTGGAGCTTGTAAAATGTTTTAAAGACGCAAGGGACAGACTGGGGATAGAAGGATCCGTGGTATGTGCGGATGCAAGTGATCTGGCTCCGGCGCTTTTCTTTGCGGACGAAAAGGTCATAGTTCCCAGGATCGATTCGGGGAAATATATTGAGGCGGTGATCGAAATATGCAGACAGAAGCATATCTCACTCATAGTTCCCACCATAGATACCGAGCTTCTGATCCTTGCCGACAATAAGGACAGGATCGAAGAAAAGACAGGGGCAGCTGTCCTTATTTCGGATCTTTCGGTGATAAAGATCTGCAGAAACAAGATAAACACCCAGAACTTCCTTCTGGAAAACGGGTTTAAGGTCCCGAGACTCTACACCATGGAAGAGATCAGGGATAAAAAGGAAAACTACCCCTTATTCATAAAGCCTGTGGACGGAAGCTCCAGCATAGATACCTACAGAGCGGATAACAGGGAAATGCTTGAAAACATCCTGCCCCTCATCAAATCGCCCATGATCCAGGATTACATGGAGGGCGAGGAATATACGGTGGATGTTTTTCTTGACATGGATTCGAATATCATCACCCTTGTACCCAGGATAAGGATAGCCGTAAGAAGCGGTGAGATTGCCAAGGGAAAGGTAGTCAGGGATGAAGAGATAGCGGCGGATGTAAGGAGACTGATGGAAGCCCTTAAGCCCGTGGGACATATCACCGTACAGCTCAGGAAAACAAAGAGAGGGATAGAATATATCGAGATCAATCCCCGTTTCGGCGGAGGTGCACCCATGTCCATAATGGCGGGGGCGGATTCCTGTGAGAACCTCTACAGACTGTTAAGGGGGGAAAGCTTAAGCTTTAAGGATGATCACCGTACCGATGTGATCTTTCTCAGATATGACAGCAGTATCATGCTGGATGAAAACATGAGGGTAGTGGATGAAAAAAGTGATCTTGTTTGATCTTGATGACACTCTTGCACCTGAAGATGATTTTATAAGGAGCGGATACGCCGAAACCGCAAGGTATCTTAAAGACCGGTATTTTCCGGGATACGATGAGGAAAAGATAAAGGAAGAACTCTATGCTCTGTATAAAGAAAGCCCGCGGTTTGTTTTTAACAGATATCTTGAGGGTAAGAACACGGCATATACCGGTGAGGATATTAAGGAGCTTATCAGGATATACAGGGAGCACGAACCTTCCGTGTCCTATTATGATGATGTCATGCCCTCCCTTAAGGAGCTTAAGGAGCTTGGATTTAAACTTGGCATTATAACCGACGGATTTGTAATCTCCCAGAGAAACAAGCTTAAGGCACTTGATGCATTTTCTTTTTTTGACAGGATCATCATAACCGGTGAGCTGGGGGAAGGTTACGGGAAGCCCGATGAAAGACCCTTTATCATGATGAAGGAGGCTTTCTGCGCAGAGCTTTCGGATCTTGTATATGTGGGGGATAATCCGGAGAAGGATTTCTATATCGGTAAGGATAAGGAGATATCCACCATCAGGATATACAGAAAAGGATCGGTGTATGAAAATGCCGGATACAGGGAAGACATAAGGGAAGATATCCGCATAGGATCCTTTGACGAGCTTTTATCCGCCGTTAAGAGGCTTTGATACAGATGAAGATATTATATATAACCTTAAGCGATATAAGGCTTAACGAGCAGGGGATCTATCCGGATCTCATCAATGCACTGAAAGCATCGGGGCATGATATCACTGTCTGTATAGCCGACAGTCCGGAAAACATCGAAAAGACGGTGCTCAGGGAAGAATACGGTGTGCGCTTTTTAAGAGTCCTGGTGGGGGAAAACTTCAATGTGGGACTCATAAAAAAAGGGATCAATACCCTTAAGATGGAGCCTGTACTTAAGGCTTCCGTAAAAAAATATCTTAAGGATGAAAGCTTTGACCTGATACTCTATGCAACCCCTCCGGTGTCATTTGCGGGAGTCGTCCGGTATTGTAAAAGGTACTTTAAGGCAAAGACCTTCCTTATGCTCAAGGATATTTTTCCGCAGAATGCGGTGGATATCGGACTTTTCGGCAAAAGTTCCCTTATCCACAGGTATTTCAAAGCGCAGGAGAAAAAGCTCTATGAGTATTCGGATGTTATAGGCTGTATGTCCTTCGGAAACCTTGAGTACATCCAGGGACATTATCCTTTTGTTCCGAAAGAGAAACTGATGGTATTTCCGAATACCGTGAAGATAAACGGGGAAGAGGATCTTAAGGGGCCGGAAACCTCAAAGGATCCTTCAAAAGTAAGGTTTGTTTTCGGCGGCAACCTGGGAAGACCCCAGGCCATCGATTTCCTTTTGGATGCCATGGCAGATGAAAGGCTTGCAGGGAGAGAGGATATAGAATTCCTCATAATAGGAAAGGGCAGTGAAAAGGAAAAGGTCAGAAAAGCATCGGAAAAGCTGCCGGGCCTTACCTTTATCGAATATCTGCCGGTGTCCGAATACAACAGGATAATGAAGGCCTGTGATGTGGGGATCATCTCCCTTGACCACAGATTTACCATACCAAATTACCCAAGCAGGATACTGGGATATATGGCCATGAAAAAACCGGTACTTGCCTGCACCGATGAGATCACCGATATAAGGAGTCTGGTGGAGAAAGAAGGAAAATTCGGACTCTGGTGTTCCTCCGATGATATCGATGGTTTTGTGAACGCGGTGCTTAAGCTTTCCGGGGACAGGGCCCTGAGGGAAGAAATGGGTAATAAAGGGTACACATATCTGAAGGATAACTTTAATGTGCAAAGGTCTGTTGACCTTATAGAAAAATCACTCTGATACAGAAGGAGAATCATTATGTTTGACGGAAAGACCCTGCTTATAACCGGTGGAACGGGATCATTCGGAAATGCCGTACTCAACAGGTTTTTAGATACCGGCATAGGAGAGATCCGTATCTTTTCAAGAGATGAAAAAAAGCAGGATGACATGCGGCATCAGTACAGAAATCCGAAGATCAAGTATTATATCGGAAACGTAAGGGATATACAGTCGGTGCGTGATGCGATGCACGGGGTGGATTATATTTTCCATGCGGCAGCCTTAAAGCAGGTACCAAGCTGCGAATTTTTCCCGATGGAGGCTGTAAGGACAAATGTCATCGGAACGGATAACGTGCTGACGGCTGCAATAGAGGCCGGGGTAAAAAAAGTCATCTGTCTGTCTACGGATAAAGCCGCCTATCCCGTCAATGCCATGGGAACCTCCAAGGCAATGATGGAAAAAGTTTTTGTGGCAAAATCAAGAACGGTGGATCCCGAGGCTACCACCATCTGCGGAACAAGATACGGGAACGTGATGTGCTCGAGAGGATCGGTGATACCGCTTTTCATCGAACAGATCAAGGCCGGAAAACCCCTTACGGTAACCGAGCCTAAGATGACAAGGTTCATAATGAGCCTTGAGGAAGCGGTGGAGCTTGTGCTGTTTGCCTTTGAGAATGCCGAGGCGGGAGATATCATGGTCCAGAAGGCTCCTTCCTGTACCATCGAGGTTCTTGCACAGGCAGTCAAAGAGCTTTTTAATGCGGATAATGAGGTAAAGATAATAGGCATCAGACACGGCGAAAAGATGTATGAGACCCTGCTTACCAACGAGGAGTGCTCAAGGGCCATAGACATGGGTGATTTCTACAGGGTTCCCGCGGATCAGAGAGATTTAAACTATGATAAGTACTTCATAGACGGTAATCAGGAGAGGAGCAGGCTTTCGGAATTCAATTCAAATAACACCACCATACTGAATGTTTCCGAGGTTAAGGAAAAGCTCATGTCCTTAAAATATATAAGGGATGAGATAGAAAATTATAACATCGAAAGAACGGGGAAACAGGGATAGGAATGAAACTGCTGGTGACGGGTGCAAAGGGGTTCATAGGAAAGAATCTCATTGCGGAGTTAAAAAACAGGGGATATGAGGATATCCTGCCATATGAAATTGATACGGATCCGGATCTTCTTGATGTTTATACAAAAGAGTGCGATTTCGTGTTTCATCTTGCCGGGGTCAACAGGCCGAAGGATCCTTCACAGTACATGGAGGGAAATTTCGGGTTTACGTCGATCCTCCTTGACAGTCTCAGAAAAAACGGCAATAAGGCACCCGTTCTCATAACCTCATCTATTCAGGCAGAGCTCTCAAACCCCTACGGAGAGAGCAAAAAAGCCGGTGAAGACCTGCTGCTTCGCTACAGCGAAGAGAACGGGGTAAAGGTCATCATATACAGGCTCCAGAATGTTTTCGGAAAATGGAGCAGGCCGAATTACAACAGTGCCGTGGCAACCTTCTGTCATAATATAGCAAGAGGTCTTGAGATAAAGGTAAACGATCCGGAAACGGTGCTTAAACTTGTTTACATAGATGATGTGGTGAATGAGTTCATAAATGCCCTTGAGGGCAGGGAGAATTCCCTGGGGGATTTCTGCATGATCCCCGTTATCCATACGGTGAAGCTTGGGAGGGTGGCAGAGCTTATAAAAAGCTTTGATGCTTTACGGGAAAACCTTGTGCTTCCCGATTTTTCGGATGAGTTTACCAAAAAGCTTTTCAGCACCTATTTAAGCTTCCTTCCGCCGGACGATTTTTCATATCCGTTAAAAATGAAGGCCGACAACAGAGGATCCTTCACGGAGTTTTTGAGATCAAAAGCGGGGGGACAGATCGCGGTTAATGTGGCAAAGCCCGGTATCACCAAGGGGAACCACTGGCATCATACTAAGCTTGAAAAATTTCTTGTGGTTAAGGGCAGGGGCTGCCTTCAATTCAGGGATTACGATACGGATGAGATAATCGAGTATCATGTATCGGGCGAGAACCTTAATGTGGTGGATATCCCGCCCGGGTATGTTCACTGTATCATAAACGAGGGGGATGAGGACCTGATCACTGTCATCTGGGCCAATGAACCCTTTGATCCGGACCATCCGGATACATATCATGAAAGCGTGGAAAAAGAATGAGCAGACTGAAACTTATGACGATCATCGGTACAAGACCGGAGATAATACGCTTATCCGCAGTGATAAAATGCGCCGATAAGTATTTTGACCACATTCTTGTACATACGGGACAGAATTACGACTATGAACTCAATCAGGTCTTCTTCGAACAGCTAAAACTGAGGGAACCCGATCATTATCTGAATGCCGCGGGAAATGACCTGGGGGAGACCATGGGCAATATAATCGCAAAATCCTATGCCCTTATGAAGCAGGAAAAACCCGAGGCGGTTCTGATACTCGGGGATACAAATTCCGCCCTGTCGGCCATATCCGCAAAGAGGCTTAAGATACCCATCTTTCATATGGAAGCCGGCAACAGATGCTGGGATTTTAATGTATCCGAGATGATCAACAGAAAGATAGTGGACCATATATCGGACATCAATCTTCCCTATACCGAGCATTCCAGAAGATATCTTCTGTCCGAGGGAATTGACGGAAAGACGGTCTTTGTCACGGGCTCACCCATGAGGGAAGTCTTAAGGAATCATATGGAAGAGATAGAAAAAAGCAATGTCCTTAAGGAACTCGGCCTTAAGGAAAGAGGTTACATCCTTTTATCCGCCCACAGGGAAGAGAATATCGATATAGAGGAAAACTTCCTAAGTCTCATGAACGCGGTGAATCATGTGGCCGAAAAATACAAAATGCCCGTGATTTATTCCACTCATCCCAGATCCAGGAAATTCATACAGCAGAGAAACTTCAGGTTCCATCCGCTGGTTTCCGATATGAAGCCCTTCGGATTTCTTGATTACAACAAGCTTCAGATGAATGCCTACTGTGTGCTCTCTGACAGCGGAACCCTGTCAGAGGAATCCGCTATGCTTAATTTTCCCGGAGTTCTCATAAGGACATCCACCGAAAGACCGGAGGTGCTTGATAAGGGGACAATAGTCATAGGCGGGATAAAGGAAAAAGACGTGGAAAGAGCTCTCGACCTTTCGGTAGCCATGTTCGAAGGCAGGGAAGAAACGGCTCTTCCTGCGGATTATGAAGATACCAACGTATCCGCTAAGGTAGTAAAAATAATACAGAGTTATACTGAGATAGTAAATAAGACCGTCTGGTGTAAACAATGAGGATAGCAGTATACGACACGGCCGCAAAAAAAGGCGGGGCCCTGTCGGTTCTTAAGGATTTTTACGGATATCTGAGAAACAATGAGAAGGAGCATGAATGGATCTTTTTGCTGTCTTCGGACATTCTAAAAGAAGCGGGGAACATAAAGATCCGGGTTCTTGACGATCTGAAACAGAGCAGGCTCAACCGCCTGAAATTCGATCTGTATGAGGGAAAAAGGTTTGTGGACGATCTGAAACCCGATGTCTTTTTTTCCATGCAGAACACCCTCGTAAGGGGATTAAACTGTAAAAAGGTCCTGTATGTTCACCAGCCCCTGTGTTTTCAGGATGTAAAGGATTTTTCCCTTTTTAAAAAAGATGAGAGGGAATATGCCGTTTATCAGCATGTCATCTCCAAAATGATATATTCTTCCATAAGGCAGTCCGACAGGACCATTGTACAGACGCAGTGGATGAAGGATGCGCTGGTAAGGAAGACCGGCGTAAATAACGACAGAGTTGTCAGAATACTGCCGGATACGGCTGATGTCATAAAATACAGGGAGGAGGTGTGTCCCGATCCTTCTCTTTTCTTTTATCCGGCATCGGATATCCTGTACAAGAATCATGAGCTTATACTTAAGGCATCAAGGATCCTTAAGGGTAAGGGCATCACGGATTTTAAGGTATACTTTACCCTCACGAAAGAGGAATTCGCAAGGAGATTTCCCGGATATGAAGCTTCGGAGGCAGTCTGCCTCGGTCCCTTAAGGAGGGAAGAGGTGCTTGGAAACTACAACAGGATGGTGCTTTTATTCCCTTCATATATAGAGACCTTCGGCTATCCGTTAATGGAAGCAAGACAGATGGGAACCTGTATACTTTCATCGGATCTTGATTATTCAAGGGAGGTTCTTTCGGGATATGACAGGGCATTTTACTTTGATCCTTTTGATCCCGAAACTCTGGCGGAGCTTATGGAGAAAAGCATAAGAGGTCAGCTTAAGGGAAAGGATGCATCCGACGGGAGCGGGACCGTCCCGGATGTTTTAAAGGAGAGCAGCTGGTCTCTGGTTGTTAAGGAGCTTACACAATGGCAGTAAAAGAGACCCTTAAAAGGGCAGCTTTTAGAATACGAATATATGACTGGTATTATATCCCGGTCATCCTTGCCTATGTTGCAACTCTTGCGTCAAAAAAGGTAAGGCCCGGGGTTTTTGCCGCAGGCCTCATGCTTCTGGTGCTCTGTGAACTCATATACAAAAAAAGGCTCAGGATAAAGACGGCCACCGATATTTTAACCGTCATATATTTTGTTTATAATATCCTGTCTGTCATCCCGATCATCTTATCGGGGCTCCCACTTTCGGTATTCTTTAATGAATTCGCCGTATCAATCCTGCCGGTCATATTTTATTTTGCGGGCAGGAGTTATGATGCAAAGGATGAAAAGAGCAGATACGAAGAAAGCGCATCCTTCTATGAAAAATTCATCTTCGCTATGCTCATCGCGGGTTTTCTGGGCATTTATTTTCATATCTTTGCTCCGGATTTCTATATAAGATATTCTTATGACATGGGTTTTATCTCAAAGGCCGATGCGGCAACTTCGCGGGTAAGGATGGATTCGGTCATAGGCTGTACTCTGCTTGGAGCCATGGGAGTTACGGGCATGCTTGCGGGCTCGTTTTTCATAGACAGGAGAGAGGGCCTTGATATTCCTGAAAAAACGAGGATTAAGGGTATCATCTATATCTTCTGCAACTTTGTCTTTGCGGTCTTAAGTAATCAGAGATCCGCAATGGTGGCTTCTGTTCTTGTCATCATATATATCAATTATCTGCTGTTCTTCCAGTTCGGAGCGGTCAAAAGGAAGTATCTTAAATACGAGATGATTGCCGTGGCTTTACTCTTTGTCTGCTTATGGATCTTTGACCATGAGCTGCTGTTAAAGATATGGTGGCGGCTTGAATCACTTCCTTCGGCGGTTTCGGAGCGGAGTGAGCAGTGGATCGCGGCGGTCAACAATATGTACTCAACCTGGTTCGGAAACGGACTCGGAGCCAACGGCCACAAGGCCCTGGGGATCGAGGATACCCATGTCATAGCGGACGGGGGACTTGTGAAGCTTTACTGTGAGGAAGGGATAATCGGGCTTTCCGTATATGTTTATCTTCTCATCCTCACGCTTAAGAAGGGTATCGGCAGTCTGAGAAGACATTATGCGGAGACGGGGATCATATGCATGGCCCTTTTGCAGTCCATAGGTTCGAATATCATAGCCTTCCAGCTTCCGCTGCCCATATTCTGGTATGCTGTGGGAAGGATCAATGCAGAGGATGATGACCTGTCAAAAGAGCGGGAAGAGGCATACACCGGTGAGGGAGGCGCGTCATGAGGATAATGTGCATGTATCTGCCTCAGTTTCATACATTTAAGGAAAATGACGAATGGTGGGGAGAAGGCTATACGGAATGGACGGCGGTAAAAAGAGGGAAACCCCTTTATAAGGGACATGTACAGCCAAGAGTCCCTCTTTCCGGACGATACTATGACCTTGTGAATGAAGGATACAAAACCCTTAAATGGCAGGGAGAAACGGCCCGAAAATACGGCATATACGGATTTTCCATATATCAGTACTGGTTTAAGGGAAAGCAGCTTATGAACAGGCCCATGGAGATCCTTTTTGAGAATAAGGATATCGATATAAACTACTGTATCTGCTGGGCCAACGAGACATGGACCAGGACCTGGTACGGTCTTAGCGAACAGGTACTCATGAAGCAGGAATACGGTAATAAAGAGGACTGGAAGAAGCATTTTGACTATAATTTAAAGTTCTTTAAGGATGAGAGATACATAAAGATAGACAATAAGCCCGTATTCATGATATACAGAAGCTTTGACATAGAGGAGCTTTCCGAAATGAGGAAATGCTTTGACGGATGGGCGAAGGAGGAAGGCTTTGACGGCATATATCTTATCTCGGGAAAGACAAGGGATAAGCAGGATGACAGAAATGACCTTATAGACGGCTATTATTATTTTGAGCCGGGATATACCCTGAAGAATGATCTGACGGGATCCAAAGTATTGATCTATGATCTTAAGGTACTTGCAAGCACCATCAGGAATAAGCTTTTCAAAAGAAAGATCCTTGAGAGGAGGATACCCGCGGACTGGATATTAAAACCCATTGAAAAACGGGATTATAAGGAAAACGAATATCCGGGCCTTTTACCCGACTGGGATAATACTCCGAGGCGGGGATTTAAGGGTCTTGCCTATACCGGGACTTCGCCGGAAAAATTCGAAAGAGTCTTAAGGATACTTAGGGAAAAGAAGAAGGAAGGACCGGAGGATTTTGTCTTTATAAATGCCTTTAACGAGTGGGGCGAAGGAGCCATGATCGAACCCGATGAATACAGGGGTTACGGATATCTTGAGGCAGTAAAACGGGTGGTGGAAGGCCGGGATGATGCATAAGGTAAGTATTATAGTTATAATATATAAGGTTGCCCGTTTTCTGGATGAATGCTTAAAGAGCATTTCGGACCAGACCTTTGAGAATATTGAGATAATATGCGTTGTCGGAAAGGGTGATACGCAGTGCGAAAGGATAGTCTCTGAACACGCAGAGGGGGATCAGAGGATCATTCCCTTAATCAGGGAACCTCTGGGAACGGCAGCTGCAAGAAATGAAGGGCTTAAGGCCGCAACGGGAGATCTTATAGCTTTTGTTGACGGTGACGATCATATCGATAAGGATATGATGGAGATACTGGTAAACGCTCTCATTAAAAACGATGCCGACATTTCCGTGGTGGGGAAATATCATGACTATGAAAACCTGACGGAAGGGGTATCGGAGAATAAGGAGATCATTTTAAGCAGGCGGGATGCCTATGAGATGCTGCTCAGACAGAACGGATTCTTTCTGCATATCTGGGACAAGCTGTATAAAAGAGAGCTTTTTAATGATATAAGTTTTGATACCGGGAAAAAGGTAGAGGACAGGGAGGTAGTATTTAAACTCATCTCAAAGGCTGACAGGATAGTCTATGAAACGGCTTCGAAATATCACTTCAGGGTCAGTGAGGACAGCGGTTCGAGAGTAGAGGATAATCTGCTTAAATCTCTTGCTTCCGACAGGGTTATAGCGGATGCCATGCTCGGTGAATACCCGGAACTTAAGGCTTCTTCCGATTACTTTCTGATATATGAGACCATCTCCGTCATACAGAACCATATGCTTTACGGTACGTTCTCCCGGGAGCATGACAGAGAGCTTCTGTCATATGTACGAAAAAACGGACACCTGATATATAAGGACAAAGGCGTTTTGAAGGGTATTAAGATCAAGGTCTTTCTGTGCGGTCATTTCCCCGGGATACTTAAGCTTCTGACCTTAAGAAGGCGGAAGGCATATTATGAGACTCATAAGGAGTTTAAGACCGGGACGGACTGGGAGGAGACCTTCAGAAAACAGGGTATAGAGTGAAAGGATAAATGGAGAAAACAGGATTTTTAAATAAAAGGATATTGTTCGTCTGCAGGGAGACCTATTCCATGCCTTTGTATTTTCTCGCAGAGGATTTCAGCAGTGACAATGAGGTTGCCGCTTTCTTTATCATGTCTTCCGAATGCAGTTACAATAAGTGTTATTATAACGAGAATTCCTATTATAAGTTTAAGGAACTCAAGAATGTCAGACTTTATGATGTAAGGGACATATGCGATGAGTATACAAGGGGACTTAAGGGAGAAGGATCCCCTGTGGATCTTAAGTATCTTGAGGAGATAGAAGAGAAATATACCCACTTTAAGAATCTCAACATGCAGCTTATGTGTTCCCAGGAAAACACCAGACATTATCACTGGAGGTATTACTGGTCATATACGGATTATGATGAGAACATGTACTGGCTTGAACTGAATTATAAAAAGATCCTGTCGATCTTTGATGAATTTAAGCCCGACATGATCCTTGATTTTGACAATGCGGAGCTTCAGAGGACAATAATAAACGAAGTCGCTTATGTAAGGAACATACCCTATATCACCGTTGAATATTCCAAGTTCGGATATTATAAATATCCCACTTTTCAGAATACCATCGGCATAGATGATTATGTGACGGAAAAGTATAACGAGAACCTGAAAAGATCAAAGGATGAGCTTAAGGAGATGTATGATTACATCCTTGATTACAGAAAAAAGAGTTCAATAATGAACAGGGAATTCGCCGGAACCGTCACCAGCAGTTATGAGAGAGACTCCCTGATATGGATACTGAGAGTGATGCACGGAAAGTGGAATTATTTCTGGAACATGGACATCACCAATAAAAATCTTAAGCTAAAGAGAACGAATAAGATCCTGTATGCCCCCAGCATCCCCTATTTTTTCCATTATCTTCAGGTGATGTTAAGACGCAGAAAATATATGGGAAAGAATAAGCTGTTTGAGGCTCCCGTAGAGGGAGAACCCTATGTATACATGCCTCTTCATCTCATCCCCGAATCCACGGTTTTTGTAAAGGCATCCTATTATGTGGATGAACTGAATCTCATAGAGCAGGTTTCCAAATCCGTTCCCGCAGGCTGGAGGGTTTATGTCAAAGAACATCAGGCAATGCTCGGGGAAAGAGGCCTTGATTTTTACAAAAAAGTAAAAGAACTTCACAACGTAAGACTTGTACAGGTAAATCATTATCACGATCCCAAACCCTGGATAGTAAATGCAAAAGGCGTAATCACCATAGTGGGTACCACGGCTTTTGAGGAAGCACTGATGGGGAGAAAGGCTCTTCTGTTCGGAGATGTCCCTTTTGAACTCATAGACGGGATCACAAAGGTGAAGAGCTTTGAGGAGCTTCCCGGACTCATAAGGGAATTTGGAGAGATCGACAATATCCATTCCTGTGCCGCCTATCTTCAGACCATAAAGGACATTGGCTTTGAGATAGATCTGTTTTATCTTATGGGAAAGGCCGAGAAGATACTTGCGGGCCGGGAAGAGAAAGAGGAAAAGTTTGATAAGAACATAGAAGAGCTTAAGAAGTTCTATCTGTTCGGTTACGATAAGTGGTGCGAAAAGCACAAAACGTGTTGATCAGACGGGTTCTGATAAACGGAAAACAGGAGGAAAAATGGAAAGCACTATAATCAAAAGGGTAACGGAAGGAAAGTTTGTTCTCATAGCGGAGATCGGAGTAAATTACTATGATATAGCCACAAAGGAAAATATCACTCCCATGGAGGCGGCAAGGAAGATGATCCTTGAAGCAAAAAATGCGGGGATTCATGCCGTAAAATTCCAGACCTACAAGGCAGGTACTCTGGCGGCAAAGGCCTCTCCCTCATACTGGGATACGAATGAGGAACCTACCACGAGCCAGTATGAGCTGTTTAAGAAATTTGACAGCTTCGGAAGGGAGGAATACAGGGAGCTTAAGGAATACTCGGATTCCATAGGGATAGAGTTTCTGTCCACCGCCTTTGATTATGAATCGGCGGATTACCTTGATGAGCTGATGAATGTTTACAAGATATCCTCCTCGGATCTGTCCACTCTTCCCTTTATCGAATATCAGGCAGCAAAAAACAAACCGATACTTATGTCTGTGGGAGCCTCGGAGCTTTCGGAGATAGAAGCGGCACTTGATACCATCAGAAAGGTGAACGATCAGCCCATAATCCTGATGCATTGTGTGCTTGAATATCCCACACCGCTTGAGGATGCCAATCTCTTAAAGATCGAGTCATTGAAGTATCAGTTTCCCGATCTTTACATAGGATATTCCGATCACACCAAACCCACCGAAGGCTGCGACGTGATAAAGACGGCATATAATCTCGGTGCAACCGTCATAGAAAAACACTTCACCCTGGATAAGACCTTAAAGGGGAATGATCATTATCACGCCATGGATCCCGAAGATGCGGTACGTATCTTAAAGAGCATAGAGCTTCTTGACATGATAAGGGGAAAGGGAGATATCTGCTGTCTTGCCACCGAACAGACGGCACGGAGAAACGCAAGAAGGTCCATAGTGTCTGCAGCCGATATACGTAAAGGTGAAGAGATAACGGAAAAAATGCTGACCTACAAAAGGCCGGGAACCGGGATCACACCCGACAGACTCTCCGAACTTTTGGGTAAGAAGGCTCTTTGCGACATTCCCGAGGATACCATTCTTTCTTTCGATATGTTCGGAGATGACTGAGGAAGTGTGAACATGAAGGGGAAAAGAAAGGAAAGCACGGATAATCCGGGTAACTCCGCCCTTAAGTCCGGAATATGGTACATTGCAGCCAGCATTTCCATAAGGGCGGTGGCCATAATCACCACCCCGGTATATACAAGCCTTTTATCAACGGGGGATTATGGTCTTGCCAATACCTTTAATTCGTGGATAGAGCTCATAAATGTTGTCACCTGTCTTTGTGTGGTATACAGCATAGGACGGGCAAAACTTGATTATAAGGATAAGTTTGACGAATATATTTCATCGATACAGGGACTGTCAAGCTCCTTTGCCTTTATTGTCCTTATCTTTGCGGTGATCTTCCGTAACAGGCTCTCTGCCTTTATGGAATATGAGGTTCCTCTTGTCATTGTCCTTTTCTCCTATCTCTGCGTCTCACCCTCGGTGGAATATGCCCTTCAGAAGACCAGATATGAGTATAAATACAGGGAGAACATCCTCATATCCGTTATCACCTGCATAGGGACGGTGGTCTGCTCGATCTCACTGATCTTCTTTTTCAATGACAGACGGTATGTGGGTAAGATCTTAGGAACTCTTCTTCCCACCTTCATCCTGGGGATATTCTTTTACATAAAGCATCTGAAGGAAGGAAAACGGTTTTATGTAAAAGAATACTGGACATATGCCCTTAAGATATCCCTTCCGATGATACCCCATGCATTTGCGCTGATCGTTCTTGCACAGATAGACAGGCTTATGATAAAGAAGATCTGTTCCGGATCCGATGTGGGTCTTTACACCTTCGGATATTCCTTTGCCACCCTTCTTGCCATATTTACAAATGCAATCGGACAGGCCTGGCTTCCCTGGTTCAATGAGCAGCTTGATAAGGGAAACAGAAATGATATAAGAAGCATAAATAAAAAGCTGATAAGACTTGGAGGCTTTCTGACCATAGGCTTTATCGCCGTGGCTCCGGAGGCTCTGATGATCTTATCACCCAACTCACCCGACTACTGGATAGCAAGATATGTGGTACCCCCGGTGGCTCTGGGAACCTTTTCGCAGTATCTCTATACCAATTACGTGAATGTGGAGCTGTTTCATAAGAAGACACCGATCATTGCGGTAAGTTCCTGTTTCGCAGCCC
>JAIKZD010000151.1 GCA_024682555.1 Lachnospiraceae bacterium | reverse complement strand
GTCGCATTAAATGAATTTGCCACGACCACAAAGATCGGAAGGAACAAAAACAGATACACTGCACTGCAGAATAAAATGCTTACCCACTTTTTACTTTTCTCTTTATCTCTCTTTTTCATAGGCATCTCACACTCCGAGGCTGTCCATATCACCGCCGAGCTTCTGGTACAGCTTCACCAGAAGAAGCGTTAACAGTATCAGTATTATTGACAGAGCTGCTCCGAGAGGCCAGTTATTCGCACTCTTAAACTGTCTCTCTATCAGGTTTCCGATCATATCCGTATTTCCGCCTCCGAGGATATTCGATACGAAGAAATAACCGAGGCAGGGGATAAACACCATTATGCAGCCGGAAAATATCCCTCCCGATGTCAGCGGAAGTATCACCTCAAACAGGGTGCTTAAGGGTCTTGCCCCAAGGTCGCTTGACGCTTCCAAAAGGCTCCCGTCCAGCTTTTCAATGGAGGTATACAGAGGAAGCACCATGAACGGTACAAAGCAGTACACCATTCCGAGAACAGTTGTTCCGGTATTATAAAGAAAATCCACCGGTTCCTTGATGATATTCAGAAACTGTAGTGACTTTACGAGCCACCCGCTGTTCCCCAGGAAACTCCTCCAGCCGTAAATCCTTATAAGGGAGTTTGTCCAAAAAGGAATGATTACCAGCATATATAAAAGCTTCTTTTTCCTGCTTTTCGTTCTGGCAATGAAATACGCAAAGGGAAAACCAAGTAATACACAGATCAAAGTCGTGATAAAAGCTATCATGAGGGACCTTGCATATATCCTTATATAATCAAGCGACAGAAGCTTCGAGTAATTATCGGCGGTAAAGCTGTAGACCACGTTATAGTATTCATCCGTCCCGCAGAAACTCATGACCGCCACAAGAAGGAGCGGCGCAGCCACCAGGAAAAGAAGCAGCAGTGAAACCGGTCCTACCATGACCATGGCCGGAAGAGTATTTGATCTGAACTCATGCTTTGAATTCTTTCCCTTCATATCATTTTTCCTCCTTCATACTCATCCGAGCTTTATCTCATCAAGTATCCTGAATATCTTATAGCTGTCATTATGTATAAGGACCGCGTCCTCCGGTTCCCAGTATGGATAGATCCTGCATCCGATATCCGGAAGCTCCTGTCCCGCAAGCCTCTCGATCTTAAGCTCGTTTCCGTTCGGAAGCGAAACTATACATTTTAAGACCGATCCGACATAGATATAATCCTTTACTATGGCCACCAGTTCAAAGCCCTCATGAGGTTCTTTACCGAAGCGCATTTTCTCGGGTCTTACGGATATGGTGGCATATTCCAGTATTGAAAAGCTGTCGTCGCATTTAACCCTCACTGCCCCGTTCTCTAGGGTGACGGTTGCGATACCCTCGTGGATACTTGTGACGCATCCGTCGTAGGTATTGGTCTCACCTATAAAGGTTGCCACAAATCTGGTGGCGGGATGCTCATAGATCTCGGCCGGGCTGTCCAGCTGGTCCACGATACCGTCATGCATGACCGCGATACGGTCACTCATGGTCAGTGCTTCCTCCTGGTCATGTGTAACATAGATGAAGGTGATATTCAGCTTTTTCTGCAGTCTCTTAAGCTCCAGCTGCATCTGCTTTCTGAGCTTAAGGTCCAGGGCCCCGAGAGGCTCATCCAGAAGCAGAACCTTCGGACGGTTGATAAGTGCCCTTGCTATCGCTACCCTCTGCTTCTGTCCTCCGGAAAGCTGGGACGGATATCTCTTTTCAAAGCCCGTAAGCTGGACCATTTCCATCATTTCCAGAACACGTTCCTTTATCTCATCCTTCGGAACCTTCTTCATCTTCAGTCCGTAGGCGATATTGTCGAAAACCGTCTTATGCGGAAACAAAGCATAGGTCTGGAATACGGTATTAACATTCCTTTCATAGGGCTCCTTTTCCTCAACCGGCACTCCCTCGACCCTGATAGTTCCCGTACTGGGTTCTTCAAATCCGGCGATCATCCTTAATGTCGTGGTCTTTCCGCATCCCGAGGAACCGAGAAGCGTCAGGAATTCTCCCTCTTCAACCGTGAGGTTTAAGTCCTTTACCACATGG
>JAIKZD010000129.1 GCA_024682555.1 Lachnospiraceae bacterium | reverse complement strand
CAAGAAGATAGATGAGATAATCCGTATTCTCTGATGAGAAGCTTACCTCTCTTGCCATAACAGGCATCGCAAAGAGGATCGTCAAAACAGCAGACACTAACAAAAACTTTGTGATTTTCTTCATTCTGTTATACCTCCATCTTTATAGTGTATATTTTTTTTACTGCGGATGTTATGATAACACAATCGTTTACGGATTTCAACAACAGGCCTATCCCGCAAACGAAAGACCTTCGAAGAGATCTATGATGCGTTCATCATCATAGGTATAATAACCGTCTTCATCCTCTTCAAGTTCAAGGGTCCAGATCCTGTCATCCTCGGTTTTTACCAGAAGTTCATCATCCTGACCTAAGAGGTAGGGAATAACATAACTGCCTTTTTTTATCGTTCCCTTTCTGCTCTTTCTGCTGCCCTCTGTCATGTACCTGGCATCGATATCCGTGACAGCCTTAATATGCAGGTAATCGGTGTTTGTATACTCAAGATAATGATCATTCTGCACAGGCATCCCGTCCTCACCTGCCGAATAATCCCCTATGAGCCAGTTCGTTCCCATTGTCCAGTCCGTGGTTGACATCTTAAAGCTTTCCGGATCATTCGGTATATATCCTATGGGTTCATCCTCATCATCGGGATACATATTGAACTTTAAGGAGCCCTCCTGACTTCCGGTATACTCGGGTCCATCCTCCGTGATCTCATATACATGCACCGTCTGGTAATCGTTTTCTGTAGTTGTTTCCACATAGATGCAGTCCATATCCGGTTCATGGAGAAGAAAAGCATTTGCATAATAGAAGTATTCGGCTTCTTTAAGCTCCTCAACAGATGAACCCCATGCAAGGCTCATGTCATATTCATAATCCACATCGTCATGTTCCTCTTTTAAAAGGGCGAAAGGCTCGGGGTCTCCGTCACCGTCAAGATCAAACCAGTGGATATACTCAAAATCACCGGTCATCAGCTCGGTGAAATAGCTTTCGGGAACCGACATATACTTTTTTTCGAAGAGTTTCGGATATTCCGAAAAGCTTATGAGCAGGGAACAGGGTCCGTCATCAAAGCCCGTATCCTCACCGTTAAAGTAGAGCATAAGACCGTTATAGTCTATCGTAAATGAAAGTCCCGACTCCGCACCGCTGTATATAACATCATCCGTAAGGGCGCTCTTAACGCATTTGCGTGCTTCGGCCTTCCACTCATCCACATAGATATCGGCATCCGCGATCTCCTTGTCCACTGCCTTTATCAGATCCTCCTTTGATGTGATCACATCAAAAAGATCAATGCTTTTACCGGTATCCGGATCAAGATTCACACCCAGGGCATAACTGGAGGGATCGGCTTCATCCCCGATCCCGCTGAAATTATCATAATAGACAAAGGACAGCACGTTCTCATCGGCTCTGCACAGGTTGAATATTCCTTCCTGATAAACGGACAGCCACTCATCATCCGAAGCTTTATATACCCTGTCTGTCTGTTTCTTCAGAAGAGGCAGAAGGTCACGGTAATAATCCTCTATCTCGCCCACCATCTTTTCAAGAGCCTTTGCAAGCTCCGGATACTCATCCTTATCCGCTGTATAAATGTCCGTACCGGTGGAATAGCTATAACCATCTCCGTAGTCTTCGTCATTTTCGGGCCAGAAGGGCAAAGACCCCCAGTATAAAGGAAGCATGGAAGGTTCGGAGGATACCTTTGTTTCCGTCTTGCCCCCGTTTCCCGTAGCCGCCGTCACCCTTTCGGGAAAAGCAGCTCCAAACAGAAGAACCGATGCAAGCGTTAATGCCATCATTCTTATTCCGTTTTTTTTCATCCCGTTACCTCCTTATATCATGTGATCCCGTTATCCTGTCATACAAAAACATAATGCCCGGTTTCAAACCGGGCATCAGACTCATCATCAGGATAAAGGATCGGCTTTAAAGTCCGGACTGGGCCTGTTTTATGGTCTCCGGATCTATTTTATGCCTTACATCAAACCGCTTGACCGTATCCTTGACACCAAGCCCGTCGATTATTCCGGAATGTCTTAAGTCTATAAGCTTGTTGTCGTGATAGGTGAGTATTACCGGTCTGAAAATATCATAATCATTGGATGCGATTACCAGTCCCTTCTCACCGTTTGTAAGCTCTACACTGCAGCCCTCGGGAAGGAAATTGATGCTTGCTATCAGGGCATCTATCGCTTCCCTGTCATATACATTATCATTCTGGATCAGATGCTTAAGGGCACCCACCTGGGTAAGCGGCTCCTCTTTTAAATTCATGGCCGTCATGGTATCGAAGGCATCCGCAACCGCCAGCACCTTTGCTCCCCTTACCATCTTCATGTGATCGGTTGGTTTTCCGTTTATTATCGCATCTCTCAGTGAAAAAGCCTGTGCGGCATTCCGCTTGACTCCGGGCATGCTGAAGATCACGTTTTCTATGATCTTATGACCGTCAAACTCGGCCTTGTACATCAGATCGTCAACATCCTCTTCCTCCGTATTTCTTAAGATGTCCTCGGTGATCTTAAGCTTTCCCACTTCATGCACCAGAGCCGACATGATGCATTCAATCTGATGCTCGTTTTTAAAGCCCATTTTATAGGACATCATGGCGCAGAGGATTGCTACGTTGAAGGAATGCTTATATACGTAATCCTCCCTGCTCCTTAAATTCTGCACAAAATTGATCTTATGATCGAGCCTGCCGTATTTGCTGATGATCTGATCGGAAAAAGAATAAAGGTTCTTCGCCTTTCCGCTCTTGATCATGCTTGTCAGTTCTTCTTCGATCGTGAAAACAGCGACGGTCTGGAAACGCTCGAACTCCATATCCTCTTCCGTCATGGGCGGACACGGTTCCGCAGGTTCCAGCATATAGATTCCGATCAGGCCGAAATTCCTGATGGATTCGATACCCTGTCTGGTAAGCTTCGAATCCATTTCATACAGCAGAACGCCTTTTTTGTTGTAAATAGGCTTCGCCAGTCTCATCCCCTCTTTGAGATCTTCGGTCTTTACAAATAGCATTTTTTCACCCCTCTTTTGAAAACAACGCCGAAATCACGGCATACCCTGTTTTATTATACTACTTTACATAACAGGGCGCAAGAAAAACGTCACGATAAAAACCGTGAAAAAACGTAATTTCCGTAATCCCGTCCCCTGTCCGTAAGCCTTATACCCTTTTCATCTCCTTGGATAAGCCCGTCATATGCAAGTTTCTCTATGACATTACCGTATTTTTCATACATGGAGATCCCGAATGTTCTTAAAAAATCCGTAGCGCTTACCCCCTCGTTCATCGGAAGGCCCAGAAACATGGTTTCATCCATCCGGTCATTTTCGGAAAGTACGATCTTCTCCTCAAATATATCCGGTGAGGCCGGCGCTTCCATATATCTGTTTATATCGGAAGTGTTTCTGTATCTTATCTCGTTCACAAGACCCGAAGCATTAAGCCCGGCTCCCAGATACGGGATCCTTTTCCAGTAGGACACATTATGCCTGCTGTATTTATCCTTAAGGGCAAAATTTGATATCTCATATTGTTCGTATCCCGCTTCCCCGAGAGTATCTCTCGTAAGATAGTAGAGTTTTCTCTCCTCATCCTCACCGGGAAGCTCATGCTCATGAGGGGCTCCCTCTGCATATCTGTCATAAAAAGGCGTGTTCTCCTCGATCATCAGACTGTATGCCGAAATATGCCCGGGTGAAAGCCCGATGACCGTATTGAGGGTATTAAGGAGCCTTTCTTCACTCTGCCCCGGGAGAGCCGTCATGATATCCACATTTACATTGTCAAACCCTGCTTTTCCCACAAGCTCATAGCAGTTCAGAAAACTCTTAAAGTCATGGATCCTTGAAAGCAGCTTAAGTTCATCATCGTTTGCGGACTGGAGGCCTATGCTTATCCGGTTGATCCCCGCATCCCTATAACACCTAAGCTTATCTTCCGTGACGGTTCCGGGATTTATCTCGATGGTTATTTCCGCATCCGGCAAAACAGAATATGTGTCCCGTATAACACCCACTATCCTTAAGATGTCGGATCCTTCAAGAACGCTCGGGGTGCCCCCGCCGATATATACAGTGGCGATATCGTATTCTTTTTTGGAAAAACCGTATTTTTCTTCAAGAGAAAAAAGCTCCGAAACAAGGGCATTAACATATCTGCCCGTCAGAGCCTTATCCGCTGTCTGTGATACAAAATCACAGTAATCACATTTTCTTTTGCAGAAGGGGATATGGACGTATATCCCCATTTTATCCTTATTCATTTCGGTTTCTCTATTTATCGTCATCAAGCTTTAATACGGACATGAACGCCTTCTGTGGGATCTCAACGTTACCTATCTGGCGCATCCGCTTCTTGCCTTCCTTCTGTTTTTCCAGAAGCTTCTTCTTTCTGGTGATATCTCCACCGTAACACTTCGCCAGCACATCCTTGCGCATTGCCTTTATGGTTTCCCTTGCTATGATCCTGCCGGAAACCGCAGCCTGAATGGGGATCTCAAACAGATGTCTGGGGATCTCCTCCTTAAGCTTTTCGCACATTTTCCTTCCCTTTTCATAGGCACTGTCGGCATGTACGATAAAGGAAAGGGCATCCACCTCTTCATGGTTTACAAGAATATCAAGCTTTACAAGATCCGACTTTTCATAACCCTTAAGCTCATAGTCAAAGGATGCATAACCCCTGGATCTTGATTTAAGGGCATCAAAGAAATCATATATTATCTCATTGAGCGGAAGTTCATATTTGAGAAGGGCCCTTGAAGCCTCGATATATTCCATGCTCACATACCTTCCGCGCCTTTCCTGGCAAAGCTCCATGATGGGGCCGACAAAGTCCTTCGTCACCATGATCTCCGCGTTTACGATGGGCTCCTCCATGTATTCGATCTCCGAGGGATCGGGGAGATTTGCGGGATTCGTAAGCTCCGTTATCTCACCGTTTGTCCTGTGTACCTTGTATATAACACCCGGTGCCGTCGTCACAAGATCGAGATTGTACTCCCTCTCGAGTCTTTCCTGAACCACCTCAAGATGCAGAAGTCCCAGGAATCCGCATCTGAAACCGAACCCGAGGGCTATGGAGGTCTCCGGTTCGTAATTCAGGGAGGCATCATTCAGCTTGAGCTTTTCAAGGGCATCCCGCAGATCGGGATACTTTGCACCGTCTGCCGGATACACCCCGCAGTATACCATTGACAGTACCTTTTTATATCCGGGAAGGGGCGCATCGCAGGGTCTTTCGGCGTTTGTTACGGTATCTCCGACCCTTGTGTCGGAAACGGTCTTTATGCTGGCGGTAAAATAGCCTACCATTCCGGCTTCCAGCTCTTCACAGGGAATAAACTGTCCGGCGCCGAAATATCCGACCTCCACGACTTCAAAGGTGACGCCTGCCTCCATCATCCTGACCGGGGTACCTCTTTTTATCACGCCGTCCATTATCCTTACAAAAACAATGGCACCCTTATAGGAATCATATACGGAGTCAAAGATAAGGGCCTTAAGCGGAGCGTTTACATCACCCTTCGGGGAAGGTATCTTTTTAACGATCTGTTCAAGCACCTCATCTATTCCGATACCGTTCTTTGCGGATATCCGCGGCGCATCCATGGCCTCTATGCCTATCACGTCTTCTATCTCCGCCACCACTCTGTCGGGTTCGGCGCTGGGAAGATCTATCTTGTTGATAACGGGAAAAACATCCAGATCATGATCGAGGGCAAGATACACATTTGCAAGGGTCTGGGCTTCGATCCCCTGTGCGGCATCCACCACAAGGATGGCACCGTCGCAGGCGGCAAGACTCCTCGACACCTCATAGTTGAAGTCCACGTGTCCCGGCGTATCGATCAGATTGAAGATATACTCGTTTCCGTCCTTTGCCTTATATATGGTCCTCACCGCCTGAGATTTGATGGTTATCCCTCTTTCCCGCTCAAGGTCCATGTTGTCAAGGACCTGAGCCTGCATCTCCCTGCTGGTGAGCAGTCCGGTACTCTCGATGATCCTGTCCGCAAGGGTTGATTTTCCGTGATCTATATGAGCTATTATGCAAAAATTTCTTATCCTGTCCTGGATCCTGTCTGACATGACATACTCTCCCTGTATCATTATCCGGCATGATGTTTCCGGTATCATCATAAATGTTAAGCATAAATCATTATATATGTCGAATATTCCCTTGACAATAACCTTTTTTGTAACTAAAATAACGTAGTGTGCAATTAAGACGTCCGTGTCCGGGCTTAGGTGCACGACGGAGTCGGTTCGACTTACTTCTGGGTAATAGGAGGTGAAATCATGGCAAACATTAAATCCGCAAAAAAGAGAATTCTTGTGATCGATAAAAAAACCGAGCGCAACAAGGCTATAAAGTCAAAGGTTAAAACATATATCAAGAAGGTCTATACTGCTATCGAAGCCGAAGATAAAACTTCAGCCGAAGCCGCTTTAAAGGATGCGATAAGCGAGATCAGCAAAGCCGCTTCAAAGGGCATTTACCATAAGAATACGGCATCAAGAAAGATCTCCAGGATGACCAAGGCTGTTAACGCATTATCCTGAATATGATCATAAAATGATATCAATAAAAAAGACCGCCGATACCGTCATGTCGGCAGTCTTTTTTTCTTTTGTTCATCCCCGTCTTCTACTCATCCTCGCCGTAATCATCTCCGGCATCATCTCCGGCATCATCAATATCGCTTCCCTTAAAGACGGAATCAAAAAACCTCCCTATGGCGCTTTTTTTCTTAGGCTCTTCTTCGGGGGCAAAAAGGGAATCGTCCACTATCGTTTCAATGGGTTTATCGGAAGGAGTGTCCTTCTCACGGGACCCTTCTCCGCCATTGCCGGCCTTTTTGGGAATATCCTCCCTTGCGCTGCCGCCTCTCTTTAATACCTTTATCTCATCGGCAACACCCTCGTCGATGAATTCAAGCCTTGTGGCAGGCACCTCCTCTTCCCTGTTAAGAACGACTTCTCCGAGGAAGCCTCCTGCCGGTTCTTCGGCAAATTCCGATCCGTCGCCCTGCTTATTCAGTTTCGACCTCATTTCATCAAGGCTTTCGGCCCTCATTCCCTGGCGTCTTGCCTTAACATCCTCAACGGGCTTGCTGAAATACTGAATTACCCCTCCCGCATCATCCTCATATACACCGTCTTTTCTCCTGTGCTTTTCTCCCCTTCTGTCGATGGGCGGTGTGGGGATGGATCTTATCATCCTCTGGATCTCATCATCATCCTGTCCCTGGCTCTTTTCATCGCCCTCGGGAAGCTCCTTGGAAATGCCGCCTTTAACGGTCTGTTCGGTGATCATCCTCACGTTTCCCCTGCTTCCCTGTTTATTTTTCTTCCCGGAGGCAGACTTCTTTTCCTCCTCGCCGGAGGTCTTCTTTTTATCCTCTCCGCTCTTTTTCCCGCCGTCCTTATCGGAATCTTCATCCTTCTTTTCAAAGGGAAATCTTATTCCCCAGGCTTCCCTGATGCTGTCCATTATCTGCATCATCCTGATGGTCTCAAAATGAGGCATTTCACGGCATTCAAGGTCTCCGGCCCTTATGGCGTTCATCGACGAAACGATCTCGTATTCATAGCCCGTTATCTGAAGAGGGGCCGCATACTCCGCTATGACCTTTCTGTCAAGGTTGAAAACCCTTATGGATTCATAATTGTTTATGTTTTCGATCTCGATGTATCCGTTGGTTCCGTTGATGATGCCCCGTCTGTCGGTCTGTGCGAGCATGGTCACGTAAAGCGAAGCCATCCGTCCGTCCGCATAGGAAAACATAATCGTTTCCTGGGCATCGACCCCGGAATCATACTTAATGCATTCCGCCGAGATAGAGCTGATCTCGTCCCCGAATACCATGGAGGCAAAATTGATGACATAAACCCCCAGATCCAACAGGGCGCCGCCTGCAAGCTCGGGCTTCACCATTCGTCTGATATGCTGTAAAGGATATCCCAGATTTGCGGAAAGCGAGGTGGGATTGCCGATTATACCGCTTCTGACGATGCGGTTGATGGTATCCCTCATGGGCATGTATCTTGTCCAGATGGCCTCCGTTATGAAAAGGCCTCTCTCCTCCGCTATCCTGATGACTTCTTCCGCCTGGGCCGCATTTGCGGTGAAAGCCTTTTCGCAGATAACGTGTTTACCGTGATCCAGACAGAGTTTTATATGCTCGTAATGATGTGAATGAGGCGTTGCGATATATACAAGCTGGACATAAGGATCGGAAAGCATGTCGGAGTATGAACCGTATGCCTTCTCGAATCCGTATTTGTTCGCAAAATCCCTTGCCTTATTTATATCCCTTGATGCCACCGCATAGCACTCCGCGTCCTTCACGGACTGGAGAGTTGTCGCCATGGTGGTTGCAATATTACCGGCCCCTAATATCCCTATCTTCATACTTTTACCCCATTTTCGGATATCACTCCATATAAACCTGATTTCCGGAAACCCTCATTCCGTCAAGCTCGTTTATGAATCTTGAAAACTTTGAATATTTATAGTCCCTTATATTAAAGGTTGGTATCTGTTTCTCGATCTTCTGCTTTAATTCCGGAAGCATCATCGTCCTGTCGGGACTCTGGCTCACAAGCTTCCTCACAAGATTCTCCACATGTTCCCTGGATACCCCGCTCTCCGCCGGATATACGATGATGGTATCGCCGATCTGCTTGAGCCTTATGCTCTTAATGCTTTCAAGGAACTTGGAGAGCTTTGAATATCCGAAGTTTCTCACGTCGAAATCCGCATGTCTGTTGATGATCTTGTTGCCCAGCTCCCCGACGGATGTGTCCCTGTCGTTGGCCTCGTTATCATTGATGATCTTCAGGATGGTCTCCTCGATCTCATCAATATCCACGCTGCTGCCCTGATCTTCTTCCGCTGCAAGCATCTCCAGATATTTAAACTGGGTACAGGATGCCCTGAAGGCCTCAACGGTCTTTTTTTCTCCCATTCCGATGACTAACATCCCGGCTTCCCTGAGCCTTGCCGCAAGCTTGGTAAAATCGCTGTCCGAGGACACCAGACAGAAGCCGTCTACCGACCCGGTGTACAGGATGTCCATGGCATCTATGATCATGGCGGAATCCGAGGAATTCTTGCCCTGGGTGTAGCTGTACTGCTGCACGGGAGTAATGGAATTCTTAAGGACCGCTTCCTTCCAGTTGTAGGTGGTGGGATTGGTCCAGTCTCCATATGCCCTTTTATATGTGGCTATGCCGTAGTTCGATACTTCATCAAGAATATATTTTATATACTTAAGGGATACATTCTCCGCATCGATCAGAACGGCGAGCCGCTTGTCTCTTTCTTCCATTCAGACTTTTCCGTCCTTTTTTATAATCTTTTCAGTGTTTCGGGATAAGCTTATCCTTACCGCCCATATAAGGTCTCAAAACCTCGGGAATGTTCACGCTTCCGTCCTCATTGAGATTATTCTCGAGAAAAGCTATGAGCATACGGGGCGGTGCCACAACCGTATTGTTTAAGGTATGGGCAAAATATTTGCCGTTTTCGGAATTAACCCTGATCTTAAGCCTTCTGGCCTGGGCATCTCCGAGATTTGAGCAGGAGCCCACCTCGAAATATTTCTTCTGTCTGGGGGACCAGGCCTCCACATCAAAGGATTTGACCTTAAGATCCGCAAGATCGCCGGAGCAGCACTCAAGTGTCCTTACGGGTATATCCATTGACCTGAAAAGATCTACGGTATTCTGCCACAGCCTGTCAAACCAGACGGGCGACTCCTCGGGCTTGCATACAACGATCATTTCCTGTTTTTCAAACTGATGTATCCTGTAAACGCCTCTTTCCTCGATGCCGTGGGCACCCTTTTCCTTTCTGAAGCAGGGTGAATAGCTCGTAAGGGTCTTGGGCAGTTCGCTCTCATCCGTTATGGTATCGATAAACTTTCCTATCATGGAATGCTCGGAAGTTCCGATGAGATAGAGATCCTCGCCCTCGATCTTGTACATCATGGCGTCCATCTCGGCAAAGCTCATAACACCGTTTACCACATTGGATCTGATCATGAAGGGGGGAACGCAGTAGGTAAAACCCCTGTCTATCATGAAATCCCTTGCATAGGCGATAACAGCTGAATGAAGCCTTGCTATGTCTCCCATCAGATAGTAGAAACCGTTGCCCGCAACCTTTCCTGCGGCATCAAGGTCTATCCCGTCGAATCTTTCCATAATATCCGTGTGATAGGGTATCTCAAAATCCGGAACAAAAGGCTCACCGTACTTTGTTACCTCCACGTTTTCCGAATCGTCCTTTCCTATGGGTACGGAAGGATCTATGATATTCGGGATCGTCATCATTATCTTAAGGACACGCTCGGAATACTCTGCCTCCTCTTTCTCAAGCTCTTTGAGCCTGTCGGCGTTCTCGGCAACCTTCTTTTTAATCTCCTCGGCCTCTTCCTTCTTGCCCTGTGCCATGAGTGCACCGATCTGCTTGGAGAGCTTATTCCTCTCTCCTCTCAAAGAATCAGCCTCCGCCTGGGCCTTTCTGTTCTTCTGATCCAGATCTATGACCTCGTCCACCAGCGGAAGCTTCTCATCCTGAAACTTGTTCTTGATATTCTGTTTTACCAGGTCAGGATTCTCCCTGACAAATTTCATGTCTAACATTATATTTCCTCTTTTCTGAAAGTTTATGGTGCGTTGTTATTCCTACTCAAACAGCTGCTCATACAGGCTGTAGGTGTTCTTTCCGGCTTCCTTGGCCTTATTGAGTGCAAGAGAGGCCTTGGAATAAAGCTTGTGGAAGTTTAGGTCGTTATCATCGGAAGCAACGATACCGATGGAAGTGGTTATAACGATATTCTCCGCATCATCCTTGCCCATACCGAATTCAAGGACGGTCTCCTTGTTGATATTGTCAAAGACCTTCACGATCTCATCCCGGTTTTCGATCTTAGGCATATATACCGCAAATTCGTCTCCGCCGAGCCTTGATACCGTGGAACCGCTTCCGAGATTGGCAGCCAGTACCCTTGATATGGTCTTTAATATGCTGTCACCCACATTATGTCCGAAGCTGTCGTTTATCTTCTTGAAATTATCAACATCAATGAGAGCAAAGACGTATTCCTCTTCCTTTTCCTTCTCCTCGATCATCCTGTTGATCTTACGTTCAAACATTATCCTCGTATAAAGTCCGGTCAGCGAATCCTTCTCCGTCATCAGGCCTTCCTTGCCCTCTTCGGCTTTGACCACCTTCATTCCCAGCATTATGTTTCCGTTTAAGGGGTTCTCACCGAGAACGGCAGTAAGCTCATACCAGGTCCACACCGGAACCGCCTCGGTCTTTGCCATATAATCGATAACGATATAGGTATTGCCCTGTCTGTACTGTCTTACCAGTTCCTTACGGTTGATGGTCCCGATGACCTTGTCATAATCTTCCTTCTCTACGGTCGCAACGAAGGCAGGTATCACCTTGTCATAGGTGGCATCAAGCCCTACGCCGTAAGGTACCAGCGGCTTTAGACATTCCTTGTTGATTATGAGGTTCTCCGTAAGATCGGCCTCGATATAGATCTCGGAATCCAGATGCATAAGCTTGTCATACTGCTTCTGCCTGAAGAGCATGTGGCCGTCCTTGATCTTTTCATTCATGTCATCAAGGATACCTACGGCATATCTCGTGCCGTTAAGAGCGGAATCCCCGAGATAGTAAGTCAGGCGCTTATAATTTTCGGTAAATACCCCATCTTTTTCGGTGGTAAAATTGAGATCGCAGGAAACCTCCGTCTCGCCCTGTTTAAGCCTCTCGATGAGACCTGTCATCTTCTGTTTTACCTCATCCCGGTTGACCGCCTGAAGCTTCACCACAAAGTGGTCAAGGGCCGAATGGACCACGGTCCGGATATATCTGCCTTCGGGGGTTGCCGAATAGAAATCGGCGATATCACTGTCGATATAATATCTCCAGGTGTTTACGTTCCTGGTCTCACCCAGATACTTATTCAGGCATTCGGTGGTGACATGGGTGGAATCCGCACGGATATCAGTGGTCTCTATCAGGACGATATCGATCTGCATATCGCTTCCCCTGTATTTGATGGAGCATGCCACAACAACATCCTTGGTATGACCGTCATTAGAAAGGATGCTGTAGGATTTCGTGACGAACTGCCTGTTATTGTCCATGGCCAGATGAACGCTCTTCTCCACGCTGTCCACTTCGGGGAACATCATATGGGGCATGAGATCGGAAAGCTTGCCCTTTCTGAGAGCCTCATCAAGGGTGATCATGTGGAGATTTAAGAATCTGTCGTTGATATACGAGATCTCCTTTATGGTAAGATCCCTGTCTTTTTCCACCACTACCCTTGCGATACCCGTAAGGGAATCCTCAAAGAAAGAGTTCATCTGCTGTCTTAACAGAACACTCTTCCTCAAAAGGGTGATGGCTCTTCTCTCGCTCTCCACCCCGTAATAATCTATGGTCCTTCTGATACGCTGTTTTAAAACCGTTCTGTTATACGGTCTTATGATGATATCCGCAATACCCTCGTCCTTTATGTACTTTTCAAAGCTCTCAAGATTCTCACGCGTTGTGAGGGCAAGCACAGGTATCCCGCTGTAGAAAGGCTTCTGCTGCATGACCTCCACAAATACCGCGCACTCCTCGGGAAGGGCATCGTAATCTATAAGGATCAGGTTTACGTTTGTAAAAGTAAGCTTTAACGTCTCCTCTATCTTTTCCTCTGTACCGCAGAGACTGATCTCGGCCTCGTAGTCAAAGAGGGATTCCAGGTCCTCCTTCTGGGCCTCATCATCAGATAAAAGAAGGATCTTGTAGAAGGATTTGATGACGGAGGCAGGCATTTCTTTTTCCTGCTCGCGAAGTCTTTCCTCAAATTCCTTCCTGGGCAGAGGCTTGTAGAAATAAAAGCCCTGGATGCAGTCACAGTCCATGTTCTTTAACATCTCGAACTGGTTGCCCGTTTCAACACCCTCGGCGACTATCTGCATGTCGATGGACTTTGCCATCCTGATGACACTGTAGAGGATGTTGCTAGCTCTCTCGGAAACGTCTATGGAATCCATGAACTTCATGTCGATCTTTAGGATGTTCACGGGGAAATCCTTTAACATGTTAAGGGAGGAGAAGCCGCTTCCGAAATCATCCATAAGGATCTGATATCCCGCATCCCTTAATCTGTCCATTACCCTCATGAGTTCCTGGGGCTGGTCCATATATGCACTTTCGGTTATCTCGAATTTGATATGTTCGGATGAAAGACGATATTTGGAGATGATATTCATCAGCTTCTCATAAAGTCTCTCGTCATAGAAATCCACCCTGGAAAGGTTGACGGAAACAGGCACGGTCTTTAGTCCCCTGCTTATGCGGTCCGCCTGAAAAGCACATACCTGGTCGAGGACATACAGATCGACCCTGGTAACGATACCGTTTTTCTCAAAGGTGGGTATGAAAACACCGGGAGAGATATGAGTGCCGTCGGGCTTGCGCCATCTCACCAGCGCCTCCGCGGACACGATCTCCCTGGTCCTTGCATCTATGATGGGTTGGAACATCACAAAGAAATCCCTGTTCTTAAAGGCATCCTCGGATTCCTTTACAAGCTCCTGCTCCACGACCAGGGATTCTCTCATCTCCTGGGAAAAATAATTCATCCTGTTTGCGTAGCTGTTCTTTATGGCGTGAAGAGCCATGGAGGCACGATCGCAGGCGATGGCTATATCCCTGTCGTTGATGTCGAGCCTGTACATTCCCACATGCATGAAGATGCTGTTGTCAAGGGTGTGCCAGACGATCTGTGAATCAAGGATGGCCTTTATGTTTTTTTCCGCCTTTTCGTGGAATCTGGCCGAACAGCAGGTCACGAAATGATCCGACTCAATACGTCCGTAAGTACACAGCGAATCATCCAGATTGGCCTTCAGAAAATTGGCAAAATCAATGAGAAGCTTGTCTCCCGTTTTGGATCCCAGCATCTCATTTATGGCTTTAAATCTGTCTATATCCCAGATGGATACGATATAGGTCTTGCCCGGATTTTCCTCGATCATCTTTGCCGTCTCTTCAAAAAAGGTATCCTTGTTGAAGACATTGGTCAGAAGATCGTACCTGGTACGGTCATGCTGGGGATTTTCAAAGATATCCGCATCTCCCCTGAAGCCGGAATCCGCCTCATTGATGACTAAGGAGAGCATCTTTATGCCATGTACATAGGTGCAGTTTTTAATATGCGCCTCATAGCTGTAATAGTTTCCGTTTTCGTTCTTTAACCTTGTTTTAAAGCTTATCCGCTTTCCCATCTCAAAAATATTGGAAACGGCGGAATAGAATCTGACGATGTCATCGGGATGGATAAAGGCATCAAAATCCTTGTCGAGAAGGATATTGTCCTCCGTATCCCCGATATCGTATCCCAGAAGCTCCGCGGCTCTTTTTCCTATGAACTCTATCCTGAACTTCTCTCTCTGGGAAAGGGTAAGAACGCCGATATTAAGGATATCAATCACGTCATCCACCAGATTGGTATGCGCCTCATCCTTCTTGAGAAACTTCTTCTTGTCTTCCACGTAGGTAGACACAAAGATACCTATGAGATTTTTGATCAGGAGGGGATTTAATGGATAAGGAAAACAATAGCTCACGCCCGCGCTTGCAGCCCTGTTTCTGATATCATCATCCAGTTCATCATGAAAAGCAACAACGAGTACGGAATGATAGCGCGCACTGAACTTAAGCCTTGCGATAAAATCAAGGCCTTCCTCAACATCTTCGGAAATATCAACAAGTGCGAAATCTATATCCTGGGCTTCGAGAACGACCATTATATCCTCGCGGTGGTTTGCAACATAAACATTGTAATCCGCATCAAGGACATTCTTCAGGGATTCAAACTCTGCCCTGCCGCCCGAATATATCAATACACCTGACTTAATGCTGTTCATCCCGCACCTCGTATATAGGCATAATCTTACTTGTTACATTGTATCATATACTTCCGGAAAAAGAAATAGTCAAAGGACCTGCCTCTCACCTGATGGAGGCATGATATTCCTGCAGCGATTTCACTTCGGCCTTATTGTTTTGCATCGCCTTAATGCCCGCTGCAGTGGCCTTTGCGGCAGCCATGGTGGTGACATAGGGTATCCTTGCCTTGATGACGCCCTTTCTGATATATGAATCATCGATGGCACCCTTTTTATCATCCGGAGTATTTATCACAAGATCCGCCTCTTTGTTGGTGATGGCATCAAGGACATTGGGCCTTCCCTGATTGAGCTTGAATATCTTCACCGCCGGGATGCCCGCATTATTGATCATGTCACAGGTCCCTCCCGTAGCTATGATCTTAAAGCCGCAGTCATCAAAGGCACGGGCCACCTCCACAAGCTCCGACTTATCCCTGTCATTGACGCTGATAAGAACGGTTCCCTTAAGGGGCAGCGGCGTCTGTGTGGCCTCCTGAGCCTTGTAATATGCTTCGCCGAAATCCTTCGCAAGACCAAGGACCTCGCCGGTTGACCTCATTTCGGGTCCCAGTATGGGATCCACCTCCTGGAACATATTGAAGGGGAATACGGCTTCCTTAACCCCGTGATGCGAGAATACCTTTTCCTTAAGGGCGGGCACCGGTGATTCTCTTCCCGTAAGGGGCATGGTGATTATATCCGTAGCGATGGGAACCATCCTGATGTCGCAGACCTTGGAAACAAGGGGCACGGTTCTTGAGGCTCTCGGATTGGCTTCGAGAACGTATACCGTGTCATCCTCTATGGCATACTGCATGTTCATCAGGCCCTTTACGTTCATTTCCTTTGCGATCTTTCTCGTATATTCCCTGATGGTCTTTACATTCTTTTCGGAAATATTGATGGAGGGAAGCACGCAGGCGGAATCTCCGGAATGGATGCCCGCAAGCTCTATGTGTTCCATTACCGCCGGAACGAAAACATTTTCACCGTCGGAAATGGCATCCGCCTCGCACTCAAGGGCATTCCTTAAGAACCTGTCGATAAGGATGGGCCTCTCGGGTGTGACTCCGATGGCATTTGCCATATATACCTTCATGTGCTCGTCATCATGAACCACTTCCATGCCTCTTCCGCCAAGCACATAGGAAGGTCTCACCATTACGGGATATCCTATCTTTCCGGCTATCTCCATGGCCTCTTCTATGGTTACCGCCATCCCTGATTCCGGCATGGGTATTCCGAGCTTGTCCATCATATCCCTGAACAGATCCCTGTCCTCTGCCAGATCGATGGTCTCGGGCGTCGTACCAAGGATATTTACCCCGTTCTTCTTAAGATCTGCTGCAAGATTAAGGGGAGTCTGTCCGCCAAACTGGGCTATCACGCCCAGGGGCTTTTCCTTTTCGTAGATGCTCAGAACATCCTCGAGGGTCAGGGGCTCGAAATACAGTTTATCGGAGGTATCATAATCCGTGGATACGGTCTCGGGATTGCAGTTTACGATTATGGTCTCAAATCCCAGTTTCTTAAGGGCCTGGGCCGCATGAACGCAGCAGTAATCAAATTCGATACCCTGTCCTATACGGTTGGGGCCTCCGCCCAGTATCATTATCTTCTTAGTATCCGCATTTACGGGACTTAAATCCTTGGCATTATATGTGGAATAGTAATATGCGCTGTCCTGTGTGCCGCTTACATGAACGCCTTCCCAGGCTTCCTTTACGCCTATATCATATCTCGCTTTTCTTATCTCATCCTCGGAAACCTTAAGCAGCTGACTCAGATATTTGTCGGAAAAACCGTCCTTCTTGGCTGCGGTAAGGACATCCGCGGGAGGGATGCTGCCCTCATAGGACTTGATGGTTTCTTCCTCGAGGACCAGTTCCTCCATCTGTTCGATGAAATATGGCTTTATCTTTGTAAGCTCATAGAGTTCCTCAACGGTCGCACCCTTTCTAAGGGCTTCATACATGATGAACTGCCTCTCGGAAGTGGGAATATGGAGCATGTTAAGAAGTTCTTTTTTTGTCTTCCCGGCAAAATCCTTTGCCCCTCCCAGACCGTATCTTCCGATCTCAAGGGAACGTATGGCCTTCTGGAAGGCCTCTTTATAGGTCTTTCCTATGCTCATCACCTCGCCCACGGCACGCATCTGGGTGCCGAGCTTGTCTTCCGATCCCCTGAATTTCTCAAAGGCCCATCTTGCATATTTGATGACTATGTAATCACCGTCCGGCTTATAATTATCAAGAGTTCCGTATTTCCCGCAGGGAATATCCTTAAGGTCAAGTCCTGCCGCAAGCATTGCCGATACAAGGGCTATGGGGAAGCCCGTAGCCTTTGAGGCAAGGGCAGAGGATCTGGAGGTACGGGGATTGATCTCGATGACGATTATCCTTCCGTCCTGTGTATTTCTCGCAAACTGTACGTTTGTTCCTCCGATGACCTGTATCCTGTCAACGATCCTGTAGGCCTGTCTCTGCAGCTCCTCCTGAACATCTTCCGGAATGGTGAGCATGGGGGCCGAGCAGAAGGAATCTCCTGTATGAACTCCCAGAGGATCGATGTTTTCGATAAAACATACAGTGATCATCTTGCCCGTTGCATCCCTTACCACCTCAAGCTCCAGCTCTTCCCAGCCGAGAACCGATTCCTCCACAAGGACCTGTCCCACGAGGGAAGCCTGAAGTCCTCTTTCGCAGACGGTCTTTAATTCCTCAACGTTATATACCAGGCCGCCGCCGGCTCCGCCCATGGTATAAGCGGGTCTTAAAACAACCGGATAACCCAGGCTGTCAGCGATCTTGAGCGCATCCTCAACGGAATAGGCCACCTCGCTTCTTGCCATCCTGATGCCCAGCTCTTCCATGGTCTGTTTGAATTCTATCCTGTCCTCGCCGCGCTCGATGGCATCAACCTGAACGCCGATGACCTTTACACCGTATTTATCAAGGACCCCGGCTTTATTGAGCTCGGAGCAGAGGTTGAGTCCGGTCTGTCCGCCAAGATTTGGCAAAAGCCCGTCAGGCCTCTCCTTTTCTATGATCTGTGTAAGTCTCTCAAGATTCAGCGGCTCGATATAGGTAACATCCGCCATTTCCGGATCCGTCATGATGGTGGCGGGATTGGAATTAACCAGCACGATCTCATAGCCCAGTTTCTTCAGTGCCTTGCAGGCCTGGGTGCCGGAGTAATCAAATTCACATGCCTGACCGATTATTATGGGGCCGGATCCGATTATCAGAATCTTGTTAATGTCATCGCGTTTTTTCATAATTTTCTCCTATACCTTTTAAAAGAGGGTGTATTACCTACACCCTCTCTTATTTTTCAAAATGTCATATAAATTGACGGATATCCGTCCGGCTTTTATCCTATGGCGTCATTGTCATCGAAGGGATCGCCGCATTCGGGGCAGAACTTGGGAGGATTCTTCGGATCCTCGGGTTCCCATCCGCACTTGTCGCACTTGTAAAGCAATGCGCCTGCAGGTTTTTTCTTGCCGCAGTTACTGCAGAACTTGCCCTTGTTTACGGTACCGCACTCACAGGTCCAGCCTGCATCGGCTGCGGGCTGCGGCTTTCCGCAGTTTGCACAGAATTTTCCGGTGTTTCCCGTAGCTCCGCATTCGCAGGTCCATCCTGCAGCCTTGGGAGCCTGTGAAGCTGCT
>JAIKZD010000113.1 GCA_024682555.1 Lachnospiraceae bacterium | reverse complement strand
GAAAAGAGCTTGAAAAAGCCAATGGGGAATTGCTGGAACAACAGATGCGCCGTGAACAGCAGGACAAAATGATAACTGCACTGGCATCCGATTACCGCTGTGTTTATCATGTGGATCTGGATAATAATGATGCGGTCTGTTACAGGGCGGATCCTGATGACCACGAACAGACACCGGAGGGAATACATTTCCCATATTTTGAGAGGTTTTCCTGGTATGCGGAGCATTCCGTATCAGAGAGCTACAGGGAGGGATTTTTAAAATTCATCGATCCTGAGCATGTCCGGGAAGCCCTTAAGGATGAACCGATCATAGTGTACCGGTATCTGGCGAACAGGGCCGGAAGAGAATATTATGAGATGATCCGCTTTGCAGGAGTCAGGCATGCGGAAAACCGGGATGACCATATAGTGCATGCGGTTGGAGTCGGTCTCACTGTAATCGATACTGAAATGAGGGAAACCCTTGCAAAAAATCAGGCACTTGGTGAGGCACTGGCCGGCGCCGAGGAGGCCAGCAGGGCAAAGACTGCCTTCCTGTCAAATATGAGCCATGAGATCCGTACGCCGATGAATGCGATAATCGGATTGGACAGCCTTGCTCTGAGGAACGATACACTTACCGGTGAGGTAAGGGAATATCTGGAAAAGATAGGGGAAAGTGCCAGACATCTTTTGGGGCTGATAAATGATATTCTGGATATGAGCCGCATAGAATCGGGACGTCTGGTGCTGAGAAAGGAAGAATTCTCCTTCAGCAGCATGCTGGAGCAGCTTAATACCATGATCATGTCCCAGTGTGCTGAAAAAGGACTTAAGTATGAATGCAGGGTTATTGGAGGAGTCAGTGATTATTATATCGGTGACGATATGAAGCTGAAGCAGGTTCTTATAAATATCCTTTCAAATGCCATAAAATTTACTGATCCTCCGGGGGACGTTACTCTGACAGTAGAGCGGACTGCTGTGTTTGAGGAGCATTCAACATTAAAATTTGTTATTAAAGACAGCGGGATAGGTATGGATGAGTCATTTATCCCAAGACTGTATGATGCTTTTACTCAGGAAGATGACAGCAGAAATAACAGATTTGGCAGCACCGGACTCGGCATGGCTATTACAAAAAATATCGTGGAACTTATGAACGGTTCGATCTCGGTTGAATCTGAAAAAGGGGTAGGAACGGAGTTTACGGTTTTTATCACACTGATAAACAGTGAACATGTTGGATCATCAATGAGCCGGATCAATCCTGGAGATCTTTTTGTGCTGGTGGTGGACGATGAGGATATTGCTGCGGAGCATGCAAGAATTGTTCTTGATGAGGCGGGAATAAAAGCAGATACATGCAGCAGCGGTCAGGAGGCAATGAAAATGCTGGAAGTCCAGCATGCAAAGCATGATCCATATAATCTTGTGTTGCTCGACTGGAAGATGCCGGGAATGGACGGTATCGAAGTTGCCAGGGAGATAAGAAAACAGTATGACAAAGAAACTACGGTTATCATACTGACATCCTTTAACTGGGACGAGATCATGGATGATGCCCTGCATATCGGCGTGGACAGTTTTCTTGCAAAGCCTTTGTTTGCCTCAAATGTCATTGATGAATTTGAACGTATTGCACACAAGAACAATATGAGTCTCTTTAGGGAGAAAAAGAGGGCTGACCTGAAGGATAAAAGAATACTCCTTGCCGAGGATATTAGAATAAATGCAGAGATCATGAAAAAGATCATTCTTGCCCGCGGAGCTTTGATCGATTATGCGGAAAACGGAAAGAAAGCATTGGAAATGTTCGTTAACAGTTCAGACGGTTATTATGATGCTATCCTTATGGATGTCCGCATGCCGGAAATGGACGGGCTTGAAGCGGCTTCTGCTATCCGCTCTCTTGAACGTCCGGATGCCAAGACCGTTCCGATAATCGCCTTAACGGCAAATGCATTCAATGAAGATGTCCAGCGTTCGCTTCAGGCCGGGATGAATGCACATTTATCCAAGCCGGTGGAACCGGATCATCTTTATCAGACATTGGAAGAACTTATCTGGGAGGCTAAAGAAGCTTATGATCTCCGGGATGAAGCAGGACGGTTAAAATGAAAATATCCACGCTTTGTTATATTGAAGACAATGGGAGATATCTGATGCTTCTCCGAAATAAAAAGCAGCAAGATGTCAACGAGGGGAAATGGATAGGTGTCGGCGGCGGACTGGAGGCCGGAGAAAGTCCGGAGGAATGCATCTGCCGTGAAGTCGTGGAAGAAACAGGCCTTATTCTCACAGAGTACAAAATGAGAGGGGTCCTCACTTTTTCTTCGGAAGGATGGGAGGATGAGTATATTTTTGTGTTCACATCCGATAAATTCTCGGGGGATCTGAAAGAGTGCGATGAGGGGGAACTCAGATGGATAGATAAGAAAGAGGTTATGGATCTCAATCTATGGGAGGGAGACAGGATCTTTCTTAAGTACATCCTCGACGACCGTGCATTCTTCTCAATGAGGCTTTCTTATAAGGGCGACAGGCTTTTAGATCATGTGGAGCATTTTTACTGACAGGCATAAGCATTATCCGAATTTGATGGTATATTCAGCTTCAAATTCCTTGCCGGGTCCAAGAGTCTGCTCGTAGTCACGATCACTGATCTCTCCTGCGAAGCTCTCAGAATCGCATCTGCCGTACCAGGGCTCAATGCAGACAAAAGGAGCATTCTTTTTCGGGGGAGACCACAGCCCCACAAGGGGAGAACCGAATTCCACCGTTATTTCCGGAATATCCGATCCTTCTTTTGCAAGTTCTACTTTCCCAAGCTGGTCATTCTCGATCACAAGCGCATCCCCGTCGAATAAACGACCGGTAATGGGAAGAACACCGTCGGGGGTTTTGATAACCTCTGTTCTGTCAGAAACACAGCCTGCTCCTGCAAATATCCTGTTTACTATGCTCCGGACTTTATTTCCCTTTTTATCGTACAGCCTGAATTCATGGTGCTCTTCTCCCGGCATCATAAATCCGGGATGCGCGCCTATTGCAAAGAACATATCACTGTCGTTTCGGTTTTCAACCCGCCAAAGCACAGTTAATGCCATGTCAATAAGCCGGTATCCTATCTTCAGGCGGAAGTGAAAGGGATATTTCGTTATGGTCTCAGCTGAATCAGTAAGTTCCATCCAGATTTCATCATCCGTGTTGCTGATAAGGGTAAACTCCATATCTCTGGCGAAGCCATGCTGCCCCATTTCATAAGTGCTGCCATCATAGCGGTATTTCTTATCTTTTACAGAACCGACAAAGGGGAAAAGTACGGGAGAGGTGCGGCCCCAGAAAGCCGGATCTCCGTTCCACATATACTCTTTATCTGTTTTATTTTCCTTTACACTTTTCAGTTCACAACCGTGGGAATCTATGGTGCAGGTCAGCCTGTCATTTTCTATGGTATAGATCATTTTGTCCGTCTCCTGAGTTTCAAGACCAGTTTTACTCTACGGAATCATTATAGCACTTCTAATTTCCATATGGCTGATGTATTATATGATTCAGACCATATCCAGGCCTATACAGGAGGATACATCATGCCGAAGGGATCCAACCAGAAACTGAAACTATATTATCTGAGCCGCATTATGCTGGAAAAGACGGATGATGACCATTCACTTTCCATGGCAGAGATACAGGAAAAGCTGGAGGGTTATAACGTGACCGCTGACCGGAAGAGCCTGTATGACGATATGGAAGCCCTTCGGGTCCTCGGGATAGATGTGATCGGGGAGAAGGAAGGTCGAAACTATACCTATCATGTGGGAAAGAAGCAGTTTGACATAGCGGAGCTGAAGCTTCTGGTGGATGCCATACAGTCTTCCAAATTTATAACAGAGCGGAAAACAAATGAACTCATAAAGAAGCTCACGGGTCTTGTCAGCGAATATGAGGCAGCCCAGCTGAAGAGGCAGGTGGTGGTCCAGGGCCGCGTGAAGACCATGAATGAGAGCATCTACTACATTGTGGATGACATACATACTGCTATCATAAATAACCGGAAGATCAGCTTCGATTATCTAAAGTGGAATCTCCAGAAAAAGATGGAGCGGCGAAAGGATAAAAAGTATGTGATCAGTCCCTGGGCTCTTACCTGGGATGATGAGAATTACTATATGATCGGATTCGATTCCGAAGAGGACAAGATCAAGCATTACCGTGTTGATAAGATGAGTAATATCAGCCTGACCGGTGAGAGAAGAGAGGGGAAGGATCACTTTATGAAGTTTGATATAGCGGCCTACTCCAAGATGAACTTCGGAATGTTCGGAGGTGAAGAGGTCAGGGTTAAGCTGCAGTTCAGGGATGAAATGGTTGGAGTGCTGCTGGACAGGTTCGGGAAAGATATAACCATCCGGCCTGTGGGGAAGAATGGCTGGTCAGAGACCAATGTAGACGTGGCATTAAGCGATCAGTTCCTCGGATGGATATTCTCTCTGGGATCCGGGATAAAGATAGCGGGTCCGGAGAAGGTGGTGGAGAGGTTTAAGGAGGAAATTCATGATCTCGACAAAATTTACAGGTGAAAATACTGATCTGAAGAGATCTGTCCGGGCCCGGATCGTCATTCTTTCCGTATTGGTCCTGTCGGTGGTGTTCCTGTGCATTAATATTCCGGAATACCTTGCTGTCGGAAAGGATCCGGTAAAATATGATTATGGGGTTTTTCTCGGTGTGAACGCCGGGAAGAAAGCCATGAAAGAGTTCAGGAAATATGAAACCATAGTCCTGGATGTGCAGAACGGTTTTGACAGGGATGATATTCAGAGCCTTAAAGAGCGTGGACACAGGGTTTTCAGCTACATTAATGTGGGGTCTGTCGAAAATTACAGGGACTATTACAATGACTATCTTGATATAACACTTGGAGAATATGATAACTGGCCTGATGAGAGATGGGTTGATGTATCCAGCTCAAAGTGGCAGGATTTTATTTTGAATGATCTTGCAGAGAAGATAAAGGATACCGGAATAGACGGATTTTTCGTGGACAATATCGACGTATATTACCAGTATCACAGGGAACCGGTTTATGACGGCGTAGAGAACATACTTAAAGGTCTGAAAGAAAAGGGTGATGTGATCATCAACGGAGGGGACACCTTCGTAATGGAGTATCTGGAAAATGGCGGGGCAGCAGAGATGATACTCGACGGAATAAATCAGGAGACCGTTTTCACTGCCGTCAGGGATTATGAAAGTGATGAATTCGGGGAAAGCAGTGAAGAAGACCGGGACTATTACCTAGAATATACGGGGGCAGTAAAGAAACAGGGTAAAGAGGTCTATCTTCTTGAATATACAAATGATGAACGGCTGAAAAAGGTGATTCGGGACCGATGCAGGGAACTTGGGTATAAATATTACATTTCAAAAAGTCTTGGTCTGGAGTAGGTAAAGAATGGAACAGGAAAAGCAGAAAAAAGCTGAAGACAGCATACAGAGAAAATACCACAGGCAGCTTTTTTCGCCTTTTGCAAGGGCATGTAAAACATATCAGCTGATAAATGAAGGAGACCATATAGCAGTGTGTATCTCAGGCGGGAAAGATTCCATGCTGATGGCCAAGCTCTTTCAGGAAATTCAAAAGCATAAAAAAGTAAACTTCGACCTTACTTTTCTTGTGATGGATCCGGGCTATAATAAAGAAAACAGAGCATTGATCGAAGGCAATGCAAAAGCGTTGGGGATCCCTGTAACTGTTTTTGAAAGTATCATCTTTGATGCTGTCGACAGGATCGAAAAGAACCCCTGCTATATCTGTGCACGCATGCGCAGGGGATATCTTTATAAGAAAGCAAAAGAACTGGGCTGCAATAAGATCGCCTTAGGTCATCATTATGATGATGTAATAGAAACCATTCTCATGGGAATGCTTTACGGAGGACAGTTTCAGACCATGATGCCCAAACTCCATAGTAATAATTTCGAGGGGATGGAGCTGATAAGGCCAATGTATCTTATCAGGGAAAATGATATATGTGCATGGAGGGATCATAACGAACTGCGATTTCTTCAGTGTGCCTGCCGCTTTACAGAAGCATGCACCGAATGCCGGGAGGACGTGACGACTTCATCCAAGAGGCTTGAGACCAAGAAACTGATCGCGAAGCTGAAAGAAGAGAATCCGTTTGTCGAAGCAAATATCTTTAAGAGCGCCGGAAACGTAAATCTTTCAACAATAATAGCATATAAAGATAATGGCGTCCGCAAGAGTTTTCTGGACCGGTATTAGGACGACGTATTGACGGTTCATTCGTTTATGCTTCCGAGGCCGGTGTAGTTCAGAAGGAATTATGTCACCACAGGGATGAAAGACATCCTCTATACAGAGGTGAAGGATCTGGATGAAGGAGTGCATGTTGTGAACGATCATTCTGCCGCTGTTTCAGCGGGGATCTTCATATTGATCAGACGGAAAATACAATAGCGTTATTGCTATAGCATTTTGGATAGGAGGATATCCTGATGATAAAGGCGATAAGAGCAGATATAACGAAAATGGATAATGTGCAGGCGATAGTCAACGCCGCCAATTCCACATTACTTGGAGGCGGCGGGGTGGATGGTGCCATTCATCGTGCAGCGGGTCCCAAACTCCTGGAGGAATGCCGGACGCTCTGCGGGTGTCCGACGGGAGAGGCAAAGATCACAGGGGCATATGATCTTCCCTGCGATTATGTGATCCATACCGTGGGCCCGGTGTGGTATGGTGGAGAAAAGAACGAGCCGGAACTTCTGGCTTCCTGTTATAGGAATTCACTGAAGATCGCTTTGGAAAAAGGGATCCGCACCATAGCTTTTCCTTCGGTATCAACGGGAGTTTACGGATATCCTGTGGAAAAGGCCGCGAAAACAGCTGTGGAAACAGTAAAGAAGTTTCTGGATGAGAATCCGGGAAAGATAGACGAAGTATACTGGGCCTGTTTTGATGACCGGACTCTGGCAGCGTATGAGAGGGAAATATTATTGACATATTAAGGGGGTTTTATGCTAGTATTACTCGTATAGCAGCTGTATTGTTGTTGGATGGTGTTTTGGGGTAAAAAATGAAGAAAGAGATTTTTGATCCTAAAGAAAAGGATTATTTTGTACAATGTACGGAATATATACAGAATAGTCTCCGGGATTACGATCTTAAGCCGAAGGACAGGATGAGCATGGAGCTTTTGTGTGAAGAATCACTGATCCGGCTCGCTGACAATATGACTGAGGGATCCATGATGGAGATCGGGATCCGGAGGTCATTCGGCAAAGTGATCGTGGAGATGAAGGCAAAGGGAGAAGAGATCTCTGTATTAGAGCCCGGCGGTAATATCAGTATTGCTGCAGAGAGTCTGGACAATGAGGACTCTGTAAGGGATCTTATCTTCAAAGCTTACAGTCAATATTTCCGTTATTCCAACAGATCCGGAGTCAACCGGGTCAGGATCCTGTCGGGCAGTAATAACAGGAACCGGCAGCTTATATGGACTCTCGGGGCACTTGTTCTTTCGATACTGGCAGGCTTATTATGCAGGATGCTTCTTCCGCATGATGTCAATTCCGCTCTCTGCAAATACGCCTTTTCCCCCCTTAAGACCATGTTCATCAATGCACTTAAGATCGTTGTCGGACCTGTGGTCTTCTTTTCTATCGTTACCTGTATTTCGGATTTTAAGGACCTTTCGGAGCTTGGGAAGATCGGCGCCAAGGTCATGCTGATGTATTTACTGACAACCTTTCTTGCCATAATGATAGGCATAGCCATGTTTACGCTGATAAATCCCGGAGAGTGGGGGATGGCGCTTA
>JAIKZD010000108.1 GCA_024682555.1 Lachnospiraceae bacterium | reverse complement strand
TCATTAGGAAAATAAATAGGTTACGTTCAGGTTAAAGGTAATTTTAGTGTATTATCGGAATGGAAAAAAAATAATGGATAAATTTGATATAACCATGTCAAAATGTGATATACTTATTCCAAGGATCGAAATCCTTGTCCCCACACATGCCTGCATGGATGTGGGGATAAGGATTTACGGTCTGCACCCGTATGAGCATGGAGCGCTGCAAAACAGCGCGGGAATGCGAATACGGGAAGGATTGCGAAAGTGCGCAGGCACGAAGCAATCCGTGGAATAAGTTTTGTTGTGCTTCGTGATACGGGACCAATTGCGGAGCAATCTGTGAAATCAGTATTATTGTACCTTGTGATACGGAGGCCGGTATGCCACAGGAACTCTTAGGCTGTGATTTTTGCAAATTTGTAAATTACGAGGATTCGGACGATTTTTATCTCTACGAGCTGGGCACCAATAAGTGCGAGCCCCTCTATTCCTATGAGCATTTTGTGAAGAACCGCATTATTGTGCATTTCGTGCTGAACGGAAAAGGTATCTTAAGACTTAACGGCAGACAGTATGATGTGGGTGCCCACCAGATATTCCTGATCCCGCCGGACACAAGGACCTTTTACCAGGCCGACAAGGACGATCCCTGGGAATATATCTGGTTTCATATCGGAGGTCCCAAGATCCCTCTCATTTTAAAAGAGGCAGGTTTGACCCCCTCTACCCCTGTTTACACTCCCGTTGCCTGCGCGGATAAAATAGAGGACCTTGCGCGTGATATCCTGAATAATTACACGCGCCAGTATTACTGTGTTGGAACGCTTTATAAGATCTGTGACTATATGATCGAGAACTCAAGCCTCAAGCAGGAGGATTCCTTCGACAATTCTTTAACATATGTTAAAAATGTGATCTCTTATATACAGCTCAAGTACTCCGAGCCGGTCAAGATCGAAAACATAGCCTTTTCACTAGGGCTTAACCGAAGCTATCTTACAAGGCTCTTCAAGGAAGCAACGGGATATTCCCTTCAGGAATACCTCATGACCTACAGGATGAAAATGGCGATAAAACTGCTCTCCGAAAACCGTTTGAGCGTAGGTGACATAGCCTCTGCCGTAGGTTACGGGGATACATTCACATTCTCAAAAGCCTTCAAACGGCATTTCGGATATTCACCCTCCGAATGCCGCGGTATCGATTACGGTATGGCCCTGGGAATGATAGGTCAGGCCAGGGCAAATATACAGAACAGGGATTCATAAGTCCGGTTCACAGGCCGCTCTTCCCGCAATATAGCCCGAAGCCCAGGAAAAAAACAGATTATACCCTCCGCATTTCCCGTCTATATCAATTATCTCCCCGGCGAGATAAAGGTCTTTTGAGATAAGGGATCTCATGGCGGCCGGATCGATCTCGTCCGTGCTTACGCCTCCGCAGGTCATCTGGGCCGATGACATATCACCGCTTCCGTTTACCGTAAGGACCGTATCCAGCATTGCCCCGTATATAACATCCGCTGCCTTAACGGGATCATCCGTCTTTTTGTCCGGATCGATCTTTAAATGCTTAAGAAGACTGTCCGCAAGGCTGTCCGGAATAAGACCCACAAGAGCCTCATAGGGCGTGTTGTTTGCATCCGAAATCCTCCTTAAAATCTCCTTTTTTAGCTCATCATCAGAAAGACCGGGCACCATCCTGATATGGAGCTTAACTTCCTTATTCTCCGAAAGAGCTCTGCATGCGTATCTGCTCACGTTAAATACAGGGATCCCTGATATGCCCGTTTTAGTGATCTGTATCTGCCCTGTATCCCCGGAAAGAATGACACCGTCTTCCTCAATGGATACCTTTGCCATAAGCCTGATGCCAAAAGCCCGGTAAAAGGGATGATCCTTTACCGTCAGATATGTTAGTGCGGGAACAGGTTTTACGATATGATGTCCAAGGCTTTCACAGAATGAAAATCCCCGGCCGTCCGACCCGGTCTTCGGTGCTGCGGCTCCTCCGGTCGTCAGTATCAGGGTATCGGCTTCAAAGACCTGTTTCCCGGACCGCACCAGATATACGCTGCCCGATCTTTCTATGGCCGTAACCTCACAGTCCGTTACGACGGATGCTCCGCTTTCATACACTCTCTTTTTCAGTACATCTCTTACCGCTCTTGCCTGCTCGGAATAAGGATAGATGTATCCGTCCCGGTTAAGGGACATTATTCCAAGATCCTTAAAAAGCCCGATCACCTTTTCCGGTGGGAACAGATCCGAAACAGTATTTATAAACGGATCATTTTCATCCCTGTGATAATCCGCGGCAACTATGACATCGTGGCAGTAATTGCAGCGGCCGTTTCCCGTGGAAAGGATCTTCTTACACAGCTCACTGTTTTTCTCCACAAGAGTCACTCTTACCCGGGGGCTCTCAGCTGATCCATCCGCTTTAGCCTCGGAAAAGCTTCGTTCCATATTCTTTATCGCTCTTCCCGCTGCTATGGCGGCCATGCATCCGGCAGCTCCTCCGCCTATGATCACTACTCTCTTTGCCATTTAAAAGATCCTTTCCTCTAAAAAACCCGGACTTTAAATGTCCGGGTTCTTTATCAACTTAGTCTTATCATCCCTTCTTTGATCTCGGGGATCGTTACTCTGCTATATCGATATTCTCGCCGGTAAGTCCGACATAGGCGCCGTCCTTTGCCTCTGCCGAATCGGGATGAGCCAGGAGCCACTTGTTCCTTGCCCATAAAAGCTTATCTTCCTCGTTTACGGGATCTGCTATACGGTAATCCGTATTGGTTCCGAGGGGAAGTACAACAGCTACCCTGAAGCCCTTTGCGGCATCAAGATGACAGGGTGCATAATGAAGAGCGGTTGCATATACCTCTACTACAGCACCTGCGGGAGCCTTAAAAGCCTTGACCTTTGAGGTGTCGAGCTTTCCGTCCTTTATCTCCTCTCTCTTTGCAAGAAGCAGAACGAAATCCTCGGTGCCTATGTTCACTTCCGAATCCCTGTGATACTCGAGACAGTTGAGCTTTGTGTTATAGCCCCAGCACATTCCGAACTCAACCGGCATGTCACCGTAGGCTTTTTCCTTAAGCACCTTAAAAACAGGCTCCTTCTCCAGAACATCTATGGAAGCTTCATACTTTGTTCCCGAGTCGGGCATGGGGATCGTCTTCATTGCCTCAAGCAATGACTTCGTGTCATAACCCTCAAGAACGGTGCCGTAATTTTTGAATTCCTCATCATATACAGAATAAATCTTCATGTCTTATCCTCCTTAACCCGCAAGTTTTTCAAGATCCACATCGGATCCGTTTTCAATATAGTATTTCTCTTCTTCTTCGCTCAGTCTCTCGAATTTCATCCAGGTTTTTTCATCCTCCGTAACGGTAATAACATCATCTTCATAAGTATACTCCGAAGGATCGGTATCCTCAAATTTGAGCTCTTTGTCATTCCAGGTAAATTCATCCGCATCACCGAGCATATCCATGCATCCGGTTCCGTCTTCGTTGAGAACGAGATACATATAGACTCCGTTCTCCATCAGCATCTTAAGATCTTCGCTCTCTTCTCCGTTCTCCATGTATTCGGTCATCTTGTAATACCCGATGGGATTGTCTTCCTCCTGCGCATCACCGAACAGCCATTCCAGGGATTCGTTTTCTTCCAGGAGCTTTTCTATATCAACATCGGATCCGTTCTCAAGATAATAATCCTTTTCCTCATCCGTAAGCTTTACGAAATCCATCCCGTCTCCATTGTCGCCCGTAACACTGAGCTGTCCATCCTTATAGGTGTACTCTGAAGGCTCCGTCTCATCATCCTCGGGATCCCAGATCTTTTTATCATCCCATGCAAGCTTGGTCTGATCGCCCATGAAATCATAACATCCGGTTCCATCCTCCGAAAGGACCATGTACATATTGACCCCGACCTGTGCAAGCTCAGCCATCATTGAACTTTCTTCACCGTCTTCTACCATTTTTACCAGTTTGTAATAGCCGGCGGCCCCGTCATCGGTCTCGGCTTCCGCACTCTCTTCGGGCATTGATTTTTCCTGATCGTCTGCATTCTGTGCTTCTTCGGCTGCCATCTCCTGTTCCGCGATCTCTTCAACAGCGGATGCCACTTCGGCAACATCCGATGCCGTACATCCCATGAGTACCGTACTGACAGTCAGAACGACGGATGTTAATACCGCAATCTTCTTTTTCATTTTCTTCCTCCTGTAATAATATACTGCCGCCTCCGGTGATCAGCTGACCGGATGCACTTTCCATCTCATTATAACCTACATTTCCTCAATATGCGATACATATTCCAAAGAAGAAAGCGCCTCGATTATCTCTCTGTGGGTCTTGTTCTTCTTGAGCTCCTCGCTCTCTATTGTAAGGGATATGGTATATACCGAAAGCTTTGATTCCCTGTAGGACCGGTTTAACTCGATATCGTCTATGGACATTCCGAGTCTTCTTACCGTTGTTATAAAGCTGTTTAAATACCTGCTCTCCGTAAGCTCAAGATGAAGCTCCACGTGCATGGAACGGTTCTTTAAAAAATTCTCCAGACCGTTCATGGCTGTCAGGCAGAATAACAGGCTGAGTGCCGCAAAAACAGCCAGAGCAAACCTTCCCGCCCCGCAGGCCATGCCTATGATACAGCAGGTCCAGAGTGCCACGGCGGTCGTAAGTCCCAGTATCTGATTTCTTGCATTCCTGAAAAGCGAATGAACGCTTAATGTGGCCGATGCCACTAAAAGCGCCGCAGACATCAGATAAAAGCCCTTGCTGTCCGGACCCGGATCAAGCCCCCCGCTCATCAGATAGATATCAAGCAGCATGGCAGTGGATGAAGCAAGACCCATGAGCATGAAGGTACGAAGTCCTGCCGAATGCCTTTTATTGGTCCTCTGACAGCCTATCATGGCGCACAGGAACACGGAGAGGGCAACCCTCAGCATCATCTCGAAGAGTTCCTTTTCATAAGCAGCATCCATTATTTCTCCTCCTTCCTGATCCTCTTTCTGCCCGCCGGCTTTCCGGACCCGGTCTCCTTTTCGGAAATCTTTTCCTTATCCGAAGCTTTACCCCGGTCAGGATTTTTTTCCTTATCCGAAGCCTTGCTCCGCTCCCGGTATTTCTCCTTATCCGAAGCCTTGTTCTTCTCCCCGGCTTTTTCTCTTTCCTTTATCTTCTCTTTTACCTTTTTAAGCTTTTTTTCACCGGGCTCTTCCAGACCCGCATTTTCGTAATAGTCCACCGCAGCTTCGGAAAAGGCTTCCTCGTCTTTTAGGTTACTCTCATCTTCTTCCTTAAGATCCTCCTGGATCTTTCGGATCTGTGATATTATGGCCTCCACACTGGCTCCGCCCTTATCTCTGTTTTTGGACAGATCCTGCACCTGAAGGCCGTTTCCGTTACCTGATCCTGTATCACCGGTCCGTACCGAAAGCGCATCCTGCGAAGCTTTTCCCTCGTCTTTCTCATCCGGCAGGACTCCCGTATCCGAAGCCTCATTTCCATAGGATCCGGAAAGATGCAGTGCTGCTTTTCCGCAGGCCGGTCCTATCAGTTCATACAAAACGCTGGATGCAAGTATTATGGTCCGAAGAGCAAGTCCGGCCTGTCCCCCCAGTGTTCTTGCTCCCAGTTCGGAAAGGCCTATGGCAACTCCCGCCTGGGGTATAAGGGCAAGACCCAGATAACGTTTTACCGCACGGTCTGCATTGACCACCCTGCTTCCCAGATAAGCGCCCAGATATTTTCCTATGATCCTGAAGATAAAATATCCCACTCCTATTATTATCAGGGGATGTCCGCCTATCTTTCCGTTTCTCTGAAACAGCGCGTTGAGATCAAAGGATACTCCCGATCTGACAAAGAACAGCATTAAGATCGGAGGATTGAAATATCCGATCTGACGGAACAGCCTCTCATCATCCGTAATGTTTATGTATACGGTTCCCATTGCCATGCATCCGAGAAGCGGCGATGTATCGAAAAGCGCACACAGGCCGCAGAAAAAGAAAAGCATGGTTACGGTGATGATAAGCCTGTTGTCGGAGGAATGCCTGGTATTCATGAACACAGCGGTAAGTGCACCGAAAGCACCGCCGAGAAAAAGCGAACCGATGTTATAAAGAAGAGGCAGCAGGGTATTCCCCACATCCACCGCACCGGCGGAAAGAGCCGCCGTGGCTATGGATATGGCCACGCTGTAGGCAAGCAGTCCCACTATATCATCAAGGGCCACCACCTGTAACAGGGTATCAACGAAATGGCCTTTTGCATGCATCTGCCTGATGGTCATCATTGTGGAGGCAGGTGCCGTGGCCGCCGCAAGAGCCGAAAGGACTATGGAAAACGGCAGAGAAAGGCCCAGAAAGAACCTGCACATGAAAAGAACGAGGACCGAAGCAAGCAGAGCCTCAAAAATCGTGATCACCACCACTCTCGGTCCGTTTTTCTTAAGGGTCTCTATCCTGAAAAACTCACCGGTGCTGAAGGCTATGAAGGCAAGGGCTATGTCCGGCAGAAACCCCGTTCCCTCCACTATGGACGGCGGTATGAGGTCAAATACGAAGGGGCCTATCAAAATGCCCGACACGATATAAGCCGTCACATTGGGCAGTGACAGCTGCTTGGTCACACGGGTCATTAAAAAACCCACTATCATCATTATTGAAACGGAGAGGATCTCGACCGCAACGGTCGAGTCCACTCCTATCATTTCATAAAACTTCAGGGCAAACATTTAAGGTCTCCTGATGGTCAAAAACTGTTACCTGTTTCCCGGCGGGTATCATCACTCTCCCGCAAGAACATGGATATCCTGCGGATTATACCTTATAAAGGCATCCTCTCCCTCTTTGTATATCCTCTTATGCTTGGGATTGAAATCGGTGATCTTTATTACCTGATTCCCCACGGTAACCTGGTATTCCTGATACGAACCCATGAAGCAGCTCATCCTTACCACACAGGGAAGCTGTCCCGCATCGGATATCTGTATTGACTCGGGACGCATTACCATTACGCATTTTTTGCCCGCTTCAATGTCGGATACGTTTTCAACCTCGAGCCTGTTTCCGAGGACATTGAGTACTCCCTTGTCCCCGTTCTTATCGGAAAGCTCTCCCTGTAAGAAGTTGGCCTCACCTATAAAGTCGGCAACAAACATGCTCTCCGGATGATAATAGATCTCTTCCGGTGTTCCGATCTGGGCAACAACACCTTTGTTCATGATGATGATCTTATCCGAAAGGGCCATGGCCTCACTCTGGTCGTGAGTAACATAAACCGCCGTGATACCTACTCTCTGCTGTATCCTTCTGATCTCGGTACGCATCGATACCCTGAGCTTTGCGTCAAGGTTTGAAAGAGGCTCATCAAATAACAGAACACTGGGCTCAACCACGAGAGCTCTTGCAAGAGCGACTCTCTGCTGCTGACCGCCGGAAAGCTGATTGGTCATACGTGCTTCCATTCCCGTAAGCTCCACAAGATCAAGTATCTCCATTACTTTTTTCCTGATGACTTCCTTATCCATTTTACGAAGCTTGAGTCCGTATGCCACATTGTCAAAAACATTTATGTGCGGGAAAAGAGCATAGCTCTGGAATACCATCGCCGTATCTCTTTTGTTGGGTGTCAGAGCGTTTATCGCCTCATCACCGAGATAGATCTCACCCTCATCGGGGCTTTCGAAACCTGCTATCATACGTAAGGTCGTGGTCTTACCGCAGCCCGAGGGGCCCAGTAAGGTAACAAATTGTCCGGGTTCTATATTTATATTGGCATCATCAACGGCTTTAAAATCCTTGCCGGTCTTGGGATCCTGATAGATCTTGGATACATGCTCGATCCTTATGCCTTTTGATATCTTCTCCATGCGATTATCCTCCGTTTCAGTCTTTTATTTTTCTGCTGGTGCCAAAGAATTTCATTACGATATTCATGATGAGCACCGAAGCATATACGATGAGTATCAGGATCGTGGCGTATGCACAGGCCACGCCGTAATATCCTTTCTCGGCAAACTCGTTGATCTGACAGGTAATAAGCAAAAACTGCGGCGTAACCAGCAGTATGATCGCACTTATTGCCGTGATGCTTCGTACAAATGAAGTTACCAGACCGCTTAAAAACGAGTCCTTTATAAGGGGTAACGTCACCGATGTGAATACCTTAAGCGAGTTGGCTCCCAGGTCATATGCCGATTCCTCAATGGATTTATCGATCTGCTGCAATGCCGAGATACCGCTTCTTGTACCTACGGGAAGGGATCTTACTATGAAGACTATGATGAGGATCGCAGCCGTTCCGTAGATTCCCGATAACAGGCCTGTCTTGAATATTCCGTTTGCGTAGCCTCTTATATATCCGATACCGAGAACGGTTCCGGGAACAGCCATCGCAAGCATCGAAACAAATTCTATGAAGCCCTTGCTCTTAAACTTCCTCTTTACCACAAGGTAGGAAATGATCATGGAAAGAATCGCCGTGATGGGTGCGGCTATGATCGAAAGGAGGAAGGAATCCTTAAATGCCTTGAATCCGCTGTATTTAAACAGATAATCAAACCATTTCCACGACAGGGAATAATCACGTCCCCAGAGCTTAAAGAGTGCGCCGAAGGGGATCATTATGTACATGACGATAACAAAGATGGCTACCAGTGAACAGAGAACCGTAAGGGGTCCCGTAACACTCTTGTCCTCTATCAGCATCCTGCCCCTTGATGCCTTGCCCGTGAGGGTGGCCGCCGTCTTTCTCTCCAGATAATACTTCTGGATAAAGAACAGGATCAGGGTAAGGGATAAAAGAACCACCGACATTGCCGCTGCACCCGTGGAATCGTAGGATCCGGTTACCTGCAGATAGATGGTCGTTGCCAGCGTATCGTAATCTCCGCCTATGAGCATGGGATTGGCAAAATCCGCAACGGATTCGATAAAGGTAACAAGAAATGCATTTCCGATTCCGGGAAGCATGAGGGGAAGGGTTACCGAGGTAAATACCTTCATTCTGGTGGCGCCTATATCTCTTGCCGCCTCTTCAAGGGAAGGATCTATGTTCTTTAAAAGACCCTTTAACATCATGTAGCAGACAGGGAAAAAAGTAAGTGTCTGAACTGCCACGATACCCTTAAGTCCGTATACGTTTGAATCATAAATATGCAGGAGGGATCTGGTGATGATGCCGCTCCTTCCAAACAGCATTATGGTCGAAAGAGACAATACAAAGGGCGGTGATACTACGGGAAGCTGGGCTACTATGTTAAACAGCCTCTCCACCCATTTGGTACGCACCTTAACATATACGTCAACATATGCAAACAAAAGTCCTATGGCGGTGGATAAAACACCCGTAAGGAGTCCCAGGACCACCGTGTTGGAAAATGCCTGCCTGAATCGCTGCATACTGAGTACTCTCTTAAATACCTCAAGGGTTACCCGCCCCTCGGTATAAAAGCTGTCGATAAGGAGTACAAACAGCGGATATACGATAAACAGAACAAGAAAAACAAGTAATATGGCTATGGTGCCCACAAGGATCGGATCCCCGAACATCTTCTTCCGATCCAGGGCAGCACTGTTTCCTTTTGCCCCCATATCCGAAAAATACCTCCTTTACTTCTAAAAAAACGGGGAGGACAGAACTATCCTCCCCATATGTTGATCTTTTTGGGATTTAAGCCTTAGACTCATTCCCATGGCTCACAGGCCTGTCCTGTGAGCCGCGCCGGATTTTGGCTGCGTTAGCAGCTTTTTCCTTACAAAATCCGTGCGCATCCTCTACTGAATAAAATCGCTGTGCGGTTTTATTCAGTCTTGAATCTGTTGGCATCGGCATCTTCTGCGGATCCGTTGGTAACTGCTGCGAAGAAGTCCTCTACATATGTAGCCGTGTTAGCCTTTGCATCCTCAAAGTCATAATCTATAACGTTGTCGGGATCAAGGCCGAACTGAGCTGCCTCTTCGGGCTGTGTGGCATTGTCGATAACCAGGAACTGATATGACTCATTTTCCTTTGCGATATTTACGCAGTCAGGTGAAAGTGCATATTCGATCCAGAGCTTTGCTGCATTGGGATGCTTTGCTCCCTTGAATATTGCTGTTGCACCGATCTCAAAGCTTGTTCCGCTTGCGGGGATGATGAGCTCAATGTTGTCATATCCTGCAAGGATCTGGGTGATACCGTCATGAAGGAATCCGATACCGATAACACATTCGCCGGGGCCAACCATCTTGGAAGGACCTGAACCGCTCTTTGTGTACTGATAGATGTTCTTGTCGAGAGCCTTGAAGTATTCCATTGCCTCGTCATGACCCTTCATCTGTACCATTGTATTGATGATGAGCTTTGCGGTTCCTGCCGTTGAAGGGTTGGACATTCCGATAAGTCCCTCATAGGAAGGATCAAGAAGATCATCCCAGTCCTTGGGAACTTCAAGTCCGAGACGGTCAAGCTCTTCCTTGTTTACCATGAATCCGAGGATTCCCTTGTAGATACCGAACCAGTTGTTGTCGGCATCCTTGTAGGTATCGGAAATCAGATGAGAAGCGTTCTTAGCGTCATAGGGCTCAAGAAGTCCCGCAACAACTGCCTCGTTATAGGGATCCGTTGTTCCGCCGAACCATACATCACCCGAAGGATTTCCGGCTTCCTCTTCGATCTTTGTATAAACCTCACCGGTTGAAAGACGCTGGTAATCTACCTTGATACCGTAAAGTTCTTCAAATTTCTGGCATGCTGCCGACAGATAAGCTTCCTCACAGGAGCCGTAAACGGTAAGAGCACCGTCAGCCTGGGCTGCTGCGATAAGATCATCGGCGGGTGCCTCACTGTCAGCTGCCTCGGTTGTCTCAGCTGCCTCAGTTGTCTCAGCTGCCTCAGTTGTCTCCGTCTCTGCAGGAGCTGCATCCGGAGCAGGTGCCGTAGCGGCCGGTGCGCCTGCACATGCGGCTAAAACTGTCATTGCGCCGGCAAGTACTAATGCCATTACTTTTCTTTTCATTGTGTTTCCTCCCTTTTTATTGTTTTGTCCGGAAGATCCCATCAAACAGCCGTCATGCCTTCACGGGCTTCATACTTAAAGACCGCAAAGACCGGCAGCGTTTTATGCAATCTGCATCAGACTTTTCACTTTGTTATCTGAATTTTAATAAATATGCACAAAGATTTACAGTGGAAAAAACACATATATGTTTAAGATTTTTGACAGGATGATCTTTTTTATGATATGACCGGATATCCGTGCTTCACTCGCGAAACCTGTCCTGATACTCCGATGGAGTGACACCCACGTATTTTTTGAAGGAAACGCTGAAATATGTTATGTCCCTGTATCCCACCGCCTCTGCCACTTCATAGACCTTGTGGGAATAATCCTGTAAAAGCTTTTTGGCGGCCCTCATTCTGCAGTCAAGGACATAATTTGACATGGTAAAGCTTGATTCCCTGCGGAAAAGATGGCTCAGATGTCCCGTGCTGACGCCTATGGCCTGTGCGACCTTGGCCGCGGAAAGATCCGGATCAGAATAGTTTTCATCAATATAAGCAAGTGCCGCCGTCAGATATTTGCTCTTGTCTCCTTTTTTGAGAGACAGCTCCTCATTCTGCACCTTATCTTCAAAACCGGCTTTTTTCAGATACCGGCTTAAGGTCTTTTTAATGGACTCCTCAAGGACGTTATCCTTAAAAGGTTTCAGAACATAATCCCTGGCTCCTACCTTGATGGCCTGCTGTGCATAGGCAAAATCGCCGTAGGCTGTCAGAAATATCATGACCGGCATTATCTTTTCCTTATCAAGGATCTCCGCCATTTCAAGCCCCGAAAGCTTAGGCATCCTGATGTCCGTTATCACCAGATCGGGACGTAAGCGTCTGATGACTTCAAGGCCTTCCTGTCCGTTGCCTGCCTCTCCTACCACCATGCACTCTACGCTGCCCCAGTCCGTATCCCTTATGATACCCTGTCTTACTATCGTCTCATCTTCCACAACCACTACACGATACATATAAATCTCCGTTCTTCCGATCGCAGAGCCTTCATTTTGCAGGTTTCCGCGCCCTCAGTCATATCTTCTCTTTTATATGGCAGCCTGTTTCTTATACGGCATCCTGTAGGTTACCGTGGTGCCCTCACCCTTTTTTGAATCTATGACAAGTCCGTATCCTTCACCGTAATGCAGCTTGATGATCGCATTCACATGATGAAGCCCGATGCTTCCGTGTCCGTAATTTCTCTCGTTCATGGGTGCGAATGCGGTATCGTTCATCCTCTTAACGGTCTCCTCATCGATCCCGCAGCCGTTGTCCCTTACACGTATAAGAAGCATTCCGCCTTCCCGTATATCTTCCGGCCTGCCGCCATCGGTATCTTCTTCCCTTTCCTCAGGCACTCTTTCCGCGCTTATCAGTATCTGTCCGTTATCCTCATCCTCAAATCCGTGTACGATGGAATTCTCAACGGCAGGCTGCAGTATGAGTTTCGGAACCTTTATATCCGTAAGCTCCTCATCGATACCTATCAGAAGCTCGAATTTATCATCAAATCTGATCTTCTGGATATTAACGTAATCTTCTATCAGAGCAAGCTCATCCCTAAGCTTTATGAGCTGCTCCCTTGAAATGCTGTTTCTAAGTATCCCCGAAAGCCCCGAAGAGATGGTGGTGACCTCGGGCACACCGTATTCCTTGCCCATCCATTTGAGAGTGTCCAGGGCATTATACAGAAAATGGGGATTAAGCTGGGCCTGCATCATCTTGATGTTTGCGTTTCCAAGCTCTCTCTCACGTTCAAGCAGCCTTCCGGTATTTTCCGACAGTCTCTCTGCCATGAGATTAACGTTATGCGAGAGACTCCCAAGCTCGTCCCCGCCGATCTCCTTTTCATCTATGGAGGCGGAATAGTCCCCGTCCTTGATGCGGGCGATGGAATCCGTGATCTTTTCGATGGGAGCATAGAATCTCTTACTGAACCTCCCGGACAGTATCAGACAGATGATCAGGCTCACCACGGTTGCAAGCACTGCAACCGTCAGAAGGGTCCTGCGCAACAGGTTCTGTTCCGCTACGGACTGTCTGTAAAAGTAATGAAGCTTCAAAGAACTGTCATAGAGATGATAATAACGGTATCTTCCCGATTCGCCCCTCAAAAGGTCCTTATCTTCGCGGATAAGCTCGTTTTCGGCCCTTGTAAACTCCCTGTCCGATGCCGTATGGGCAGATGAATATACAGGCTTTCGAAAATCATCCAGGATATGCAGGACTCCGAATTCCGCAGGGAATATCTCCTTAAACATCCGGTCAAACCCGGCGCTGTATACCGATGCGACGGCATAGCCGATGATCCCGCCGCCCTCGTTTTTTATTGCCCTTGCAATGTTTAGATAGCTTTCCTTATCCGTCCCTTTATATATGTTTGCATTTCTTACGATATAAACATCGCTTTCCCTCCCGGCCTCAAACAGGATCCCCCAGTTTAAGGAAAGCTTTTCCTTTGCATGAACCCCGTCACCGGTGTAAAACAGCCTTTTTCCTTCAGCCGAATACAGCGCCATGTCGGCATAATCACCGTATTTTTGCAGGAGTATGTGATTCTCCCGGTAAAGGGCGGGATTATCGTTGTCCGTTTCGTTTTGCAGTAAGGAAAGGCAGGCGGGATTTCCCGACATCTCCTTAATTCCTTCCCGGATCAGTTCAAAAGAGGCCCCCGCGGTTTCCCCGGTGAGCCTTAAGGTATCGACCGCTTCCTTCTTTAACCTCGCATTATTATAAAAACCGAATATCTGGGTCACAAACAAAAAATACACGATAAGCGGAGTTATGGCAGCAATGAGCATACCCGCAAATATTTTTTTATGATATGAAAGGCTATCCCAGAATTTCATACGAGAAGCTACAGCTTTCCTCCCTTTGAGCCGGAAAGGCTTGCGGAATTAAGTATATTTGTATCAAAGGTGAATGTAAGATTATCCTCGGTACGTTTTCTCTTAAGGGAAAGTCCGATCATGCGGTCAAGAAGATCCCTGTAGGGAACCCCCACAGGTTCCCAGAGATAAAAGGCAAGGGAGCCGGGGATCGTGTTTATCTCGTTAAAATACAGACTTCCGTTTTCTTCATCTATCATGAAATCGATCCTTGCAACACCGTTGCAGCAGAGAGCCTTAAAGGCCTTAACAGCCATCTCTCTTATCTCTTCTCTCTTTTCTTTTGTTATCTCTGCCGGGATCACCCTTGCAACGCTTGCCATGCCCTTTGAACCCGAGCCCTTGCTGTTGCTTACATATTTATCCTCATAGCTTAGGATATCCTCGCTGTGCAGCGGTTCTTCACATTCCGAGGCCTCCGCCTCATTTTCATCCCCGAGGACCGAACAATTTACCTCACGGAGTTTCGATATGGCGTGCTCGCAGAGAACCCTGGTGGCGTATCTGAAGGCATCATCAACTGCCGCGGTAAGGGATGTACGGTCTTTTGCGATGCTTATTCCCACGCTGGAGCCTAAGTTTACAGGCTTTACTATGACAGGATAGCCGATCTCCTTTTCTATCCTGTCCATCATCTTATCCGTTTCGGAATAATCGGACATGGTAAAGATCAGAGCATCAAGAACGGGAACCCCGGCCTTTTTAAGTATCTGCTTCTGGATATATTTATCCATCCCCACTGCCGAGGCCGTAACATCACAACCCACGAAGGGGATACCCATGGTCTTAAGATATCCCTGAAGGGCTCCATCCTCAACATTCGTTCCGTGTACAACGGGAAAAACAACATCTATCTCCTGAGAATAGTTCTTTGAAAATTTCTTTGCGGGATATTCGTTTAAGCTTACCCTGTCATTGTCATTTACCATGATGACACGGCGGGAATTCTTTAACAGAGAGTCTATATCCTTGTAGTTTTCGATATCTCCGATTCCCGGACCTGTATACATTTCATTTTTCTTGGTAAGATATACGGGTATGACCTCATATTTTTCCGTATTCATGCTGTGAAGCGCCTGGATGCCCGAAATAACGGACACTTCATGTTCAACGCTTTTTCCTCCAAACATCATGGCAACCTTTAATCTCATGACCTTTTCTCTCCTGTTCTTATGATATCTGTTTCCGTTATGAAACGGCTCTGTAATAAACCCTCTTTACCGGTTGAAATCATCTGTCAGTTGTAATTATCCGGCAGATCGTTTTCAAGAAGGATATATTTATGTCCCTCTCCCTTTATGGAATACGCGTGGGAAAGCGCATCCTCAAGGGTATCGAACACCTTTAACCTGACTTCGGGAAAGCCCGATGAAAGCGCACCCTTTTTAATGGGCTGCACCCGGTTCTTCCCCACCAGGATGATGTGATCGCAGCATTTTGCCGCGTAGGTTCCGAATTTATAGTTATATTCATCCTCTTCATCGCCAAGCTCCACCATCCCCGGCGTCACAAGGATCTTTATTCCGTCAAACATGGCCAGGGTCTCCACCGCTGCCTTTGAACCTACCGGATTGGAGTTATACGCATCATCTATTATGGTGACATTCCCGTGTTCCTTCATCTCCATCCTGTGTTCGACGCTCTGAAGTCTTCTGACAGGTATCTTAAGATCCTTAAGGGGGATCCCCAGGGTATTTGCCACAGCAATAGCTCCCACAGCATTTATGACATTATGCTCGCCTATAAGTCTCATGGAAAACCGTTCGCTCTCCCCCGAGGGTGATATCACCGTAAATGCGGTCCCAAGCTGTGAAAGGGAGATATCTGCCGTCCGATAGCCGCTTAAGGTGTTCTCGGCGGAATAGAATACGGTATTTTCATATTCGCCGGCTTTCTCCCGGATATAGGTATTGTCGCCGTTTAAAAAGAGTTTACCGCCCCGGGGGAGCGCGTCCGCAAGCTCAAACTTGGTCTTCTGAATATTCTCCATGGAGTAAAAGGTCTCCAGATGCTGCGGTCCGATGGAGGTTATGATACCGTGATCCGGTTTTGCTATATCGCAGACTTCCTTTATATCCCCCACATGCCTTGCACCCATCTCGCAGATAAATATCTCATGTGAAGGCTTCAGATGCTCCCTTACTGTGATGGTGACTCCCAGGGGTGTGTTATAATTGCCGGGAGTGACAAGTACATTAAATCTGCTTTCAAGCAGGGTCTTTAGGAAAAACTTCATGCTGGTCTTTCCGTAGCTTCCCGTGACTCCTATGACCGTAAGGTTCTCAGCCTCCTTAAGCCTTCTCTTTGCATCATTTACATAATGATCGCTTACGGCCTTTTCAATGGGGTGATTTATGATATTTGCGATCATATTCATAAACTGCTGTGAAAAGATCAGTATCATGAACACTCCGGTGAGGATGGAAAAACCCCATAATATCCACGAGAACGCCAAAACGGCTGCGGTGATCACAAGGATAGTCAGGATCATCCTTTTTACCCTCTTTGTATATACAAGAGGTTTTTTATTGTTGAGTCTGCGTATCGCCCTGTATACCAGGATGATCATGATAAGAGTCAGATATATCAGAATATCCGGGAAAACGGAGCGAAAGAACAGCCGCAGTATCCCGAGAAAAAGCCCGAGATCAAGCAGCCACTGCTGTCTTAGGTTTTTCCGCATACGGTTTATGTGTTCGGCGTTCTTATATCCGTTAAGCTGAAACATGTGCATGTTATGTCTCAGGGTAAGGAAAAACGCATATGAAGCTAAGGCGAATGCTGTCAGGGTTCTTATTATCATTTCCGCTCCCCCGTTTTTTCGGTCCCGGGATCACCTTTGTCTGTCAGGGGTTTCAGAAAGGCTCTCATTATACTCTTAAACTGTGCGGGTTTTTCAAGGAAGGAATAATGTCCGCAGCCCTCAAGGACACAGAGTCCGGCGGAAGGGATCATTTTCTCCATTTTATGCGCATCGGATATGGGAGTTGCGGTATCCTTATCCCCCCAGATAAGAAGCGTCTCCTGCCTGACCTTTGGAAGCAGCTCAGTCAGGTCCTCATTTACGGCCATAACAAGACATTTTCTCATTATGGGAGATGCATTTCTGTAATCGGCGGATCCCTGCCTGTTTCTCCAGTCATCCACAAGTTCCGGGAAAAGTGCATAGATAAGCTTATTACCGAACACCTTCTTTAATATCTTATACTGTCTGATCTTAATTCTCTGCATAAGGGACTTCTGCGGCATTATGCCCGCACTGTCTATCAGAACGATCTTCTCGATATCAAACGGAAGGTTCTCCCTTGCCGCAAGCTTTAATATCATCCTGCCCCCGTAAGAATGCCCGATAAGGACTGCGCTCTTTATCCCGAGGGCCTCCATAAAGCTTATGAAAAAACCGGTATAGGCGTCCACATTCCAGGCTTCCGCAGGCTCATCGCTCTTTCCGAAGCCGGGCAGATCAAACTGTATAAACCTGTATCCGTCGTTTACGGAAGCGGCAACGGAGTCATAGACCTCAAGGGTCGTTCCCCAGCCCTGCAGCATGACGGCGGTCCTCTCACCGGTTCCGGATTCTTTATAATTTATGTTATATCCGTTAACTGAAACATTCATGATATCGATTATACTACAACAGCTCCCGTTATGCACCACTCAGACGCCAAAGTCTCCCCCGCAAATAAATACGCGGATGAAACCCCTGCCGGCCGTCACAATCAAAATGCCGGTCCCTCCGTGAAAGGACCGGCACTTTTTAATTCAAAACTTATGTAAACTGATCATGATCCTTTTTTGATCGCTCTCCTTACCGAACCCTTGGGATCTGCTATCAGAAGTCTTACTACCCAGATCACAAGACCGAAGGCAACCACTGAAAGGCCGAGGAAAGCATCATTTAGCATGTCTGCCGGTGCAGGCGAAAAATATTCCGCACCAAGCTCCGCATATTCAAACAGTGCATCCACAAGCCACATGATGGAAGCACCCCAGTAAAGAAAGCACAGTATCCCGAGCCTCATGCTGTCATCCGTGCGGTTATACCATTTAACCGTTGCGATCACCGCCGCAAACACCGTTATCAGAAGCGTCATCCTGTCTTTCTCCTTCCTTCGTTCCCAAAACTACCCGATCACTGTCTGCCGTTATTTCCGATCATATCCCGGTCGGGACGTCTCATTATGGCATCAGCGGCCATGCATACCCCGATCCATACGACGGTGATAAGTACGGCCATGCATACCCCTACAGTGGCCATCTCATGAAGCATAACCGCCCTTTCTGCAGGATCGCTCATGGCTGTAAGGAACGGGAAGTAAGGTACCACCTCTCCATGCCAGATATGCTCAAAAGCAAGAAGGATCACTCCGCCCCAGAGCATGTTCGTAAGCCATTTAAGCTTTCTCTTAAGGGGGATTCTCTCTTCTTTTGCCTCCGAAACCGCACTCTCCGTATCCGTGCTCTTTAATGCTTTTTTCTCTTCAGCCTTATTAACTGCCGTTACTACTATGGCCTCTGCTGCGGGAACTATAAAACATGCCATTTCTCTTTCCTCCTGTCCTTAATTGCACATCCGTCAAAAAACTGTTTTTGTTTCTAAAATACTATACAGTTTCTTCCTTCATTCTTGCCCCGGTAAAGCTTATCATCCGCATCCTTTATGGTGTTCTCAAAGCTTCCCGAAAAATCATACTCCGCAAGTCCGAAGGTCATTGTTATCTTTATCTCATGTCCCCCTGAATTTATCACCGCTTCATTGATCGCATGCCTTAACCTTGAGAGGGCAATGCTTGCCTGATCGCCGTTGCAGATGGGGAATACCATCAGAAACTCCTCACCGCCCCATCTTGCGATAAAAGTATCGTTTCTGAGTGTATCGGTCATTATGCCGGCAATGGCTTTTAATACCTCGTCTCCTACATCATGACCGTAGCTGTCATTAACTTTCTTGAAGAAATCGATGTCGCCGATGGCAACGCTTACGGGATCTTCGCTTTCAACACTTATCAGCTCCTCAAGATATTCCTCTGCCCTTCTTCTGTTGTAAAGCCCCGTGAGCCTGTCGGTATTCGCCTCCTTCTGAAGCCTGTCATTATACCGTGCAAGCTTGTTATCCTCTGCCTGTTTTTCCTTGCTGAAGGTATAGGAAAGATAGATTATCCCGCCGAATACCGCAGTAATATTTGTGGTCTGCAGCAGTTTATCCGTAAGCCAGGATATCTCATCCATTGGCTTTGTACCGCCGAAGAGGAAGATCACCGCAAACCTTGATAAAAGAACAAGGGCCGATAAAAGGATCTTTAATCCCAGCTTGTCAAAGGATCCGAAGAACACCATCATCAGAACAAAGATGATGTAGTTCTGCATTCCGGCCGACCATCCTACAAGAGGGATCATAAAGATGGACCAGCTGAACACATATATAAGGAAAAACCAGAGAACAACCTTTGTATGCGAATAGTACGTATTCACAAAGAGAACCCCGAGGGTCAGAAGGAAAAACAGGATCCCCGAGTAATGGTGCCGAAAGACCACCGGACCCGCATAAAGAAGATCCAGAACAAAGGCCACAAAGATCATTAAATAAAGAACCCTTACGGCAACGGTCACCTTTTTGTTCTCATTTTCGAATCTGACATCTTTGTTGATTATATCAAGGATTTTCATCAGTATACTCTTTCTGCATGGTTTTCAAAATGATCCGGTTTCACCTTAAACCGGCCAAAAACCTCCGCATAAAAATATACTAAAAAATAATAAAAAAATCAACTCCACTCTACAAGATCCGGATGCTCTTCTCCCCACCCCGTCTGAGGTATACAGGAAAGGAAAGAGAGCTCCTCATCATTCAGCTTAAAATCGAATATCTCAAGGTTTTCCGTCATCCTCTCCCGGTTTGAGGTCTTGGGGATCACCGGGATGTTTCTCTGATTCAGATACCTAAGAAGCACCTGAGCCGGACTTTTTCCGTATTTTCCGGCGATCTCAAGCACTCTCTCATCATTTATGACCCTCGAATGCCCGAGGGGACTCCAGGCCTGCGGAAGTATGCCTTCCCGTCTCAGATAGCTTAAGGCATATTCCTGCATGTAACCCACATGAAGTTCAAGCTGGTCAACCATGGGACGGATCCGTGCACTTTCAAGAAGAGGCATTATATGATGCGGAAGGAAGTTTGAAAGACCGATCGCCCTCACCTTACCCTTTTCATAAAGCTCCTCCATTACCTGCCAGCTTTCCTTCACCTTCTCTGCCCAGTTCTCATCGCTTTGTGATACCTTGGGCCAGTGTATCAGGAACATGTCAAGATAATCCGTACCCAGATTCTTAAGAGATTCTTCAAAGGAAGCAAGTGTCTTTTCCCTGCCAAGATCCAGAGGCCATACCTTGCTGCAAAGAAAGACCCCGCTTCTGTCTATGCCGTACTCCTTCAGGGCTTTCCCTATATCGGCCTCGTTTCTGTAAAAGCTTGCGGTATCAAAATACCTGTAACCCGCATCAAGAGCCTGTCTGATGATATCGGGACCCGCACTGTTTGTTGCAAGGAAGGAACCGTACCCCACAGCAGGTATCACTACTCCGTTATCAAGAACAAACTCCCTTCTCTCTTCCGTATATCCGCATGTATCAAGGATCTTATCCAGAAGATGCATGTTCTTTACGGAAAATTCCTCACTGATATGAGGCTTCGAACCGTTTATGATGCAGTCATTCATCTGTCCGATCTCAAGACTGTAATTTGAAAGGGCCGTAACGCTTCTTTGCGAGGTTATCCTTTCTCCGGCCTCATCTTTTACGGTTACGAGGAACTTAAGCTCTCCCTCCTGGTTGTATTCAACGTCGGAGCGGATATATCCTTTGCTTCCGTGTATGAACAGCCTGTCATATCTGTCGCAGGTATCCTTTCCAAGCATCATGCCCACATTAAAGGATGCCCTTGCCCCGTTTTCAAAACCGATGAGGACCGAGGCCATATGATCCACCTTTTCACCGTCAAACTCCGCATCCGCCTTCACATAGCTTATCGGAGAATCAATGAGTGAAAGGATCATGGTGGTACAGTAACATCCCACATCATAGATGCCTCCGCCGCCCAGTTCCTTGTGGAGTCTGAAATCCTTCGAATAATCCTGGGTCAGAAATGCGGTATCAACATAATCCACCTCACCTATCTCACCGTTTTTGACTATATCCTTAAGAGCTTTTATATAGGGACTGTGAAGATAGGCATAGGCCTCCATCAGTATCACCCCGTTCTTACGGGCAGCCTCATACATTTTTATAAGCTCGCCCTCGTTCATTGCTATGGGCTTTTCACATAAAACATGCTTTCCCGCCTCAAGAGCCTTAATGACCCATTTGCAGTGAATATCGTTGGGAAGCGGGATATATACCGCCTCGACTTCTTTATCCGAAAGCAGGGCCTCATAACCCTCATATGCCTTTTCAAATCCGAATCTTTTCCTAAAATCCTCCGCCTTTTCGAGACTCCTTCCCGCAATGGCGTAAAGCTCACAGTCTTCAACCTTCTGCATCCCCGGAATGGTGCAGCCAGCGGCGATACCCGCCGTTCCCAGAACACCCCATTTTACCTTTCTTCCCATAAATACCTCCTTGAAGTACGTTCTTAACACCTTTATTCTATAATATCCCTCTGTGTCCCCGTATTATATTATGTTTTTAAACAATAATATAAAAAACCGCCCCTGATGCCAAATATCCGCACCGGGGCAGCAATAACCTTACAACGATCTTATCCGAAATATTTAAAACAGAGCATTGTGATGTCGTCAAACTGCGGGGCGTCCCCCACGAATTCATCCACTCTCTTCTTGACATTTTCAAGGAGAGTCTTCGCATCGGCTTTCGGATCTTCATTAAGCGCATCAAGCATTCTGTCGGTACCGAAGAGAACGTTATCCTTGTTGGTAGCCTCCGGAACACCGTCCGTATATACATAGATAGAGTCGCCGGGATAAAGCTCGAACTCATGCTCTCTGAATTTCATTCCTTCCATGGTGGCCACTGCCGGAGAATGCTTGTATTCCACAAGTTCAAACTTCGATCCTGCCCGGCATATGGTAGGATGCTCATGGCCGGCATTTGCGGCTATACCCATACCGGTCTTCAGATCTATCATCGCAAGCCAGACCGTGACAAACAGCCCCGCCTCATTTCCTTCACAAAGCTGGTTATTTACTTTTTCGAGAACGGCGGCAGGCGAAAGTTTTTTTCCGCCGGAGCCGTGATAGTTTTTGATAAGGGTCTTTGCGATCACCATGAACAGCGCCGCCGGAACCCCTTTACCCGATACATCGGCCATAACAAGAGCCAGGTGGTCTTTGTCCGCAAAGAAGAAATCATAGAAATCACCGCCAACCTCCTTGGCGGGAGTCATTGTCGCATATATGTCAAAGTCCTTACGATCCGGGAACGCCGGGAATATACTCGGCAGCATGTCAGCCTGTATCTGGGTGGCAACCGAGAGTTCCGCCCCTATCCTCTCCTTTTCGGCAGTGACATCCCTGATGTGATCCACATACTGCTTAAGGTCTTCCTGCATCTCATTGAACCGGACTGCCAGCTGTCCCACTTCATCCCCGGATTCAACGGGTATCTTCTGGTCAAAATGTCCTTCACCTATGCCTCTTACCCTGACGGCCAGCTTCTGTATGGGACGCGTGATGGTACCCGCAACGGCAAAGGAGGCAAGAATGACCAGGATACCTATGATGGAAAAGTAAAGCATAACGGCCTTGTTGAGACTGAATATCCTCGCCTGCATATTTGTCTGGGATTCCTCGGTAAGGGCATCGCTCTGTCCCTTGGCCTCCCTTGCGGGTGCGGATACTTCACTTGTTTCTATGCTCGCACAGAATATCCACCCGGCCTCATCCATTTTCGAAAAGGCGATATAGCATTCCTGTCCTTCATACTCTGTCTCGACTATACCGTTATCCTGTTTATCCAGCGCATCCATGAACGTATCATCCGTAAAATGGGCGTCCACATCCGGATCGAAGCCCTCTTCGGCCATGTCAGTATCCGCGATGAAATCATCTTCGGAAGTTTCATAATAGGGAACCAGGATGAAGCAGCTGCCGGTCTCCCCTACCTTAAGGCCCATCATCTCGTCTATGATATCGGTAACTCTCACATCGGAAGCCACAACTCCCGCCGGTTTTCCGGATCTGTCATTAAAGGTCTTTGCCGCGGTGATACAGGTGTTTCCGTAAGAATCCACATAGGTCGGAAGCCATATGAGCTCACCCGGTGTTTCCATGGCTGCCGTATACCAGTCCCTCTTTCTGGGATCGTAATCCTCATTGAACAGGTTGGATCTTGAATATCTGTAGGATATTCCGCTTTTTGTGCCGATGTAGATATTGTCAAGATTCTTTCTGCTTTCCAGAAACGGTGCAAACATATACTCGCAGTTTGAAAGGATGTTTACCTCTTTTTTTATGGCCTCCGTCTCCCTTACACCCTTTACGAGGAAACATTTCTGACAGGCAACTCCCGCCTCGGTCTGATCGGGACGGGGCATTTCCTTCCCCACAAAGTTGCCGCTGTTTTTATAGAGACTCTCCACATATTCTGCCGAATCGGTCACGACCCTGTTTATCTCATAGAGTTCATTGTTTGCCACATCAGCCTGCTTGTCCACCAGTTTTATAAGGTAATCCTCAGCCTGTGACAGAAGCGATTCCTTGGCGATACCGGAGGAATTAAGGCCTATCGCTATATTTGTCTGCTGGAACTGGTCCATCATTGAATTGATGATGTAATAGGAAGCCCCGAAAACGAAAAGGAGCGATCCTAAAGACATTATTATGATAACCAACAGGATCTTAATACTGATCTTTGTATTTTTAAACATCCTCTTTCCTCCAAAACCGATGCGGGACAGTACCGCAGGCCGGTTTTTATCACTGTTCCAAGAATCCGGATACCCGGTTTAAAGAGCCGATCTTAATATAGCCTCGATCATATCTTCGTACACTATGCCGGCGATCTCCGCCTCCTGCGGCATCAGACTCACTCTCTTAAGCCCCGGTACCGCATTTATCTCAAGCACATAGGGTTTCAGGTCCTTATCCACCATAATGTCTACTCTCCCAAGCCCCTTTGCCCCTGTGACCTTAAAGACAGAGGCTGCAAGATCCGAAATCTCCCGCTGCTTATCTTCACTGAGATCACAGCTTTTTATGCCGTAGTTGCCGGTAAAGGCGATGATATCTCCGCTGTCATCCTTTCTGTCAAGATCCACGCCTTCCACAACAGGCAGCTTTACCAGGGATCCCTCTTTTTCATAAAACCCTACGGTATAGAATCTTCCCTCTATAAAACGCTCCAAAAAGATGGGATCATCATATTCAAACACGCTCTCTATCTTTTTTATATCCCCGGGGGTTCTTATAAGCTCTATACCAAAGCTTCCGCCCTGAGTGGGGGATTTGGCCACAAAAGGATAGCCGAAAGCTTCATAGGGATAATCTCCTGCCCGGTACCTTTCAAGGCTTAATATATCCCATTTGGGAGTACAGATTCCACACCGGTCAAAAAGAAGTTTACATAATATCTTATCGTTTATAAGAGCAGCCGCTCTCATGCCGCTTCCGGTAAAAGGAATACCTTCATGCTCAAGCATTCCCTGGAAGGTCCCGTCACCGTATCCCTTGCCCTGAACACAGAGAAAGACGACATCGGTCTTTTCCTCCTTAAGCTTTTCAATGATGCCCTTTCCCGTTTCCTTAAGGTATGCATCATAGCCTTTTTTTGCAAGTGCTGCTGCTATATCTTTTGCATTTTTTTCCGAAGGACCTCTTTCCTCCTTCGTTCCTCCGTATATGACCCCTATTCTCACGAAACTCTTCTCCCCTTTAATTTACTTTTCAGATTCCTTATGAAGCTGAATACAACAAACAGTACCGCCATGATCATGAAGCTTTCCGCAAGAAACCTTATGCCCTTCTGATAGCCTATTACCATAACCGCCGCAAAAACAAAGGGTCCGGTCATCTCCATGATCTTCTTGAGGAAGGAAAGAAGGGACAGGGATTTGCCTGCGCCAAGCCTGCTTACGGCAGGAAGCCCCAGGAAATAATTATTCTGAACACCAAACCCCGCACTGTCAGCCGTTCCCAAAAGAGCCGCACCCATCATCGGCAGGAGCACTCCGCTGCCGAGTCCCGGCAAAAGCAGACTTATGGAGATCAGGGCATTATAGGCAAAGTTGACCTTCTTGAGCCTCATTCCTCCCATACCCGTTATTTTCTTTGATATTGCGGGACCTGCATACACTATCATTATCCCGTAAAGAAGCTGTGCCCTTCCGACATCTGTCACATTTCTGCCTATACTCTCGAAATACAGAGGCAGATAATAGCTCGTATAAGAGGCGGCTATGCTGGCCGGAGCTATCATAAACACGATCAGGGATATGACTGTCTGAACATCATTTACTGTATTTTTCCGCGCTTTCCCGTCGGGTCCCGTTTTTTGAGGCTCCGAATGCGGCAGTACCGCGTTTTCCATCCTTATGATCATCGCAGAGGTCAGGAACGTTGCGATGGCGGAAATATAGAAGACTGTCTTGTATCCGAAGATATCGGCAAGAATGGATCCAAGTGCCGCACCGCAGTTGATGCCCGCATAGATCCCGGCATTTAACAGCGCAAATCCGAGGAGTACCTCATTCTTGTCCCGTCCGAAAAGAGACAGGTTTCTAAGTGTCATCCAGCAGAATCCGTATCCCAGGCCCACTATCGCCCTTGCAAGCACAAAGACCGGAAGGTTTGCGGAAACAGCGGACATAAACGTGCCGGCAGCCACCATTATAAGTCCGGCGACAAAGGGCAGCTTCCAGCCTTTTTTTTCAAGGATAAGCGTTGTGATAAAGATAGCCGAACAGGTCAGCAGGGTTTCCGCGGACTGTGGAAGACCCGCAGCCGCATTGTCCGAAATTCCCCGAAGCGGATTCGGCAGTGATTTGGCCATGGTAGGGATAAAGGCAGCCGAAAGTCTTGATGCAAAATAAAAAAGAAAAGCGATCTGCCTTATATAATACAGGGATGAAAGCATCCTCCTGTCATCCTTTATCTTGCGGCCGCCCTGTGAATCGCTGACGTCGATCTTCTCCGTATTCCTGACAATGAGCCGGAACATGAGAAGAACCATCTCCACGGAAAAAAACAGCGATGTGACAAGTACCGTCAAAAGGTTCAGTATGATGGCCCTGATCTGCGCCGCCACATGGGATGGATCCACAAAGAAATATATCTGTTCCGTTTTGGTGAAAACATAGTTGAACTGCTGTGTATTCTCGATTCCGTTTCCTATATTCTGCCCGATACGTTTTTTATCCGAAGAATACCGTATCTTTCCCTTTTCATCTACAGCGGATATCTCCACAAAGGATCCTGTGCACAGCTGTTTAAGGACATCATTAAGCTTATCCTCTTTACACTCTTCGGCCACAGAAATGGCGGTCCTTATTTCCTTATACTGTCCGTAATGGAAGATCTGCTGTCTTACAGCCACTATCTCAAAGAAAAAAGCGATCTGGATTATGACGAGCACCGCGATGAGCATGGCATTTATATTGGTGCTCTCGAGTTTTCCTTCTATATCAAAAACCGGGCCTTTTGCATAGAAAAAGCCCAATGCGATACAAGCCAGGATCGTAAGTATAAAAAGAACCTGAAAGGGCACTGTCTTATACTCTGCAGGCTCATTTATATGCAGTATGTAAAGAAAGGCCGCAACCATTACTATGGTGAGCACAGATCCTATGAAAAGGTATAATCTTGTTTTCCTTAAATTATCAAATCTGCCGTTCATGCCTTCTTCATGTAAACATCCAAAGCCACATGATCATTACGGACACCCACTCTGACATCATCGGCAAGGCTGCCTACAACCGACCTTTCAATTTCATCCCAGGCCTCGTTCATGTCCGGATCGTTATGAAGCCCGGCCTCAACGGAATCACGATAATTATTCAACGACCAGTAAACCACATTCATAAAATCCGTTGCGGCTATATCTCCGGGCATGCCCATGGCTATGGCAGGCGATGAACAGGCTATGAGTTCATCATTGATCCCCGAAGAAGGCATCATGAATGCAAGCTCAAAAGCTTCCCTTATCTTTCCGGTAATGCCCTTTGCGGATTCATTCCTTCCGGATTTTGAAATGGCAATGATATTCTCCCTTTTAACCATATTCATCATCGTCTCGGTCTCAAGGTGGATTATGACATCGTTTTCCTTCTCGATAAAGGACAGCTTCACCTCTATCTCCCCGGTAATGGTCTTCAACATGCAAAGGGTATCCTCCGTCAGAAGTCTTAACCTTCTTGACTGTTTTGCGCTCATTCCGGTGGTAACGGCAAACTCCTCAGCCTCGTTCAGAACCTCGTCGATATCGTTGCCGTTGCTGACAATAGAGAGTTCTCTGGATTTAATCATGTTTTCCTCCCAAATTATTCTATCGTCAGAATATCAGAAAATCCGGTAACCTCAAATATTTCCATTATATCTTCGTTTGAACCGGTAACCTTCATGGTACCCTGCTTGTTCATGATCTTCTGGGTTGATAATAATACTCTTAATCCCGCGGAAGAAATATAATCAAGTGCCTTAAGATCGAAGATCAGCTCCTCTACTCCTTCAAGGCTTTCCCTGAGCTCGTTCTCAAGCTCGGGAGCCGTTGTGGTATCCAGACGTCCTTCCAGAGCTACCGTCATGCTTGTTCCGTTTTTCTGTTTGTTGATTGTCATTTTTGTTCCTCCTGTGAAAAAACTAACTGTATTATTTACAAATCTTTATCTCCGTACTGATCCGATATCTACTACTATAATTTAACAAGACTGCCGTTCTTAATCAACCCTTTCTTTTCCCCAGAAGAAAAGAGCTACGGTTCCCGGACCCGTGTGCGCGCCTATGGTGGTTCCGATGTAATTGATCTGTACTTTTCCGTTCAGTTTGGGGAAGGTCTTCTCAACAAGATCCGCCACGGCTCTGGCATCCTCATAGCAGCCCGACTGCGAGATATAGCATTTCCCGCTGTAATCCGTTCCGTCATCGGCGCATTCGATCATCTTTTCAACTATCCTTGTAATGACCTTTCTCTTGGTACGGATCTTTTCTCTGGGTATGAGCCTTCCCATATAGTCTACGTTTAAAAGGGGACAGATCCCGAGTATCCCTCCTATGGCACCGGCCGTCTTTGAAACTCTTCCGCCCTTGACATAGAAGGTAAGATCCGTGGAGAAGAACCAGTGATTAAGCCTGAGTCTGTTGTTTACGGCAAAATCGTATACCTCATCAATGGTCTTTCCCTGATCCCTCAGATCACAGAGTGCATCCATCAGAAGACCGAAGCCCGAAGAGGCCGCCAGTGAATCCACGATATATATCTTCCGGTCGGGATACAGCTCGGAAAGCGAATCCCTTGCGATATTTGCCGAATTAATTGAACCCGATATCCCCGAGGACAGACAGAGATGGATGATATCCTTGCCTTCCCTGAGATACTTTTCAAAGTGCTCCTCATACTCTTCGGAGTTGACCTGGCTGGTTGCCGTTTCGGCGCCCTCAGCCATCATGCGGTAGAAATCCTCAAAAGCTATCGTCTGTCCCAGGTCATCGTAATGATCGACGCCGTTCAGCTGATAGTGAAAATAAATACACTTAAGATCCCTCTTTTCAAACTGTTCCTTCGGCAGATCCGCCGTGGAACAGCAGCTTATCACATAGTCTGCCATTTTTTCCTCCTGTTTTTCCCTCCTTTAAGCCTGCCAGACAGGCAGTGCCCTGCCGGGTTCACTCTCCGGTGAGTTTTTTATATTCCATGATCCTCTTTATTCTGCTCTTTGAGAGGATGAAATAATCGCATCCCGCATTTTTTGCGGCTTCTCCGTCCCTTGACATCCTGTCCCCTATCATCAGTATGTCTCCCGGAACCAGCCCGTGATCCTCCATGATCAGCTTAAGTCCTCTGGGATCGGGCTTTAATACGCCGACCCTTTCATCGGTGGCGGCATAGGTGCCTTTGATACCTTCCGTTTTAAGGGCCCTGAGCTTGTCTTCTATGGGATAATCGGAAAAAATATAGTTATCAGTACCCTTTTTTGTAAGAAGCTTTATAAGCTCATCCGCTCTTTTATCCCTGCATTTGTAGATTATCTTAAGCGGTTTGTCATATATCCACATGTCAACCGCTTTTTTTACGATCCGGGGCGGAGTGCCCGTGTCTGCAGAAACCTTTGCATACTGGAGGGCGGATAATCCGTCAAGTCCCGGATCTTCGCTTTTTAACCTTTCGGCCGTTTCCGAAAGCTTCGGATCATTTTCATCCTTTTTGCTCCATGCTTCCCTTATCTCTCTGAAGCGCTTAACGGCAAGAAGTTCTCTGACCGAAAAAGGATGGATCAGATAATATAAAAGAAGGGCCGCTGCCATTCTGATACGCATATCCCTCTGAAAATAGAGTGTGCCGTCCAAGTCCCATACCACGGCCTTATGATCAAATACAGACATATTCCGGTTCCTTAATACCTCTACGGCTCCTTATACCTCTATCATCCAGGGATCGACCCATCTGCCGAGGAACGGTATGTCCACAAAGGTCAGGATGACAAGCACCACAATGAGTACCGCGAGATAGATCAGAAGATTCTTCTCACGGTATAGTTTCTCCGGCTTCTGGACAGCCGAATCCGGCTTGAAGCTTATATACAGATAAAAGCAGAAAAGCCCGAATATAAAAGGCATTCCCACCAGATATTCGATCCTGTACTTGATCATGAAGATCCCGATGAAAAAGGTTGAGCACAGGGCATAAAAGAAGGATGAGATCAGAAGCGACTGCTCCGAGTAGAATTTGAAGGATCTTCTGTAGAGTCCCGCCTTTTCCGGATCCCCGATCATCCTGTATTCCGCAAACCTCTTGGTAGCCATAAGGAAGGCGCCCGCAAACCAGTAACCTATAAGAACGGAACTGGGCGGAATGATCTTCACGGTAATGATGAACCATCCAAGTAACAGCCTTATCATGTTGTTGATGGACTCCGAAAGCACGTCGAGATATGGTATATCCTTGGTCCTTATGGGCTTCACGTTATACAGGACGCCCATGACAAGAAGCCACAGCTCTGTATAGAGGAAATACCTGTTGACGAAGACCGACAGCGAAAGGCCTATGATGATGCATAAAACATACTCGATCATCACATAGGAAAATTTCATGTTCTCCGAAACAACCGGCCTGTTCTTCTTGGTGGGATGAAAACGGTCAAATTCCGCATCCAGCCATTCATTGATGACATAATTGGCCGAAGCTATGAAGCAGGTTGCAAAAAAGCCCGTGATCAGTTTTAAAAGAGCTCCTGCGGAAAAAACGTCATCGCTTAAAAGAAGCGCGATCGCGACACCTGGAAGGATGAAAGCGTTTTTTATCCAGTGATCCGGTCTTGCGATCTTAATATAGCTCTTTAACATCGTGAAGCCTCCTCGAATTTGTTAAGAAAGAAATCCACATTTTCCGAAATATTGCCCCTGAAAACAGAGGACCCCATTACTATCACGTTGGCGCCGGCATTAAGGATCGTATCTATGTTTTCCCTGGTGATGCCGCCATCAACCTCTATGTCCGTATCAAGACCCTGTCTGTCAAGCAGGCTCCGAAGCTTTGACACCTTGTCCACACAGGCAGGGATAAGAGACTGTCCTCCGAAACCCGGTTCAACGGTCATGACAAGGAACATGTCCGCTTCCGAAAAATAAGGCAGGAGTACCTTTACATCCGTGCCCGGCTTGACAGCAAGCCCTGCCTTCATGCCTTTTTCATGTATCAGTCCGAGAGTCCTTCCCACATCACTGCAGGCCTCATAATGGACGGTCAGTATATCCGCCCCCGCATCATGGAATTTTTCCACATATCTCGACGGTTCCTGTATCATCAGGTGTACATCCAGGACGTTTTTCGTGATCCTTCTCACCGAAGAAAGAACCGGGATCCCGAAGGATATGTTGGGCACAAACATGCCGTCCATAACATCAAAATGTATGTAATCCGCTTTTTCTGCCTTTTTAAGACAGTTCTTAAGGTCGGCAAAATCAGCCGCAAGTATTGAAGGTGATAACAAAAGCATCTTTAATGTCTCCCCTGACCCGCTTTCAGTTCATTATATATCGCAAGATAGTTTTCATATCTGATCCTGCTTATCTGCCCTTTTTCCACCGCTTCTTTTATCAGGCATCCCGGTTCGTGGGTATGTGAACACGGAACAAACCGACAGCTCTCCCGCATATCAAATTCCCGGTAGTAAAGGGCTGCATCTTCCGGGCCGATGTCGTATACGTCAAATGAAGAAAACCCCGGGGTATCCATGATAAAGGCATTCTCCGAGACCGGTATGATCTCCGAATGTCTGGTGGTATGTTTTCCCCTCTCGGTCTTTTTACTGATCTCACCCGTCTTTAAACTGTCATCCTGTAAAAGGCAGTTGATCAGAGAGGATTTTCCCACCCCCGAAGGTCCTGCAACGCTTGTGGTCTTGTCTTTAAGCAGGCTTTCAAGTTCATCGATGCCGTCCTTTTCCCTGGCGCTGGTGAAGATAAGCCTGCAGCCCGAACCCCTGTAGATATCCCCTATAAATCGCATTTCCTCCTCATCGGAAAGATCATCTTTATTGATGGCTATGATAACGGGTATATCCTGCTTTTCATACTGTATTATCAGCTTGTCAAGCATAACGAAATTCGGATCGGGATGCTTTATGGCAAACACAATGAGAGCCTGGTCTATATTGGCCACATTGGGACGTATAAGCTCATTTTTTCTCGGATATATAAGAGTGATATTTCCCGTGGGTTCCTTTTCATCAATTATCTCTATCTCGCAGAGATCGCCCACAAGAGGCTTTTTCCGGTCTTTACGGAATATTCCTCTCGCCTTGCACTCATAGGTCTTATCACCTGCGGAAACATAGTAAAAACCCGCAACCCCCTTAACGATCCTTCCCTTCATTACTGATCCCTTGTGAAGGTCACCGCAACGGGTGAGGTCGTATTCCAGTTGCCGTCAAGCATCTGATAGGTAACGGTGATTATTCCCGAATCGGTACCGGTGATACCGGTCTGAACCAGGGCATAGGGGAACTGTGTCGTGGAAAATCTTCCGACCTCCGCTCCCGTGATACCCGTAAGCACTATGACAGCCTCGGTCCCGGCCAGATAATCCGCGGGAGCAGTAATGCTGAAGTTACAGGAATAGGTGCTCGGACCCTTGCTTATGGTAAAATCGACCGTGGTCTCTTCATCAACCATGGTACCGGCGGCAATGCTCTGCGAAAGCACTAACCCGGGCTGAACCGCATCGTTTGGTTCCTCATTTATGGTCTGATAGGTAAGCTTAAGCTCGGACAGAAGCTGCTTGGCACTGTCCTCATCCTTGCCGACGAGATCCGGAACGGATACCTGTGTCTTGGGTTTTTCTTCCTCTTCCGTCTCTGCGGTTCCCTTTTCGCCGTTGATATATATGAGAACCTTGCTTCCCTCCACGGCGTTTTCCGCCCCCATGGGGCTCTGTTTTACAACCGCTCCGGCAGCTGCCGAAGGATCCGATATCTCCTCGATCTCTACGGTAAAGCCTTCATTCTCAAGCTTTACCTTTGCCTCGGCCTTTGAAAGTCCCACAACATCCGGAACCGCGGTCATGGTACCGGGGCTTATGTCGAGAGTGGCCTCGGACTGTGCCTGAACAAGTCCGCTTGAGATCACCAGTTCAAGAGTCGTACCTTCTTCAACCACGGTATCCGCAACAGGATTCTGTCCGGAAATGATATCCTTGTCGTATACGTTGGATTCGGCATAGGTGGCCGTGGCTTTCAGTCCTGCCTCCACGAGGGCATTCTGGGCTTCGTCTATAGTCATTCCCACAACATTAGGAACGGTAGTTTCCCCTTCCGCAAGCTTATCTTTTGAATCAAAAAGATTGAAGGCACGGCTCACGGCCAATATGGCTATGATCGCGACTACTATGGCAACTCCCACGATCAGGATGGACATTGCCTTTTCCATCTTGGGATTCAGTGTTGAATCTTCATCAAAGGTTTCATCAAACGGATCTTTTCCGGAGGGTTTTCTGCCCTTGTTTGCATTATTGTTCCTGTCTTCGTTCCTGTTCTTTACCGGTCTCTGCGGCTCGGGACTCTTTTTGTTTTTCTGAGGCGGATTAACCTTGTTTGGCTGCTTTTCTCCGACCTTTCCGGGTGTAATGAGGAAATCAAGAAGATCGTCATCATCATCCTCTTCCGCCATTGAAGCGTTCCTGTCATTATAAGGGTTACGGTAAGGATCCTTCTGAGGATAGGATCCGTGTTCTTCACGGAACTGTCCCTCATAGCCCTGACCGTTATATACCTGCTCCTGAACCATGCCGTAGGGGTTTCTGTAAGGATCACCGTAAGGATGCTCCTGATATGAGCCTTCCCCGTGATATGCCATATCCTGATGGTATGCACCGGGATCCCGGTATGACGGATCATTATGATATGCCCCGGAATTGCCGTACATCCCGTCATTATGATACGGGTTCTGATCCCTGTACTGACCCCCGTTATCATAAGGTTCCCTTTGTCTCTCCTCGTAATCGGATGAAACGCCGGCTGCCAGGGTCTGATTTCTTATCTCGGCCCTGTCACTGTCCGTTATCGTTCTGGTACCCGCATTACTTGCCGCGTCATTGATCACGACAAAATTCTCATCGGGATTTATCAGCGATCTCTTCAGATCGGCGATAAGCTCCGAGATATTTGCATATCTCATATCCGGATGTTTTTGAGTACATTTGAATATTATCTGTTCGATGGAAATGGGTATCTCGGGAACATACGTCCTTGGCGACGGCATTTCCTCCTGGATGTGCTTAATGGCTATGGACACCGTGGTCTCACCGTCAAAAGGCACCCGTCCGGTAACCATCTCAAAAAGAGTTATTCCTATCGAATAAATATCACTCTTGGCATCGGAATACCCGCCCCTTGCCTGCTCGGGAGAAGTATAGTGAACGGAACCCATTGCATGGGTTGTTATGGTATCACTGGTGGCAGCCCTTGCTATTCCGAAGTCCGCAACCTTGACCTTTCCGTCCCTTGAGATGATGATATTCTGAGGCTTTATATCCCTGTGTATTATCCCGTTGTTATGTGCGGCCTCGATACCCATTGAGACCTGTATGGCTATACTTGTTGCTTCCTTTATGGAGAGCCTTATCTTTTTCTCGATATAGTTCTTAAGGGTGATGCCTTCAACAAGCTCCATTACAAAATAATAGATGCCGTTTTCATCACCAACATCATATACATTTACTATATTGGGATGCATGAGGCCTGCTGCCGCCTGTGCCTCTGCCTTGAATTTCGAAACAAAGTTCTTGTTGGAGGAATACTCATCCTTAAGTACCTTTATCGCTACTTTCCGGTTGAGTTTTCTGTCACTTGCTTTATATACATTGGCCATTCCGCCGGTACCGATGAGTTCTTCTACCTCATACCGGTTACCGAGAACCGTCCCTGGATTGATCATCATAACACCTCATCATCTAACGCTGTACGGATCAACAATAACCACGGTAATATTGTCCTTACCGCCGTTTCTGTTTGCTAACTTTATGAGCTCGTCCGGACAGCCGGAAATATCTCCGGCTTCTCTGATGACCTTCAGGATATCCCCGTCGCTCACCATATTTGTCAATCCGTCGGAACACAGCAAAATCAGATCGCCTTTTCTCAAGTCGACCTCAAAAAAATCAATATCTATCTTATCAGCTACGCCTATGGCTCTTGTTATTATGTTCTTGTCGGGATGGTTTTTGGCCTCTTCTTCCAAAAGCTCACCGGCTCTTACCATCTCCTCAACGAGTGAATGATCCTTCGTGATCTGATACATCCCGTTGTTTATGAGATAAAGCCTTGAATCCCCCACATTGGCAACATAGAGCAGATCATCAACAACCGTTCCTGCCACCGCCGTGGTTCCCATTCCTGTGTATTTCACATCGCTCAGTGCCTTTTTGTATACCTCACGGTTGGCGGTATCAAGGGCTTCTTTCAGTATCCGGACGGGCTCGGTATCTTCGTTTAGCATTACCTCTCTCTCAATGGTCTTTACGGTACAGGCCGACGCATAATCACCGGCACTGTGCCCTCCCATTCCGTCCGCAACAACAAAAATATTGGGAAGATTCCCAAGAGGTGTTTCCTGATAGAACATACTGTCCTGATTCATGCTCCTCTTGCGCCCAATATCAGTCTTTGCAACAATCCTCAGCAATTTGTACTCTCCTCCATACTGTTACCCGGTTCCGGGACCTTGTATCGCTTTCGTCTCTTCAGTCATTTTTCCGGTCCTTTTCAGTCCGTACCCGCGGAGCTTTCATCTCCCCGGTCATTGTTCCGGTCCTTCCCGGATCCGGTCCGGGCTTCATATCTTCGTCTGAGCTGCCCGCACGCCCCCTCTATGTCGCGTCCGAGCTCCCTTCTAATAGTAACATTTATATTATTTTTTTCAAGTTTATTTTGGAATGCGCGCACCCGCGCCTGCCCGGTGCTTTGGTAATCTCTTTCTCTTACGGGATTGACGGGAATAAGGTTCACCAAAACATTCATTCCCCGTAAAAGATGAGACAGTTCCGCCGCATCCTCATCCGAGTCATTGACACCCTTTATCAGGCTGTATTCTATGGTAAGCCGCCGCCTGTTACTGTTGTAATAATCCACGCATGCATCAAGGATCTCGGATATCCCGTACTTATTGGCAATGGGCATAAGCTGCTTTCTCTTTTCATCATTCGGTGCATGCAGGGAAAGTGCCAGATTTATCTTAAGATCCTCTTCTATGAGCCTTCTTATCCCGGGTACTATGCCGCAGGTTGACAGGGTGATGTTTCTCTGGGAGATGTTCAGTCCGTCCTTATCATTCAAAAGTCTGATAAACCTTATGACATTGTCATAATTGTCAAGCGGTTCCCCGGATCCCATTATCACAACGTTGCTCACGGGATCCCCGTTAAGGCCGGCATTTTTCCCCGCTTTTTCGGAATCCGGACCTGCCGCTGCTTCATCCCTTGCTATGGCATATACCTGGGAAAGCATCTCCGAAGGCTCAAGATTCCTGACAAGCCCGTCTATGGTGGAAGCGCAGAATCTGCAGCCCATCCTGCAGCCGGCCTGAGAGGAAACGCAGACGGTATTTCCATGTTCATACTGCATGAACACGCTCTCTATGATGTTTCCGTCCCAGAGCCTGAAGAGATATTTTCTTGTACCGTCAAGCTTTGAGCGCAGTACAAGCACGTTCTCCGAAGGGTTTATTCCGTATCCCGCCTGATCCAGGCTGTCTTTCAGCTTTTTAGGTATGTTTCCCATCTCGGAAAAACCGTCCTTAAGCTTTGAGTGCATCCACATAAACAGCTGGTCGGCCCTGTATTTTTCACCTGACAGCTCAGCCATCAGCGAATATAGTTCGTCTTTGTATAAAGATCTCAGATCAGTTTTCATATCAGTAAATTAATTCTCCCGGTCAGACCCGTACAAACCTTGAGATGAAGAATCCGTCCGGATAGTTCATGCCGTCCCCCATATCCTGTACCCCCGGGATGAGCTTCAGTATGTTCCCCTCGTCCGGGTCAGCGCCGCTAATGCCTCTGATCCTTGCGGCCTCAAGAGCCGGTCTTTCCTGAAGTTTCGTGAAAGGCAGCGGCTTAAACGGAAGCTCCTCCCGGATAAACCTTGCATTATCTTCATTTTCCGTCCTGTTTAATGTACAGGTGGAAAACAGAAGGATCCCGCCGGGTTTTACATACCGGTATATGACCCTCAGTATATCCCGTTGAAGCCTTACAAGCGAAGCGGTCTTTTCCTCATCCGCATTGTATTTGATATCAACCTTTCTTCCCATTACACCTAAGCCCGAACATGGAAGATCCGCTATTACCACATCACATTTCCCGTAAAGTTCCGGGGTGGGGATAAGGGCATCCTGCGTCTCGCAGATCACAATATCAAAACCGCATCTTTCAACATTATCCCTGATCAGGTCCGTTTTTTCCTCAGTAAGGTCCCTTGAATATACTCTTCCGCTTCCCTTCAGTATATCCGCGGCGTGGCAGGTTTTCCCTCCCGGTGACCCACAGACATCGAGAACGGTGTCTCCTTCTTTGATCCCTGCAAGATCCGCAGCCAGCATGGAACCGATATCCTGAATATTAAACAGGCCCTCATTAAAGGACTCACTCTTATTGATGGGATCAAACCCTCTGATCTTTACCGCATAATCGGGGATCTCAAGCGCTTCGGCTTCCAGCCCCTCGGAATTTAATCTTTTTACCAGTTCGGAAACACTGATCTTTGAAAGGTTACACCTTGCATAGACGGGCCTCTCTTTAAGGGACTGACTAAGGATGGTTTCCGTCATCTCCTCTCCGTACTGTAAAAGAAGGAGATTTGTCACATAAACGGGACAGGAATACTTCACCCTCAGGTACTCGCATATGTCCGAAGATCTGTCAGGATAGAGTATATTATCCCTGTTTTGTGCGATCTTTCTTAAAACGGCATTCACAAAGCCCTTGAGATTCTTAAATCCTTTTACCGCAGCAAGCTTTACCGCTTCATTGCACACCGCGCTTTCGGGCACATGATCCATATATTTCAGCTGGTAAACGCTCATTCTCAGAATTGTACGGATCACCCGCTTCTGCTTCGAAGTTTTTACGCTGCTGTACTGATCGATGATATGATCAAGCTCTTCCCTTCTCTCGATGGTTCCCTTTACAACTCTTGCTATAAAATTCCGCCTGTTCCTGTCAAGATAGGAATACCTTGCAAGTACGGCTCTCAGGATACGGTCGTAGCTTTCCGGTTCATGATCCTTTCCGGGCTGACGATCCCTCCCGGGGGCACGATCCTTCCCGGGGGCACGATCCTTCCCGGGGGCACGGTCCTTCCCGGATTCCGGATCTGCTCCGGTCTGAGTTTTGTTATTCTTAAGTCCACTGCTCCCGTCATCCGCCGCAAGAAGGGTCTCAAGTATGATATATCTTTCGTTTTCCAATCGTTTCTCCCCCTCTCGTTTCTCACCGAGAACACGTCAGTACATGCCGGCAGGTCCGGATCAGGGCGGTTTTATTCCAGTCTGTCACCCTCGTTAAACTTAAAACCCAGAATAAAATCGGCCGCCGATAAGCGTTTTTTCCCTTCAAGCTGCAATTCCGTGATATTTAATATGCCCTCCGATGTGGCGATCTTTATCCCGTTTTTGTCAAAACCGGCGATCGTTCCCGGCAATAACCCCGTCTTTTCTTCGATCACCGATGCATTAAACACTTTGAGCTTTTTTCCGCCGTATAAACAGTAAGCCCCCGGCCAGGAATACATTCCCCTTATAAGCCTTTCAAGATATGCGGCGCTCTTTCCGAAATCAAGTTTTCCCATATCCCTGTTTAAAAGCTTTGTATAAGTGGCTTCCGCTTCATCCTGTTTTACTCTTTCAGGTTCACCCGTTTCGATCTTATCAAGGGCTTCCGCTGCAAGTGATGCCCCCAGTTCAGCAAGCTTGTCAAACAGACTCTCCCCGGTTTCAAGGGGGTCGATCTTAATGCTTCTCTGCAGAAGTATATCGCCCGTATCCAGGCCTTCATCCATCTGCATAATGGTTACGCCCGTCATCTCATCTCCGTTTATTATTGACCACTGTATCGGAGATGCTCCCCTGTATTTCGGAAGGAGCGAAGCATGAACATTTATGCATCCGTATTTCGGTATATTTAAGATAGCATGAGATAATATCTTCCCATAGGCAGCCACCACAAAGATATCCGCCCCATACCCTTTAAGGATCCGCTCCGACTCTTCGCACTTCAGGATATGCGGCTGAAATACTTCTATCCCATGCCTGACCGCGCATTCTTTGACCGGAGGACAGGACAGTTCCCTTCCTCTTCCGCGGGGCTTATCCTCCTGGGTGACTACAGCGCAGATCTCATGACCTGCTTCGATGAGTTTTTCAAGAATGTGCACGGAAAAATCCGGCGTGCCCATAAATACAACCTTCACAGCTGCTTCATTCCTTTCATTCGCAAATTGTCCCGTATGATCCAAAAAGATCAGCCGGGACATCTGACAAGTATTCTTTCCGATGTATGGTCAATTAAGGCTTTAAGGCCGGTCAGCCCTCATCCTCCGATGCCTCTTCTTCTTCATCCGGAAGCTCGTTTGCATTCATCAGCTCTCCCTCGACCTTTTCCACATACAGATGTCCGTCGAGATGTTCAAGCTCATGGCATAATGCTCTGGCTTTAAGCCCCGTACCCTCAACCTCTATGGGTTTCATGTCTATATCAAAAGCAAGAACCTTCGCATAATCCGGTCTGGTTACTATCCCGACCTTCCCGGGCACAGAAAGGCAGCCCTCATTGCCCGTCTGCTCTCCGCTTGTTTCCACAAGCCTGGGATTAACAAGGGTCACCGGCTGCTCGTCACCGACATCTATCACCACTATCCTCTTCAGTATGCCTACCTGAGACGCAGCAAGTCCGACACCGTCGGCTTCGTACATGGTCTCGTACATATCTTCCACGAGAGTTTTGAGTCTGTCCGTCATTTCAGTGACTTCCTTGCACCTTTTGTTCAGTATCGGATCGCCCATTACGCGTATCTCTCTTATAGCCATATCTTCACTTCTCCTCTGCCGTTATTTATGTTCAGACCTCTATCTGTCCTGTTCTGTTCTCATGATCCTATGGACCCTGTACTCTTGATCCTATGGACCCTGTTCTCATGATCCTATGGACCGGTCAGCGTCCCGGAAAGCTTTGAACCCTTAATAACCATGGATCGGATCAAGGTCAAAGCTCAGTCTTATTCCTTTTTTATGCTCCGTATCCATATATTCCCAGGCATCATCCTTGAGCTCTGTAAGGGTATTCTCATCGGCACTCTTTAAATACAGGACCTTTCTGTAAATATCTTTGATCTTTTTGATATTGCAGTCCACGGGACCAATGAGCCTTACATTCTTTTCGGACCCACGGGATATTATAGCATCTTTGATATGTGCTGCCAAATCATCGATCCGGCTGTCGCAGAGCTTTTCATCCTCACTTTCGGTCACAATCGCAAGCATGTGTTTGACAGGCGGATAATCCATAAATCCCCTGTAGGCTATCTCCTGCTCATAAAAGGCTTCGTAATCCTGGGCGGCACTGTTTATAATGCTGTAATGATCCGGATTGTAAGTCTGTATGACGACCTTCCCCCGCCTGTCAGCCCTTCCGGCTCTGCCTGCAGCCTGTGTCAGCAGGTCAAAGGTCCTTTCCGATGCCCTGTAATCATTTGCAAACAGAGACATATCCGCAGCGAGTACTCCGACAAGGGTAACAAAGGGGAAATCATGCCCCTTTACGATCATCTGGGTTCCGATAAGGATGTCTGCCTCCCTGTTGGCAAAGGATGAAAGGATCCTGTCATAATCATCCTTGTTTTTTGTGGTGTCCGCATCCATCCGAAGGACCGTGGCATAGGGGTATGCCTTCTTTACCATGGCTTCTATCCGTTCCGTTCCGGCTTTCATTCCGCCGATCAGTTCGGATGAACACTCCGGGCATTTTTTTACATTATCCTGTTCATATCCGCAGTAATGACAGGTCAGTCTGTTATCCGAATGAAGTGTCAATGCCACATCGCAATGCGGGCATTTTATAACATGTCCGCAGGATCTGCAGGAAATAAAGCCCGCAAATCCACGCCTGTTTAAGAACAGCATGACCTGTTCGTTCCGGTTAAGCCTGTCTTCTATCCCCTCTTTCAGTTCCCGCGAAAAGACGGAGCGGTTTCCCGCCTTCAGCTCCTCTCTCAGGTCAACGACCGAGACCTCGGCAAGGGAGGCATTCTCAACGGCCCTTCTGTTAAGCTTCAACAGCCTGCTCTTATTGTTTTTTGCAAGATAATAGCTGTCCACGGATGGTGTAGCCGATCCCATTACAACAAAAGCCCCATGCAGCCTTGCGAGTTCAAATGCCACTTCCCTGGCGGAATACTTGGGCATTGAATCACTTTTATAAGACGGCTCGTGCTCTTCATCGATCACTATAAGCCCAAGCCTTGAAAACGGTGTAAACAGGGCAGATCTCGGGCCTATCATGACAGATATCTCACCTTTTTTGGCTCTTTCAAACTGATCATACCTCTCGCCCTTTGACAGCTTTGAATGGAGAGTGGATACTCTGTCACCGAACCTGTTATAAAATCTCATCAGGGTCTGAAAAGTGAGGGCAATTTCCGGGATCAGCATTATAACCTGCTTATCCTCCCGGATGACCTTCTCGATTATCTCCATATAGACCTCTGTCTTTCCGCTGCCGGTGATCCCGTGTATCAGAAAGGAATTATTTTTTCCGGTCTTCATGTCCGACAGGATCGCGGATACAGTCTTTTTCTGGTCCTCATTTAATTCTATGTTCTTTTTTTCACTCTGATGAGGCTTTACATTCCTGTATAAACGGTCTGTTCTTACCTCGATGATATTTTTTTCACATAATGCTTTTATCGTCGCCGTGGAGACGTTCAGTTTCCCGGTAATGAGTTTTTGATCTATCTCACCGTTTTCTATAAGAGCTCTCAAAAGACGTTCTCTTGCAGTCTGGTGTTTTCTTACAAATTCGGCAAGGGTCTCCTTTGCTTCATCCGGTGACAGCAGAAGGATCACGGTCTTTTCTTCCTTTACTCCGGTCTCCTTTTTTATGGGAAGCACGGTCTTGAGCGCCTGGATCATGGTGGAACCGTATCTCTTTCTCATCCAGGCGGCAAGTTTAATCAGCTTTCCCTCCACCAGCGAAGAGTCTTTTATCACGGAATCTATGTCTTTTATCCTCTCCGGCTCGATCAAAGGCGTATTCCCAAGAGAGATGATATAGCCCTCTATAAGCCGGTTTCCCCTGCCGAAGGGGATCTTGACATAATCACCGACCGCAGCATTCTCTCTGAGATGCTGTGGCACACGGTACTGAAAAGTCTTGTCCAGTGCCTCATGCACTATATTTACAATAATGTCCGCATAGATTTCGTTTCCTGCTTTTTCCATTTTGCCTGCTTTTTCCGATTTATCAGCTTTTTCC
>JAIKZD010000072.1 GCA_024682555.1 Lachnospiraceae bacterium | reverse complement strand
CCTGTCAGGATCATTTTCCCCTTCAACACTCACGTCAAAGCTCATGCTGTCACCCTGCCTCAATGACGCGCTGTTTGGACGGATCTTCACAGCCGAAATGGAAGGGCTGTCCTTTTCCACACGTATCGATACATCTATCTTATCCTCAGCGTCACTTCCGGCAGTATCCCTGAAAATAAGGGTCGTGGCAAAATCTCCCGTGGAGATCTTTGCCCTGTCTATCTCCACGCTCCCCTGTATTGACTTTCCGGGTTCCAGCGGAGCATTAACTTCAGACGGCATATTTAAGAGAAAGATACCGCTTGAGTCTGTCTGGCTCCAACCCAGTGACACATCGGAAGAACCGTCATTTGTTATAATAAAACTCAAAGGTCTGGGGCTTTCCGAAGCCTTTATGGTTCCGAAGCTCAGTATGGATTTATCAACGCTTATCTTTGAAACCTTCTCCGGTTCCTCTTCTTCCTTTTCCTCTTCTTTCTTTTCTTCCTTCTGCGGTTCTTCTTTCTTCTCTTCTTCCTGCTTCTGTTCTACTCCGCCTTCTTCACCTTCCGTGGAAGGCTCAGTCACCGCCGCCTCTGAAGGATCTTCCTCCAAAGGGGCCTCCGAAGGAGAAACTTCTTCGGTATGTCCGCCATCAATAACCGTTTCCTCATCCGCATAAAGGAACATCGAATTCGATAAGATCAGTGTGACTGCCAGCATTGCGGCTGCTATTCTCTTTAATGATTTGCCCTTTTTCATACCCTTACCTCCGCTCAGATCAAAAAGCAGTTCCTGATTTAATATACGAGCGAACCTACGGTTATGGCAGTAAAATTTACTCTTCTTTATCAAGCCTCTGTCTGTCAACAAGCTCGGCAAAATATCCTTTTGCTTCTATAAGCTCCTCATATGTTCCGTCTTCTATTATCCGTCCGCCGTCCAGTACCAGTATCCTGTCCGCGTTTTTAATGGTTGAAAGCCTGTGGGCAATTACTATCCTTGTGCATTTCAGCCCTTCCAGGGCTTTGGTCACCTGGAGCTGAGTCTTATTGTCAAGGGCGCTTGTTGCCTCGTCAAACATAAGAATCTTCGGCTTACTTGCCACCGCCCTGGCTATCATTAGTCTCTGCTTCTGTCCGCCGGAAATACCTCCGCTTCCTTCACTTATCAGTGTCTGCATCCCCATGGGCATCTCGCGGATGTCATCCGCAAGCCCGGCCATTTCAGCGGCCTCCCAGGCTTCATCCATTGTAAGGGACGGCTCGGAAATAGCAATATTTTCGTAGATACTCCCGTTCATCAGTTTCTCATTCTGCATTACGGACCCTATCCTGTTCCTTAAGGACTGGGGATCTATAGTGCTCAGATCTCTTGAATCATAATAAACGGAACCCTTTACCGGCTTTTCAAAACCGATAAGGAGCCTGAAAAGCGTTGATTTTCCGCAGCCGGTCTTCCCGACTATCGCAATATACTGCCCGGCTCTTATCTTAAGTGAAATATCGTTAAGGATAAGAGGAGAGTCATCACTGTACCTGAAAGAGATATGGGAAAGCTCGATATTGCCTTTAAGCTTGTCGATCATGGTTTTCCCGTCACTGATCTCCGGCACGGCCGAGAAGATCGGCTCAACCATTTTAAGATAAGGCTGTATGCCCGCCACCTGCAGCGCTATCCCGAAAAGAGAGGCAAACGCGCCGGAAAGCATTCCGTAAGCCGAATTAAACGCAGAATACTCAGCCACACCGAGTCCCTGCTGCAGCGCAAGGAAATAGATCACCACTGTTCCAATAAGCGAAATACCCGTACTTAATACAGGATTGATCTTTAATATCATAGGCGGATCGTAGGTGAATCTTGCCTGTTCCGTATATGCCTTTGACCATTTTCCGAAAGCCCTTCTCTCGGCTCCCGCGAGCTTTATCTTCTGCATGCCGCTCAACAGGGCATATGTCATTGCGCTCTCTTTCGTGGTGGATTCCATCATTTCCCGGCTTATCCGGATCTGCAGTAGGGATGAGACCACACTAAAACCGACGTTGATGACGATAATGATAACGGACGGCACCACCATTGCCGGTGCAAAGCGGAATATCTGCATGATATAGGCAAGGGAAAAAACCGATGTGAGTCCGGTGGAAACCAGCATTCCTGATATAGTGGAAGCAAGGCTGGAAATATAGCCCATCCTCTGTGTAACGTCACCCGAGCTGTATTCTTTGAAAAAACCGGTCGGAAGTGATAATACCCTCATCATGGACGCGGCTTCTATGTAAAGCGAAGTCTTCCCCTCGATACGTTCCATGATCATGGATTTAAGAGTATTGATCAATATTACACTGATGGAAACCGACGCCAGGAAAAAGCCCACCGCAAGCAGGCTTGTATAATTGCCCGATTTGATCAGATTATCCGAATACAGCCAGTATGTTATCCTCGGGGTAGCCATGCTGATCAACACCCCGACAGCGGTGGATATTACCATAAAGACCAGATCGTTCAATGAAAGACAGCTGAACATGTATTTTATGATATCAGCGGTCTTTATCGCGCGTAAGGGGAAAGGTTTGTAAAAGCAGAGTGCTTCCCTCTTCAAAACGCCGGCGTTTTTCGATGTTACGGCAATATCCCTGCCGGTCTTTACATCCCGGAAAACGTACCCCTTTGTTTTGCCCGGCATAAGTGCCACCGGAGTATTGTCCTCCAAAAATCCCAGCATGGGACCGAAAGCGTCCTTATACCAGCCTTCGCTTAATATGACCATCCTCTTCATTATTCCGAAGGGATGCAAAAGCCGGTCAAGCTCCCGGTCAAAATCCTTGATCTCATCGGGAAATTCTTTTAAACGGATCCCGTAATATTTCAGGATAAGATCAATGGCGCTTCTTGCCTGCTCAAGAGAGTCATTGAGCACGGCCCCGGCCTTCCTTCCCATGACGATCGACGCCATATCGGCATAGGCCCGGGCAACGACCTCCTCATCCTCCAGTTTCCTGATATTAATCTGTTCAGAGAACCAATTCATCTCACTCATTCGCTGGTAACCAATTCCGTATAATAGCCGTTCTTTTTGAACAGTTCCTCATGTGTACCTCTTTCCACCACTTCGCCGTGATCGAGCACGACTATCTCATCGCTGTCCCTTATGGTGGAAAGCCTGTGTGCTATAACAATGCAGGTTATTCCCCTGTCCTTTATGGCCTTTACAACTTCATATTCGGTCTTTGCGTCAAGGGCGCTTGTGGCTTCGTCAAGGATTATGACCGTAGGATCCTGTGCCAGGACCCTGGCTATCTCAAGCCTCTGCCTCTGTCCGCCGGAAAAGTTCCTTCCGCCCTCAATAAGCTTATGCTCGTATCCCCCGTTTCTGAGCATGATATCATCATGTATCTGTGCGTCTCTTGCGGCCATTATCATTTCAAAATCTTCAATGGAGTCATCCCACATCTTGATATTGTTTTTGATGCTGTCCTCAAAGAGAATGATATCCTGGTCCACCACGGCGACAGATCCCGTAAAAATGTTCCTGTCTATTTCCCTTATATGCTTTCCTTCAAAAAGAATATCTCCCTGCCAGGGATCATAGAGACCTGAAATAAGCTTTGCAAGGGTTGATTTGCCGCAGCCGGAGCTTCCGACGAAAGCCACCCTGCTTCCGGGCTTTATGGACATATTAAAATCCTTGATGACCGGTTTCCCGAGCCTTGAATATCCGAATGTGATATTTTTAAGCTCTATTTCCCCGTTAAGCTTTCTGTACCCTCCGGCGTCCACATTTCTGTCAATGACGTTCTTGTCGGAAGGATACAGCATTACATCCTCCACCCTCTCCATATTTGTACGCATTTCCTGGATCATCTGTCCTGCACTGATAAGCTGGCTTGCCGGCCCGGTAAATGAAACGAGCAGGCCGTCAAACGCCATTACCATACCGAGTGTGAATTCTCCCCGCATGGTGAGACCGATACCGATGATCAGTATCAGGGTGTTTGTCAATGAAGAAACAATGGCCGGTATCATACCCAGACAGGAATTCAGTTTAACAAACTTATTTTTCGAAGAGTTTACGCTTGCCTGAAAACCGGACCATCTGGCAAAAAATCCGTTTTCCGCTCCTCCTGCCTTGATGGATTCTATCATTTCTATCCCCGATACGGTGAGTCCGGACAGCTTTCCGGAATCCCGCATCTGTACGCGGGTAAGGTTCACCCGCTTTCCCGAAATGATCTTAGCCATAAGAATATCGATAAGGATGCTGAAAAGACCGATCGACGTTAGCAGCACGCTGTATCTGATCAACACAAAGAGATAGAAGAACATC
>JAIKZD010000112.1 GCA_024682555.1 Lachnospiraceae bacterium | reverse complement strand
AGGAATGTACAGAAATGTCACAGGGCTTATACACAGAAGTCGATAAGATGCATGAGATAGTTGGTAAGTTTACGGTTGAGTAGGTTTGTTAACTATTCATCACCTAAAGGCAATAGGTAGTTGATGGAAAAGTTTAGTTTTTCAAAGCGGTGCACGCTTGTGACTTTAGTCATGAGTTAGCCACCCTATGGGTAGCAAATATACATGAAACATTTATATACGCATGGCACAATATAAATATGGATAAAGATATTATACTTTGGATGATGAAGCATATCTTGAAAAGGAAATGAAAAATGCCTTTCCTCGTGTATGTTGTCTGGAACTGGATATAGAGCATATAACCGGGAAACTAGTAAATGAAGCTTAGGAAGATTATCTTACAGAATATGTGACAATTCACCTTATACGGAGCATGAGGATATGAGTAAACGGATACATTTAATCGGCATAAAGAAAACCGGACAGATTGTCCGGTTTTCTTTGCGTTTATATTGCTGCGATGATCTCCACCTCACAGATCGCCCCTTTTGGTAATGACTGGACTCCGACACAGGAACGCGCAGGCTTTTCTGTAAAGTATCTGGCATATACCTCGTTGAAAGCCGCAAAATCATTGATATCCGTGAGAAAGCACAGCGTCTTCACAACATTTTCCGGTTTTGCCCCGGCCTCATCCAATATGGCCATCAGGTTCTTCATTACCTGCTCGGCCTGTTCCCCGATCGTCTTTCCGACGAGTTCTCCCGTTGAGGGGTCAAGGGCTATCTGCCCTGATGTATAAACCATTCCGTTTACGATCATCGCCTGGGAATAGGGACCTACCGCTGCGGGTGCTTTGTCTGTATGTACCTTTTGCATGTTCTCCTCCTGTTTTATGTTTTATAAAAAATGGTTTCACTCTGTCATTGTACCACACTGTTGCTCTCCCATATTAACATTCTGAAAAATCACTCGAATATTTCTCCCTATCCCATAAAAGCCTCCAAAACCCCACAAAGAATCTCTCTATCCCATAAAAGCTCCACAAATCCCACAAAGTCAAAAAAACCTCTTGACAAATAAAGGCCGCCGTTTTATATTCAACATATGAACAATCGTTCATATGTTGAAATGAGTAGCGGTATGTTGAAACGGGTTACGGATCCACCGTTCCGAAGGGAGAAAAGAAGGAGAGCGAAATGGCTTTAGGTGATGTAGAACGCTGTGAGATAAACGAAATACATGAAGATAAGGTAGACAAGGTCAGAAAAAACCTTCCCGATGAGGATGAGATGTATGATCTTGCGGAGCTCTTTAAGGTGTTTGGAGATTCCAGCAGGATCAAGATCCTGTTTGCTCTGTTCGAAGAGGAGATCTGCGTCTGTGACCTGTCAAAGGCCCTGAACATGACCCAGTCCGCGGTATCCCATCAGCTTAAGATATTAAAGCAGGCCAGGCTTGTCAGATGCAAAAGGGATAAGAAACAGGTCATATATTTTCTTGCCGATGATCATGTAAGGAGCATAATCGGCCAGGGCAGAGAGCATATTGAGGAATGACAAAGCACGGTAAAACAAAATATGATAAAAACAAAAAGCCGTAAAACCAAAACACATAAAACCGGAAATACAGTATAAACAAATACAGAAAAAACAAATACGTTAAAAACAGATATTGAAAAAATACAAAGAAAAGAGGAAGAAACCATGAAAAAAACCTACAAGATCGATGTTGACTGCGCTAACTGTGCAAACAAGATGGAGGAGGCAGCAAAGAAAACGGAAGGCGTAAAGGATGCAAGCGTAAACTTTATGGCACTTAAGATGAAGATCGAGTTCGAAGATGGAGCCGATGAGGAAAGCGTTATGAAGGCCGTGATCAAAAACTGCAAGGCAGTGGAAGATGACTGTGAGATATATCTGTAGACGGGAGCAGGAAGCATGAACAAAAAACAGAAGAATCTGTTGATAAGAGTTATCGCCTCGGCCCTGATGATGACTGTGTTCATGATGTTGCCGCTGGAAGAATATCCGGTAGTGAGATTTCTGCTTTTCCTCATACCATATCTCACGGTGGGTTACGATATCCTGAAAAAAGCCTTCAAGGGAATACTCAACCGTCAGGTATTTGATGAATGCTTCTTAATGGCGATCGCGACCATAGGAGCCATGGCCCTGTCGGATTATAAAGAAGGCATAGCCGTTATGCTTTTTTACCAGATCGGAGAGCTGTTTCAGAGCTATGCGGTGGGTAAGAGCAGGAAGAACATCACAGATCTGATGGATATCCGGCCGGATTATGCCAATATCGAAGAAGACGGTGAGATAAAGAAGGTCGACCCGGATGATGTTGAGACCGGAACCATCATCATCGTAAATCCCGGCGAAAAGATACCGATAGACGGAATAATAGAAGAGGGAAGATCCACTTTAAATACAAGTGCCCTTACGGGGGAGAGCCTTCCTTCGGATGTTTCGAAGGGCGATGAGGTAATAAGCGGAAGCGTTAACATATCCGGAGTCCTTAGGATAAGGACCACTAAGGAATTCGGAGAATCAACCGCCTCAAAGATCCTTGATCTGATGGAAAATGCCGGATCGAGAAAGGCAAGATCCGAGCAGTTCATCACAAAGTTCGCAAGGTTTTATACTCCCATCGTCTGCTATGGCGCTCTGGCCCTTGCCGTACTGCCGCCCCTTGTGAGACTCCTTATTTTAAAAGAATCACCGATGTGGGCCGATTTTATCTACAGGGCACTGACCTTTCTTGTAATAAGCTGCCCCTGCGCAATAGTGGTGAGCGTTCCCTTAAGCTTCTTCGGAGGCATCGGAGGAGCCGGAAATCAGGGTATACTCATAAAGGGTTCCAATTATATGGAAACCCTGTCTAAGATAAAGACTGTGGTATTTGACAAGACGGGAACCATCACCAGAGGAAATTTTGAGGTTACCGGCGTACATCACAGCGTGATCGAGGATGAAAAGCTTATTGAATACGCGGCCCTTTGTGAAGCCCATTCATCTCATCCCATCAGCCGCTCCCTTCAGAGTGCTTACGGGAAAAAAACGGATGCCGAAAGGGTATCGGATATCGAAGAGGTCAGCGGATACGGGATAAAGGCCAGGGTTGACGGGAAAAACATTGCCGTCGGGAATATAAAACTTATGAGACAGCTTGGCATCGACTGTGAAGAATGCCACAGCATAGGCACGATCGTTCATGTTGCCATGGACGGAAGCTATATGGGCCATATCGTTATATCGGATGAAATGAAGCCTCATGCCGGACAGGCGGTAGCGGAGCTTAAGGCGGCAGGCGTCAGCCGGATAGTTATGTTAACCGGAGACATTAAAAAGGCTGCGGACAAGATCGCTTCGGAGGTTGGGATAAGCGAGGTCCATGCAGAACTTCTGCCGGCACAGAAGGTCGAGCATGTTGAAAAGCTTCTTGAAGAAAAGAACGGAACTCTCGCCTTTGTCGGAGACGGGATCAATGATGCGCCGGTCCTTTCCAGGGCAGATATCGGGATCGCCATGGGTGCACTTGGAAGCGACGCAGCCATCGAGGCGGCGGATGTTGTCCTCATGGATGATGATCCCCTCAAGATATCAAAGGCAATAAAAATAGCGAAGAAATGTATCGGAATAGTGTACACGAATATTATTTTTGCCATCTTCGTAAAGCTGTTATGCCTGATCTTAGGTGCATTCGGGATAGCTAACATGTGGCTTGCGATCTTTGCGGATGTGGGTGTGATGGTGCTCTGCGTGCTGAACGCCGTGAGATGCCTTTTTGTAAAGAAACTATGAACCGGGTCAATATATGTAAATACTGCTTAACGGCCACCGGGAGTTCTGCCCGGTGGCTTTTTCATTCGTATAATCAAAATGAACCCGTTACAATACCGCATATAGACATTCTGCCACTATATGTAGTATTATCATCATGTATCGGGTCATGATATATGTAAATGAACAGAAACCGGACGGATGAGAGGTCCGATACGGACTGTAATCTTCAGGAGGGAGAGAGACATAATGAAAAAAACGATCGCGCTTTTTATGGTAATGGTTTTGGCCTTCGGCACGTTTGCGACAAATCTTTACGGATTTGTCAATGTGGTAAGGGCTGAAGATTTCGGTGAAGAGCAGCTTATGGAGGAGGGTCCCGCAGCAGAGCAGCCCGGTGAAGATCCGGATGCGGCGGCAGCGGCTGCGGAAGCGGCGGCAGCACAGCAGGCAGCGGAAGAGGAGGCTGCAAGACAGGCGGCTGAGGCGGCAGCGGCAGCACAGCAGGCAGCGGAAGAAGAGGCTGCAAGACAGGCGGAAGCTGAGGCAGCAGCGGCGGCAGCGGCAGCACAGCAGGCAGAAGCCGAGGCAGAGGCACAAAGGATAGCTGCGGAACAGGAAGAGGCTGCAAGACAGGCGGCTCTTGAGGAGGCTGCAAGACAGGCACAGGAAGAGGCAGAGCAGCAGAAGCAGGAAGATGAAGCTGCTAAGAAAGCCCTGGAGCTTGCGGAAGCCGAAGCAAAAGCTGCGGAAGAAGCAAAAGCAGCTGCAGCGGCGGCACAGCAGAAAGCTGAAGAGGAAGCCGCAAAACAGGGACAGTATTCACTTCTGGCCTACAAAAACGGAAATGTGATAAAGGGCTATGATTTCGGAAAACTCCAGGTGGGAAATGATGCGGAGTATACTTTTGAGGTTGTAAATAACGGCCTTACAAAAGTTGATCTGATCTATGGTCTGACCAATGTATCGGACGGCGGAGTATTCAATCTCATCTGCATGGGTGATACCACACTTTATTTTGCAGGCGGAGATCAGGTAAGCACCTGGTTCAGGGTCAGAGTGAGTCCGTATGTTCCCGCGGGTAAATATTCCGCAGTAATGTATTTTGCGGATGCATCCGATCCGTCATGTAAAAAGGGACTTAAGCTGAATCTCAGCGTGACGGTAACGGGTTCATCCTCGAGGATAACCGGTGTAAGCGTTACACCCGCAATAGCCACCCTTTCCGTCGGAAACAGCTATGAATTCTATTCATATGTTTCGGGTGAAGGCGCTTATGACTCAAGCGTAAACTGGGGTGTTTCGGGAAATATGAACCCGGATACCGGGATCGATAAAAACGGTATTCTTTATGTTTCACAGAATGAAACGGCAAATAACCTGACGGTGGTATGTTCATCGGTTCAGGATCCCACGGTAAAGGGGTATTCAAGCATTCAGCTTCAGAGAAACAGTTATAACGTAAATGTTTCCGCCAATCCCAAAAACGGCGGAATAGTAACCGGAGGAGGAGCCGTCAAAGAGGGCGGAAGCGTCACTTTATCGGCAGTTCCCAATAAGAACTTTGCATTTACCGGATGGGTAAGGGACGGAAAGGTCGTATCCACCCAGACTAATTACACGATCAACAATGTGAGATGTAACATAAATGTTACGGCAGGATTCCGCCAGAATTATGTTACGGTGAACGCAGTGCCCAATGACAGCAACTTCGGAAGCGTTGTGGGCGGCGGAAACATAACCTATGGAGGAAAGACGGTTCTTTCAGCAAAGGCTAACAACGGATATGTATTCCTGTACTGGAAAGAGGGAGACAGCAGGATAAGCGATTCCGCATCCCTTGAACTGACGAATCTTACCTACAACCGTAATATCATCGGCGTTTTCGGCTCGACCACCCGTAAGGTTACCATCGGTGTAAACATTGCCGAAGGAGGAACGGTTTCGGGTCAGGGCACCTATAATGTCGGAAGCGATGTGATCATAAGCGCCAGAGAGGCCGCAGGCTATTCCTTTGACAGCTGGACCGTCAACGGGCAGGTAGTCAGCAGGAGCAGGGATTACACCATCAAGGAGATCCGCGATGATTACTGTTTCGTTGCAAACTTTATCAAATCGGGCCTTGCGGCCTATGCGATATCCTCGGGTGTTGCCACAACCGGAGGAACCATAACACCCAGCGGTATCACCATGGTTGCCGCCGGACAGGGTGTGACCTATACGATCACTCCCAAGACGGGATTTGCCATCCTTGCGGTAGCTGTTGACGGAATTCAGGTAGGACCTGTGGGAGCCTATACATTCTCAAATGTCAATACTCCCCATACCATAGCCGCAGCCTTTGTTCAGACGGATGCGGGCAAAAAGGCCGCCGAAGCTTCCGGACAGAGCGTTCAGAGGGTTAAGGTACAGACAATAGAGAAGACCAATGAAAATACGGCAACAAAGGAGACCATAATCGACCTTACCGAGGCCAATGACGGTTCTGCAGGGGATGAGTTCGTGGAAGAAATGGACCTTACGGAGATCACCATCCCTACGGACGAAGAGCTTGGTATCACGGAAGACCAGTTCATGGAAGAGGTACCGGAGACACTGCGTAACTTGGGTCTTACCAGGGATGAGGCCGCCATCATGATAGCCAACGGCGATGTGGCATCCATCATAGACGAAGTATTCTATGAAGGAAGACTTGATGCCCATGTTGACAACCAGCTCGAGAGAAAACTTGTGCTGCCCGATTTCCATCAGATGAGCAGGGAAGAACTCATGAATCTGACCGACGATGATGTCATCAATCCAAGCGTTCCCAATATCGACAGGGTAGTGATCAATGCGCTCAATTCTTCGGAAGTGTTCGAGATCGTTGACGGCGGAACCGCAAGCGTAACGGTGTCGCTCACCAAGACAGCCGCAGATCAGGTTGACAAGACAGTTAAGAAGATAATGGACAGCAGGGCTGACCAGAAACCTCTTCAGTATTTCGACCTGACCATGATGAAGCTTGTAAACGGCTCATCCGAAAACGTAACGAGTCTTTCCGAGCCTATGCAGGTGGTTATAGAGATACCCGATGAGATCTATAAGAAAGGAAAGGTTTATTCCGTATTAAGGCTTCATAACGGAGAGCTGTCCATACTTCCGGATATCGATGATGATGAAAAGACAATTACCTTTAATACGGACAGATTTTCATCTTATGCCATAGCCGAGCAGATCGGTACATCCAGGGATATGGCCATCCGGTTTGCGGTGGGTGCACTCATAGCTCTTATCGTGGCTCTGGCCTGCCTGGTAATACTTCTTGTCCATCAGACAAGGATGATCAGGGAGAAGAAGAAAGCGAGGAAGTGACATGATGTCGGATCATATGATAGACAATGAAGAACTCGATAAGGTGACAGGCGGCACGGGACAGTCCGGGAACGATCGGAACATTGATGCCGTAAAGTATGCCGAACTCGAAGCGGTCTGCAGGGAACAGGGGTATTTTAACTCGGAGGACTTCAACAGACATTCACTTGATGCATTATGCGACCGGTGGAAAGAAAAGAATTACAAGCCCGACTCGGCAAGAGAATTTCTGCTGAGCCTCGGGAAATAGAAAGATCCTGATGAAACGGGCAGGGGATAAGAAAAACCCCTGCCCGTCTGTTATTTTATGTCATAAACGTCACGAATGCACAGGCGCGATTCAGATACCGCCTTCGTGCAGATGAAGCTCCAGAAGGGTATCGGTAACCTCATAGCCGGATCTGAGATACAGATCTATGGCTGCCCTGTTATTTCCGTAAACATTCAGTGAAACCCTGGTGACTCCCCGGGATCTCAGAGTATAAAGGACATGATACAAAAGCGAAGAGGTGATCCCCTGACGCCTTTTTGACGGCATGCAGAAGATATTTTCCGTTGCATGGAGGGATGAAAACCTGTCCTCGGAAAGAGGCCAGGTGGTCACGGCCGCAGTGATACTGCCGTTTGTGCATACGGCAAAAACACGTGCATCCAGATATTTAAGCCTGTAGAGCATGTCGTTTCTGCTGTCAGGTATCCCGAAGGCTTCCCCGTTTGAAAGCAGGTATTCATCCATGGGAAGATCGGTGGTAAATTCCGTTGCGGAGAAGTCCGGTCTTTCCCTTAGTTCGGGATGATCCGTCAGATCACACTCCATAACCAACATGGTATTTTCCACACAGAATCCCTTTGCTATGAGAAAGTCAAGATATACGGCATTGCGTGCCCGGCACCAGAGTCTTAAGGTGTGATCCGTATATTTTTCCCTGTAAATGGAAATGAGCCTGTCAAGAAGCATGTCCGAGGCGAAGACCTCATCCTTTCCGAATCCGGTGAAGGAGGCGTGGAGAAACCGCTTTCCCTCATAAGCACTGCTCTCGTAGGAGCCGAGTCCCCTTATGAGGTATCCTGCCCCTGATATTACGGGTTTTTTGGATGAAAGTCCCCTCACAGCCAGGATAACGGTGGAAGCTATGATATCACCGTTGTTTTCGATCTCCGAGGCTATGGCGGGATCCCGTTTTTTTAACAGATCACGGAATTTTTCGGTGTAGGGAATAATAGTCAGCTCGTTCATGGAATAATCATATCATTTTTACTATATTTGTTCCACCGGAGACGGTAATTGTGATATACTATTACGGTCTATGGAGAGAAGTATCTTCAGGGATGAAACAGCATGGCGGTAGGGAACGTTATGGATAACAGAAACGGCAGTTATAAAAAAGCCGGTATGAAGGGCCGGCCTATAAGAAATATAGAGGTTTCGAAGCTTCAGGAACTGAGGCGCTTAAACGAGGACAAACAGGCTCTGACCTTACGACAGGAAGAGAATGCAAGGATCGTAGAAGAGTTAAGGCGAAGGGAACAGGAAGAGAGAAACGGAAATTACAACAGAACACCGGGTTTTTCGCAGAGTATCAATCCTCAGCGTAATGAAGACGCAAGACTGGATGTCATAAACATAAACAATCCCGACAGAGACATGGAGAATGAGGAGGAGCTTCGGGAAAGAGCATTAAGATTCCAGGCATATCTGAGAGAAGAAGAGGAGAGAGCAAGAGAGGAAGACAGAAGGATACGGGAGCTCGAAGAGGAGATAAGGAAGCGCAAAGAGCTTGCCAGACGGGAAAGCGGCATTGAAGATAAGGACAGTCATAATGAAGCGCAGACGGCCCGTAACGGTATTCAGAGAAACGGCGTAAAAGACCGGATGTCCGCAGGAAAAGGTTCCGAAAAGAAACAGGCATCCGCAAAGGCGAATGATAATAAAACACGCAGGGATGCTCCTTCCGAGAGCAGATCCCTGATAAAAAAGCTTGCGGGTAAGGAAAACCAGGGAAAAGACGATCCGGATAAAAATGCGGGCAGAAAAGTCCGTAACGGGAAAAACGGAAACGGAAAGCCCTCATCCGAAACCGAAAGAACGGGGAATAAAAGGCCCGGAAATAACAGTGCCGGAAGCGAAGGCACTCAGGGCATGAGCACCGGAAGCGAAAGCACCCGGGGCATGAGGAACGGAAACGTAAAGCCGGGAAATATGAGCACCGGAAACACGAGACCCGGAAATATGGGTCCCGGAAGTGACAGATCCGGAAATGACAGATCCGGAAATGATGTCAAGGCACCTGAAAGTACTGAGAATAAAAAGAACGGAAATATCCCGGTAAACAGACCGGATCCCGCAGCTTTTCCGGATGATCCTTCCACCGGTGCCGGAAAAAAAGAAGGTAAAAAAGACACAAAAAAAGAGGTTCAATCCTCAAAAGAGTCCGTAAACAGGGAAAATCCAAAGGCTTCGGAGAAGAAGCCTTCGGGGAAGGAAAAAACTTCCGATGCCACAAAAACCATTGCCGTAAGCGATGAGCGGGATACCGGAAGCAGCGTATTGAAAGATGCAAAAAGTCCGGAGAAGACAGATAAGAACATAAGATCCGATGATAAGGCCAAAGCCGGTATTAACGGAAAGACCGACAGGCCCGAAAGGACCGGCGGCAAACCGGAGACTGCCTTAGCGGTAAAAGATATCCTTACTAAGGTGACAGGGTCAAAGGCCTTTAAGATCTGCCTGGCCTCCGTCGCTGCCGCATTGTTTATCGCATACATCTGCGGTGCGGTGTATTTTAAGACAAGATTCTATCCGAATACAACGGTCAACGGGATCGACTGCAGTCTGAAGAACGCATCCGAGACGGAAGATGCCATCAGGGAAAAAATAGTGAACTATACCCTGACCGTAAACGGAAGAGACGGTGTGAAGGGTTCCCTCACTTCTTCGGATATCACCTTAAACCCCGTATTTAACGGTGAGGTAAAGAAGGAGATCAAGTCCCAGAAGACCGGACGCTGGCTTTTTGAGCTTAAGGCATTACACGATATTTCCATAGAGGAGATCACCTATTATTCGGCCTCCGGACTGGCTTCGGCGGTATCGAAGATGCCGTTCTTTGATTCTGAGAATATCAGACAGCCGATGGACGCCTTTGTGGGGAACGTGACGGATGAAGGGTATGTGATAACCAAAGAGGATAACGGGGCGGTTCCCATCAAGGACGCTATCGTAATGTATGTTTCGGAGGCCTGTGATACTCTCGAAACAGAGGTAAACATAGATAATGACACCTGCTATAAGACGGCGGAGGTTACCTCGGATGATCCCGAGCTCAATGAACTCGTGAACAATCTGAATAAATATTGTGCGGCAAAGATAACCTATGTTTTCGGGGATGAAAAAGAGGTGCTAGATCCCGAGAAGATCAATGAATGGGTAACCCTTGAAGGAACGGACGTGACCTTTGATGAGGAAATGGTTGCCGAGTATGTAAAATCTCTTGCCAGAAAATATGATACCTTCGGACAGCCGCATAAGTTAAAGACCCATTCGGGGGAGGAGATCACCATCACCCAGGGTGCTTATGGATGGTGGATCGACAGGGGTGCCGAGACCGAGGCGCTTATCGATGCCATAAAGTCGGGATACCGGGGAGAAAGGACTCCCATATACAAATCCGAGGGTGCGGTTTACGGTGCCAATGATTACGGAGACGATTATGTGGAGATCGACCTTACGGAACAGCATCTCTGGGTATATGTTGACGGAAAGGTGGCCGCGGATTCGGATTTCGTCTCCGGAAATGTTTCCAGAGGCAACGGAACCCACGTAGGCATCTATGGGATCACCTATAAGGAAGAAAATGCGGTTTTACGGGGAGCAAGTTATGCCTCAAATGTCTCCTACTGGATGCCCTTTAACGAAAACGAGGGCATGCATGATGCAACCTGGCGAAGTGCTTTCGGAGGAGATATCTATCTGACAAACGGTTCTCACGGCTGCATCAATCTTCCCCTTGCAAGTGCCAGAAAGATCTACTCTCTGGTAAAAGAGGGCGAAGCGGTGATCGTATACGGCGGAAAGACCTACACACCGCCGAGGCAGCAGGAGCTTGACAGTCTTACCCCGGAACAGCAGATAGCACTTCTGATCCAGGCCGGACTTATAAATGCCGACGGGACCATACCCGTTCCCGCCGATAATGTGGAGAATCAGGAATAGGGTACAGAGGAAAAACAGTGAGTTTTTTATATATGAAAGGAGTATTTATTATGGGTTATTTTTTACTTGCAGTGATCGCTCTGATCATCATTCTTTTATGCAGATGCATATGCATAGTGCCTCAGGCAAATGCCTGGATCGTTGAGTTCCTCGGAAAATATTATGCATCCTGGACAGCGGGAATTCATTTCAGGATACCCTTCTTTTACAGGGTGGTAAAGAAGGTTTCCTTAAAGGAACAGGTGGCGGATTTTGAGCCCCAGCCCGTTATCACCAAGGATAATGCCACAATGATGGTTGATTCGGTCGTATTCTTCCAGGTATTTGATGCAAGGCTTTTCACCTACGGTGTTGAAAGACCCATCGCCGCCATTGAGAATCTTTCGGCGACAACCCTGAGAAACATAATAGGTTCCATGACCATAGATGAGACTCTTACCTCAAGAGACAGCATCAACGGACAGATAACCACCATCCTCGATCAGGCCACCGACAAGTGGGGTATCAAGGTATCAAGAGTGGAAGTAAAGAACATCCAGCCGCCCCGCTCGATACAGGACGCCATGGAGAAGCAGATGAGGGCCGAGAGAGAAAAGAGAGAAGCTATCCTTACCGCCGAAGGTAAGAAGCAGTCGGCCATAACTCTTGCGGAGGGTGAAAAACAGGCAGCCATCTTAAGGGCTGAGGCAGTTAAGGAGCAGACCATAAGGGAAGCCGAAGGTCAGGCGGAAGCACTGCTTGCGGTTCAGAGAGCAAGAGCCGAGGGTATCAGGCTCATAAACGAAGCCAATCCTTCGGCACAGTATCTCACGCTTAAGTCCTATGAGACAGCCGAAAACATGGCAAACGGCCAGGCAACGAAGATCATTGTGCCTTCGGATATAGCAAACCTCGCCGGAACTCTGAGCGCTCTGACGGAAACGGTTAAAAAGGATAAGTAAATATGGCTTCAGGTATTGTTGTTATAATCATCTTAATAGCTGTGGTACTGAAAATGTACAGGGCAAATCCCGAACAGTTCAGCAGCCGTAAGTATACCGGGAATCAGCAGGGAAGCGTAAACGCCCGGAGCGCGGTGCAGCAGCCGAATCAGGCCGTAAAGGCTCCGGGATCCGGTTCTGACGGTTTTGCTACCTACAGGAGAAATACAGCTTCGACCCATAATGACCCCGGAGACAACAAGATCTACAGGCGTATGGAGGATCGGAAAAACGACTGGATGGCAAAGCAGCTCAGGTATGAGAAGGCGGCATATTATGAGGTCCGCAAAATGTTTGATTTCAAATATGATGCAAAAAGTGACCACGAGAAAAACTGTGATGCCGGTATCGTCAGAGACGAACACCGGAGAAATTGCGATGCGGAAGGGATAGATACGGGGACAGGAAGATGAAGAAAAGATTTAAAAAGTTACTGGTAATGATAATGGTTTTCGGCCTGATCGCGGGAACGAACTTATGGGTAAGCCCGGTTGCACTGAAGGCTGCTCCGATGACACCGTCGATCGTACAGCTGAGCAGGGTATATACATATTCGGAAATGTGTCAGGACATAAATGAGCTTTGTGCAGCATATCCGAATCTTATAAGCACAAGATCCGCAGGAGTAAGCCAGAACGGTCTGAGCATACCCCTTCTGATACTCGGAAATCCTTCTGCTCCGAATTCCATCATGATACAGGCATCGATACACGGCCGTGAATTCGTGGTGACTCAGACCACAATGGCCATTGCCGAGTATTATGCTTCTCAGTTTGCTTCGGGCAATTATCCCGATGTATATGCATCAACCTGCTTTTACATCGTGCCAATGGCCAATCCCGACGGGGTGACCATAGCACAGACAATGAACAAAGACTGGAAGTCAAACGGAAACGGCGTGGATCTGAACAGGAATTTCCCGACCCTCTGGGAGATGACACAGGGGCCTTCCGCTCCCGCTTCCAAGGAGTTTAAGGGTTACAGCCCGGCTTCGGAGAGTGAGACCAGGACCCTTATGGCAGTTGCCACGGAGAGGAATCACTGCTGCTTTATCAATTATCATCAGCAGGGCAACGTGATCTATTATGATGATGATTTTGCAACGCCCGGTGTTTCCGCCATGTCCGGACTTCTGGCTTCGAACATATCGATGCTCAATCATTACAGACTTATCAATGCAAAGAGTTCAAACGCCGCAGGGATCACGGCCATGGGCGGATTCAATGATTATGTCCAGCTTACCCTTCAGAAACCAGGGGTTACCGTTGAATGCGGAACCGCTTACGGAGCTGCAGGTCAGGGACAGGCAACCACGATATATCAGAAAAATGCACCTACCTGGGCTCAGGCCGCAAGGGTCTTTGCCGGTAAATAAGCACACGGATAATAAACTGCAGCATAAACTGCAGTTTATTTTTTGTGTATTTTTTTAAATGCCTGTCTGAATTTTCTTCTTGCATTTTCACAAACCCTGTGATAACATTTCAAATACAAATTTATTCAAGTTCTATTTTCTTATTGTTTTTCAAGTGCGTTCGCACGATCATTCAAACCTGAACAGGTATGAAAGGATTCTGATTTGAAGATTACTGTTCTTGCATGCAACAGGCGGCATGCAGCGGATAAAGTGATCTTGTCGGAAGGATCGGAGGAGCTGTTTATTGACAGACATCTGTTTTGCCTTAGGGAAAGTCATCTCATTAAGCTTTTGCGGGAAGGTGATTCACTGATCTTATATCCGGGGGATCAAAACAGGACTAATATCGTCAGGAAGAATGCTGCCGGCATAGATGGGAACGGGAGGTTTCGATGCAATGAAGACAGCGAATTCACCCTTGTAACAGGACAGGGAGAGAGCCTTAAACTGAATGTTTTTTTTACGGAAGAAGAATTCTGCGGGGCCTATTATGTGGGGCAAAGTCAGGAGATCACTGTCGGAAGAGCGCTGACAAAAACGGTCTGTCTGATGTCGATAGAGGAGATATCCCCTGACCATCTCGTAATTGAGACCGGAGCAAAGCCTTTGGGAAGGATCGAAACACAGCCCCCGGAAACCGGCCGGGAAGATCCGCTCCATGCCGAAAAGGGGTATTTCGGGGTTCTTACGGTGACGGGCACGGGGGGATGCTATGTGAACGGAGACTTTACCGGGGCAGGAGAGGGCGTGAGGCTGTATTGCGGCGACGAGATCCTGCTTTGGGGAGTGAAGATCATATGCATGAAGCAGGTTATGCTTCTCATCGATTTCAGCGATAAAAGGGGACTCGACAGAAGCTGCAGGCTCAGGATAGTACGGCTGGAACCCGCGCAAAAGTATACGGCCTTGCTTAAACGGACGGGTTCCTGCGTGGATGAGGATGGACCGGTATATCCTCTTAAGAGGCTCATACGGAAACCGGACAGGACGCCTGTTGAGCTTTTGTCACCGCCTCAGAAAAAGGAGGCAAAAAGAGAGTCTCTTCTCATGACCATAGGTCCTTCCCTGACCATGGCTCTTCCGATGCTGGCGGGAACCTTTGTGACCCTGTATCTGTCAGGCAGGATGGGCCGGGAAAAGAGTCCGTATATGTATACCGGAATGATAACCGCGATCCTTGCTGCCCTGACGGGAGGCATCTGGGCGGTGGCAAGCCTTAACAGAAGACGGGGGGATCTGAGAAGGGAGGAGATAAAAAGACGGCGGGTATATACGGATTACATCGGTAACTCGATGAAAGTCATAGGACAGAAATATGAAGACAATCTGGAGATACTCATGTATATGTATCCGCCGATACATGAGATATTAAGCAAAAGGGATCCCGGATATCTCTGGAACCGCACCCTGAAAGACCCTGACAGCCTGCTTATAAGGTTAGGACACGGATGTATCGAGAGTCAGACCGGGGTCATAATTCCGAAGGAAAAACTGAGTATCAGCTTTGATGAACTGTATGATCTCCCGGAAATGATAAAGAACCGGTTCGGTTATTATAAGGATGCTCCGGTTACCATTGACCTTCTGACGGATCGGATGACCGGGCTGCTTTCGGATAAGAGGCCGCATCTTCTAAATCTCATATATCTTATAACCGCACAGCTTTGCTATTTCCTGCCGCCGGATCTCTTAAGGCTGGCCTTTATCCTTGTAAATGATACCCTTCCGCGGGAAGATACGGACGCTTTCAGATTTCTCCCTCACATAAGGGATAAAACCGCAAATATAGTTCATGACAGAAATAAGGCCGCAGCCATTTTACGGGAGTTATCCGCAGCTCATGACGACCCGGGAGGTGGAGCGGATGAAAAACAGACCTTCATCCTGACAGACGATCCCGTTATCATAAGGGCATGGAACCGGAGACTTAACAATGCACGTTTTATCCTCGTCTGCAGCCGGAAGGAGGATCTTCCGGGAGAGTGCCTGAGGGTAATAGAGGATGATGAAGAGTATAGCGGAATATGGGACATAAATGACCCACATATGAGCCGGGAACTGATCTTTGATCATGTGGGAAAAAGGGATATAGAAGAGCTGGCGGATTTTCTTGAAAGGGTGGTCATCCCGGATGAAAAGGCCGGAATGACAATACCTGAACGAGTTGTCATAAGCGAGGTCTTTGAGGATATAAAACCCGGGTGTCCGGAGGGGACAAGGGAAGCCATAAGGAAAAACTACAGGGAGAATAAGACCCTTCAGAGCATAAATGCTCCGATAGGAATGACAAACGAACGCAGCCTTTGCTATCTGGATATACATGAAAAGGGCTACGGTCCACACGGTCTCGTGGCGGGGATGACCGGCAGCGGAAAGAGTGAGCTGTTACAGACTGTCATAATGTCCCTTTCCCTGAGATACTCTCCGGAAAAACTCAATTTTTTCCTGATAGATTATAAGGGCGGCGGAATGTCAAATCTGTTCAGGGAACTGCCGCATCTCTGCGGGAGCATTTCAAATCTTTCCGGGAATACCATAGGGCGGGCCATGGCGTCTATCAGTTCCGAAAATGAAAGGAGGCAGAGATTATTCATAGAAGCAGAAGTAAATAATATAACCGAGTACGAAAAAAAGGTCATAAGCGGAAAGATCAAAACACCCCTTCCGCATATCCTGATCGTGATCGATGAATTTGCGGAGCTTAAAAAGAACGAACCGGATTTTATGAGGGACCTCATAAGCGTGGCTCAGGTGGGCAGGAGCCTTGGGATACATCTGATACTGGCCACGCAGAAACCACAGGGAACCGTGGATGACAATATTTACAGCAATTCGAGATTTCGCATCGCACTGAAGGTACAGGACAGATCTGACAGCATGGACATGCTTCACAAACCCGATGCCGCATATATAACGAATCCCGGAAGGGGTTTTATCCAGGTGGGGAACGATGAGTTTTACGAGGAATTCCAGAGCACCTATCTGATGAATATCACCGAAAGATCGAGAGAAGGAACATATACGGCCTGTCTCCTTGACGAAGAGGGGAATGAATTCCCGCTTTATGAGGAGGAGAGAGAACCTCCGCTTTATGAGGAGGGAGAAGAGCTTCTGCCTGAAATCCCGGATCTTATGATCCTTATGGATGACATCAAAGCAGTCTGCGAAGAGGCAGGAATGCCGCAGGTAAGGCAGCTGTGGATGAAGGAACTTGAGGAACGCTGTTATCTTGAGGCTGATGACATTTCGCCCGTATACGGAAGGTTTGTCTACCCCGTCGGGATATATGATGCCCCGAGAAAACAGAAGCAGGACCGGTTTATGGTGGATCTGTTAAAGGATCCCCATCTGCTTATTGCAGGACGCAGCGGATCGGGGAAGAGCACGCTTTTACAGACCCTTTTATGGTCCATGATCCAAAGGGAAGATCCGGACAGCATGAACATATATATCATCGATCACGGCGGAGGAGCACTGTCCCTTTTATCGGATAGTAATATCATCGGAGGATACATTTATGAAGATGACGCCGTCATGATAAAGAATCTCTTCAGGATGCTTGAAAAGATCATACGGGAACGAAAAGAGAAATACCGCGGAACCTCATATGAAGAGCTGTTAAGGACAGACAGGGCACCATGCATGATCGTTCTTATCATCGACAATTACGGGGGTTTTAACTCAAACGGAGGTGACAGATATGAAGATACGATCCTTAAGATCTTAAAATACGGTGTTTCATTAGGGATCTGCCTGATCATATCCGGGACCGGTATCGGAATAACGGACGTTCCCTCAAGGGTATTTTCGGCGATAAAGAGTGTTATCTGCCTGGAACTCACGGACAGACTTCAGTATCTTACCGCACTCAGGGCGGCAAGGATAGGGATATACCCGAAGGACGGAGTAAAGGGAAGAGGGATCGCCTCTGTAGACGGAGAGTTTTCGGAGATACAGTTCAAGATGATACCCGCAAAGGAGGAAGATGATGAAAGAAAGGCCCCGGCCGTGACCGTGGCAGAGACCGTTAAAAAGCGAAACCTGATGTACGGCGGCAGATATGCCCGAAAAATCCCCTTCATTCCCAGGAAACCATCATTTAAGGAATACAGGTCGGGACTCGTTTGCGAAGGGATCAAAAAGGGCTGCCTTCCCGTTGGATACAGCGTGGAGGATGCAGGATTTGTATGGGTCGACAGGGATCTGTTCAATACTTTTGTCATCACCGGAAGAAAGGGCAGCGGGAAAAGCAATTACATAAGGATATTGGAAGGGCTTAAGGAGGTCCTCGGACACGAGATTATTTATGTAAACCATCTTGCCGATATTCCCGGTATTCCGGGCATTTCAGGTATTCCGGGCATTTCCGATGTTTCCGGTATTCCCGATATTCCCGGTAATCCCGAAAAAACGCCCCGGACTTTATATGAGAAAGGGCACGGATCTGTATATACCTATGTGGTGATAGAAGATGCGGTTTCCGTTCTTGATGAACTTTATGTAAACTCAGACCTTGTCCGCAAGAATGAGGAAAAGATAATGGAAAGCATAAGAAATATCAGGAATGTGGAAGGCGAGTATCTTACCCGGATCAGAAAAGAAAATAGTTTACATAAGATTATTATATCCTTAAGACCCGAGGATATCAGACTCGCAAAGGGATACAGGATCTTTGAGGAACTGCTTGACGGAGCCTATGGCCTTCATCTCGGAGGGAACGTGGATACCCAGAGCATATTTGAATACCGTGAACTGAATTTTACACAGAAGAGCACATCCAAAAAAGCAGGAGAAGGCAATATGCCGTTTATCTCCGACGAACTGTTTTACGGGGAGGTGAGAATTCCTTTATGGGAAAAAGAAGAGAATGCATAGTGGAGGTTTATGTGCCGCAGCTGTCCAAAAGACTGGATCTGAAGTTAAACCACGATATGAGGATAGGGGATCTGATCAGACAGATACACTTTTTCCTCGGCTCGGACAAAAAGCCCGGGGTACTATCGGATAAGGGAAACGGTCTGTTTTATGATCCCGATAAGACGGTCTCGGAACAGGGAATACGGACAGGCAAGCGGATGATGTACCGGTTCTGACGGCTGGCAGATGCCGGGCAGGTTTTGACAGGAGGCGGATATGGGTACTCTGATGGCGGATTATCTGGAAATGAACAAGGCAGTGACAGGTATGGAAAAGATAATAAGAGGGGTCACCGATGCCGTCGATATGCTGGAAGAGGGCGTTCTGAGGCTTGATATCACCTGGGCGGGCGATGCAAATACGGAATTCATGCTGTCCATGTTAAAGGACATAGAGGACATCAGGAAGATAACGGATGAAATGGTCTGCTCGAAGGATCTGCTGAGGAAGGCTCTTGTGGAATATCAGACGGGAGAAGCAAAAATAAAGGAAAGGATCAGGGAGGTGAGAATTTGAAGGAAAAGAAATCAAGAAAGGATATCGAAATAGATTTCATGCGGGCCTGCAGGCAGTCGGAGGAGCTTATGGATATATCTGCGGGTCTGGTAAAGATCGCGGGCTCGGGTATTGAAGACACGATGCTGCTGTTACGAAGGAGCTTTAAGGGGCAGAATGCGGATCTTTTCTACAAAAACGCAGAGAAGCTCAAGGACGAGCTCTTAAACGATGCCCAGGAGCTTGCAAGAGTCGCCGGCAGTATCTATGCCATGGCAAATGTTGTTTACGAAGCGGAGATGCGTTCGCTGTCACTTGTATGCTAAGGAGGAATTATGGCTTTTTTTCAGGTAACATCAAATGAATTACGCAACAAGGCGGAGGAGCTAAGGAATCTGAACGGGAATTTCAAGGCCCAGACCGACTCCCTGCAGAACACGGAAGAAGCCCTGCGGGGCATGTGGGAAGGTG